>JBKGHK010000251.1:0-13229 GCA_046520375.1 Pyxidicoccus sp. 3LFB2
GGCGTGGAACGGCTCGCAGTGGGTGGGCTGGTACTCGCTGGGCGGCAACCTCACGTCGGACCCGGCGGCGGTGAGCTGGGGCCCCAACCGCATCGACGTCGTCGCCCGGGGCGCGGACAATTCGTACATCCACACGGCGTGGAACGGCTCCGTGTGGAGCCCGTGGACGTCCCTGGGCGGTGGCTTCACGTCGTCTCCCGGCATTGCCTCCCGGGGGCCGGGCCAGCTGGACGTCTTCGGCCGGGGCCTGGACAACCAGCTGTGGATCAACTCGTGGACCGGCTCCGGCTGGACGGGGTGGCAGTGGCTCGGTGGTGACCTGACCTCTTCGCCGGATGCCGTGAGCTGGGGTTCTGGACGCCTCGACATCTTCTACCGCGGTCCGGACAACACCATGCGCCACTCGGTGTACAACAACGGCTGGTGACCCCCCAGCCCTCCAGACACGTCCTCATCGCCGGTGCCGGTATCGGCGGCCTCACCCTGGCCTGCGCGCTCCGCCGCGCGGGCCTCACCGCCACCGTCTTCGAGCGCGCGGACGCGCTCAAGTGGGTGGGCGCCGGCATCACCATCCAGATGAATGCCGCCGTGGCCCTGCGTCGCATCGGCTTGTCGGACGCGGTGGCCGCGGCGGGCGCCAGCCCCATCGACAGCGCCATCCTCCGGCCCTCGGGCGCGGCCATCACCCGGCTCCCCATCCAGAAGCTCCAGCAGGAGCTGGGCGTCCCCATGACGTGCCTCCACCGGGCCCGCTTGCAGGCCGTGCTGCTGGAGCACGCGGGCCCGGAGAACGTCCGCCTCGGTCGCGCGGTGACGGGCTTCAAGGATGACGGTCAGGGCATCACCGTGACGCTGTCCGACGGGAGCACCGTCACGGGGGACGTGCTGGTGGGCGCGGACGGGCTGCGCTCCGCGGTGCGCAGCGGGCTGCTCGGTGACGCGCCCCTGCGCTACTCCGGCTACACCAGCTGGCGCGGAATCGCCCCCGAGGTCCCCAGCGCCCGGCCGGGCCACGTCTCGGAGACATGGGGCCCCGGTGCGCGCTTCGGCGTCGTGCCCATCGGCTCCGGGCAGGTGTACTGGTACGCCACGCTCAACGCGCCGCCTGGCGAGCGGGACATGCCCGGCGAGACGCGCGTCCGGCTCCAGTCCCTCTTCGGGCACTGGCACGCGCCCATCGCCGACCTGCTCGCCGCCACGCCGGAGGACTCCATCGTCCGCACGGACATCCATGACCGGCCGCCCGTGACTCGCTGGAGCAAGGGCCGGGTGACGCTGCTGGGCGACGCCGCGCACCCCATGACGCCCAACCTGGGGCAGGGCGGGTGCCAGGCCATCGAGGACGCCGTGGTGCTGGCCGAGCAGCTCGCCCGTGGCGACACGGTGGCCGCCTCGCTGGCCGCGTACGAGGCGCTCCGCCGCGAGCGCGCGAATCAAATCGTGGACCGCTCGTGGCGCATGGGGCAGCTGGCCCAGTTGGAGAGCCCCACCGTCCGCTTCCTGCGTGACACGCTCTTCCGCCTCGTCCCCTCCGGGCTCGCGGCGAAGGGCGTGAAGGACCTGGTGCGCTCCGCCGAGTGAGCCGAAAGCGCGGAGCCTCAGCGGCTCAGACTCGACTTTCGCCATATTGGCCCGCCCCCTCGGATGGCCCGCGGGGAGGGCGCTCCTTCAGCGGCTCAGCCCCGCTCTGAGACGCGCCGACATGCGGAAAGGCCGAGCCAGACACCAGACAGGGGCACCCGGAGTCCGACTTTCCAGATGGCGAGCGCGGAGGGCAGCAGGCCCCCGTTCTCGTCGCCAGGAATCCGCGCTCCAGGTCGGGAGTGCGGAACGCGGCAGGCTCCTGAGGTGGTCTCTGGACTCCGGGTCGGGCGTACGGAACGCGGCAGGTTCCTGAGGTGGTCTCTGGACTCCAGGTCGGGAGTGCGGAACGCGGCAGGCTCCTGAGGTGGTCTCTGGAAGGGCCTGGCGGGTGGCCTGTCCGCGAGGTGTCAGCCACGGAGCCCCTTCTTGAGGGGGCCTCTGGGAAGGCCTGGCGGTGTCCTGTCCGCGAGGCGTCAAGCACGTAGCCGCTGCGCCGGGCCCGCCTCGCTCGCGGCATGCCCGTCAGCGCAGGTGACCGAGCCGCTGCGCCAGCGTCTCGCTGCCGGAGCGACAAATGCCCCAATGCGCCGGCACTGCACGACGGCACCTGGGCGCGCCTTCCTCGGCATTCCAGAGCGCTCCGGCCCCGAGAGACCGTGCGGGAACAACCCCCTGGAGTCCCTACGGAACTCGCCAGGCACAGGGAGAGTCACGCCGGCCTGCAACCCGGGACGTTGCCTTGCGACGCACCCCATGTCGGACCCACCCGGTAGACAGGTGCAGGTGGAAGGAACGTTCATTCCGCGAAGGCCCCTCCCCCGGGGGGAGGAAGCGGCAGGACGTCTCGTTCGCGGCAACCAGTCGCCCGAGGGGCGGGGAGGGGCAGGGTCATGGATTTCCTGGAGATGATGCACGCCGATGCCATGCGTGACGCGGCGGGGCTGCTGGCCCGGCGGGGCTACGACAACGCGCAGGCGGCGGAGGTGGCCCGGGCCATGCGTATGTCGGTGGGGTCGCTGTACCGGCACTACGGCAGCAAGTTGGGGCTGGCGCTGGCGGTGCGCGACTTCACCGAGAAGGAGCTGAGCTACCAGGGGTACGTGGCCTTCATGCTGGCGCACGGCAAGCCCGGCGTGGACTTCGCCCAGGCCTTCCTCTGCTTCTGGTGGGAGCTGGCGTGGTGGGCGCTGACGAAGCCGGACCTCTTCAACTTCACCTTCCTGCACTGGCACGCGCAGGAGTACGGGCCGCACTCGCGCCCCGCCCCCACGCCTCGGGTGGCCGGAGCCATCATTCCGCAACAGTCGAATGGCGGCGCGACACGGGCCCAGGTGCGCCAGGTGCTGGAGCAAGGTGTGCGCGAGGGGGCGCTGGCACCCGACTGCGTGCGGCTGGGCGAGGGGCTGGTGTGGGGCGCGTTGCTGGAGCTGGCGCGCGCGGCACAGCAGGGCGAGAAGGTGGGCGAAGCCGAAGTGCGCACCCAGGCCCGGGCCCTCCTGCGGGCCCTGGTACGCGAAGAGGACTCGGGGCCACGAGGCACCCCTTCCGGCGATGACTCCGGCGGCCTGGATGCGGGCAGCGCCTCGACGTCTCCGGCGCAAGCCCCGGCTTCCGCCAGTGTGTGTGGCGCCCCGGAGGCGGGCCGAGTCGTGGAAGCCTCAGTACGGCAACAGCCGCGTCAGAACTGCATCCGCCCCAGGGCCAGTCCCACCATGAAGGTCAGCGCGGCGAGCAGCACCGCCACCAGCACCGGAACTCCGCTCCGCCGAGGGCTGGCCGAATGCATGACGCGCACCGCGCCCTGCTCCTCCGGGACGATGATGCGCACCTTGATGACGGCCTTGGTGAGCACCTCCTCCACGTCCTGGAGGAACCGCTCGTACTCCGCGGCCTGCATCTCCAGGGGCTCACCGTGGTGCGTCTCGTACCGCTTCGCCACGCCCTCGAAGTTGCGCAACTGGGCCTCGCGCCGGGACACGTCCACCCAGCCGCACATCACGGACGGCCCGGTGCCCTTCCGGGGCACGAGGGAGATGGACTGCCGCGCCAGCTTGCCGCCCGCGGTGCTCGGGCCCTCCGGCTCGTCGATGCGCAGCACCCGGTGCGGCCCCCGGCCATACATCTTCGAGGACAGCGCGCTCCGGAGCTGCTCCGCGAGCAGCGCGGAGTGGTTCGCGAACATCGTCCGCAGGGCTGGAGACTCGTCCTCCGCCGCCGCGACCTTCCCCTTCGCGGGCTCCAGCGGGTTCAGGCGCACCACGCCCACCTTCTCGGGCGCCGGGCTCACGCGCTTCTCGCCGCCCTTCGCCAGCCAGCCCGTCGGCTTCGCCCCGCCCGCCTTGCCTGCCGGGGGCTTCTGACTCATCACGTCCGTGCGGATGTCCTCCTGGGGCTTCTGGCTCCGGATGTCGGTGACGAGGTCTCCTGGAGGCCCGGCCTGCTCCACGTCCCGACCGCGAGGCTTGCCCCCACGAGGGGCCTTCGCGTCCAGGGGCCCCATGCGCGTCGCATGGGCGTCACCCGGGCCCGGCGGAGTCATGCGCGTCTCGATGGCGCCGGTCTCCAGCGGCGCCATGCGCGTCTCCTCGGCGCGGGTGCGCAGCGGGATGTCCCCCGTCGCATCCTCATCATGGCTGGGGAGCGGGATGTCCCGCGTCGCGTCCTCGTCCTCCTCTGGCGCGATGCGTGTCTCGTCGGAGCGCCCCGGATTGGCGGCCCTCCTCTTCCCGTTGGACATGTCCGTTCCTCTCTCAACGGAGCATACTTCAAGGCCGGGCTCACGCCCGTCAACGGAAGCCCTGGCCTACCGTCCTCAAGGCACCAGGCGCACCGTCAGGGCCCGCGCGTCGGAGCGGCCCCGGTCATCCACGGCGCGCACCACCCAGGTGCCCGGGCGGGCCTTCCAGTGCAGCGGCTCTCCACGAGGGGCGGTGCCCACGAGTTGCTCGTCCACGAACCAGAAGACCCGCCGCACGTCCGCATCCGTCACCACCGCCAGCGGCACCGTCTGTGGCCCGGGGGCGGACACCCGCAGGCTGTAGTCCAACCCGTCCTCGGGCGTGGTGATTCGCGGCGGAGTGCCCTCGCTGGCGCGCTGCTCCAGGCCGCAGCTCCCATCCTCCGCCGGAGGTACACGGCGGGGCAGGCCCGCCTTCTGGAAGAGGCGCAGCAAGTCGGACGGCCAGAACTCGAACACCTCCGCGCGGGTGGAGGGACCGGGCGCGCAGGCCCGCAGGCCCGTACGCGTGTCCACCAGCACCTCGCGGTGCACGTCGCAGGTGTGGATGGGCGAGGTGCCGGGGATGAACCAGGTGCTCGCCTTCCGGTGGCAGTGCGGCCCGGGGATGCCTCCCGACAGCGCGCAGACGTGGACCCGGCTGACGCCGGGCGGAGGCGTCGGGCGCACCCGGTGCATGTCGGGGTCCTTCGCGCGCAGCGAGTCCACCAGCTCGAACATCAGCGGCGCGGCGGCCGTCTGCCCCACGAAGGCCGGGTTGGGCTGCCCGTCGAAGTTGCCCACCCACACGGCCACGACATACGGCCCCACCACGCCCACGCTCCACGCGTCCCGGAAGCCGGCGGAGGTGCCCGTCTTCCACGACACCGGCACCGTGTCCCGCGCCCACTCGGCGCGGAAGGACTGGGCGGGCCGGGGCCCTTGGGCCAGCGCGTCCAGCACCATGAAGCTGGCCTCGGCGCTCAGCAGGCGCACGCCCTCGTCGCCAGCGGGCTCCACGCCCGTGCGCAGCGGGTGGAGCACGCCCCCGTTGGCGAGCATGGCGTACAGCTCCACCAGCTCCTCCATGGTGACGCCCGCGGAGCCCAGCGCCAGAGACAGGCCGTAGTGCTCACCGGAGCGAAGCCCGGTGACGCCGGCCTGGCGCAGGAAGCCGTACAGGCCGGGCACGCGAAGCTGACGCGCCAGCGCCACCGCGGGGATGTTGCGGCTGCGCACCAGCGCGTCTTCCGCCGCCAGCGGCCCGACAAATTCGCCGTCGAAGTTCTCCGGGTCATACCCTCGGAAGCCGGTGGACGCGTCCTTCATCATGGTGCGTGGGTGGAGCAGCCCCTGGTCGAAGCCCAGCCCGTAGATGAACGGTTTGAGCGCCGAGCCCGGCGAGCGCTTCGCCTGCGTGCCATCCACCTGCCCGTCGATGCCGGAATCGAAGAAGTCCGCCGAACCCACCACCGCGCGCACCTCCCGCGAGCGCCAGTCCACCAGCATGGCGGCCGCGTTGTGGATGCCCACCTCGCGCCGCCGCTCCACGTACTGCCGCACGTGCCGCTCCAGCAGTCGCTGCAGGGACAGGTCCAACGTGCTCCGCACACTCGCCCCGGGAGGGCTGACCTCCAGCACCCGGCCCACGAAGTGCGGCGCGAGGAAGGGCAGCGCGTCCGGCGTGCGCACCGGCAGCGGCAGGGCCAGCAGGGCCCGGCGTCCCGCGTCCTCGGGGTGGAGCACGAGCCACCGCTCGAACAGGCGCAGCCGCGCCGCTGTCAGCGCGCCACCGTCCCGGCCCGGGTCCCTGCGCACGGGGCTCTGCGGGACGACGGCCAGGGTGAGCGCCTCCGCCAGCGACAGTCGCTCCACGTCCTTGGCGAAGTAGATGAGGCTGGCCGCGCCCACGCCCTCCACGTTGCGGCCATACGAGGCCAGGTTGAGGTACGCCTCCAGCAGTTGGTCCTTGGAGTACGTGCACTCCAGCTGGAGCGCCCGCAGCATCTGGAGGACTTTGCCGGCTGGCGTCCGGGATTCGATTCCATAGCGGATGCGCGCCAGTTGCATGGTGAGCGTGGAGCCGCCCATGCGCCGTCCGCCCGTGAGGTAGGTGCTCCACACGGCGCGGCCCAGCGCCACGGGGTTGACGCCGAAGTGCTCGCGGAAGTGCTGGTCCTCGTGGAGCAGCGTCGCCTCCACCAGCGCCGGGGGAATGCGCTCCAGCGGCACCCAGAGCCGGTACTTCTCATCCGGAGACAGGGTGAGCCGCAGCAGCCCGCCCTCGCGGTCGAACACCGCCTGAGAGAAGCCCAGCCCCTCGCGCAGCGGCGGCCGGGGCACCGCGGCGTACAGCACCGCGAGCCCCAGCACCGCCATCAGCACCCGGCGCAGTCCCTGTCGGCTCACGGCGCGAGCACCGCCACCGAGGAGCCCACCGAGCGTGCCCGCACGCCGCGGTCATACATGCCCTCGGCGAAGGCCGGAGGCATCACGTACTGCCCGGTGTTGGTGGCTTTGATTCGGTAGACGTACTCGGTGACGCGGCTGCCCACCGTGCCGTAGAGCACCACCCGGTCCTCGCGCACGTCCCCGTACTCGGGGGAGAACGAGGAGCGCTCACTGCCCACCGGCGGCACCCAGCCGCTCGTGGCGGGCCTGCCCGCTTGCGTGTCCTCCATCACCACCTCGAAGCCACCCGGCAGCAGGTCGGTGATGGCAACGTGGGAGGCGTCGCCTCCGACGGAACGCAGCTTCAGGTGGACCTCCACCTCGCCGCCCAGCGGCACCTCCTTCACCACCTTGCCGTCCAGCCCGCGCAGCTCCCGCTGCACCTCCAGCCGCTGGACGAGGGGTTGGGCCGGCAGCTCCAGGTCGTACCCCGCCTGCGTCACCTGGAAGAAGAGCGGCGCGTCCGGCGGGCCCTGGACGCGCACGCCGGTGGCCGCCTCCGAGAAGGCCACCTGGGGGAAGAGCCCCTCGGGCAGGGTGAGCGGGCGGAACGCGTCCGCCACCTGCTCCAGGATGGCGGTGCCGCTGCGCGCCGGCGTCCCCTTCGCCCCCAGCGCCTGGGCGTACGCCTCCAGGCCGAGGATGGCGTAGGCGGAGGACAGCGTGTTGAAGCGCTCCTCGGCGATGGGCCGCGACATCCCGATGAGCATGTCGGCCGTGACGTCCCCGAGCCGCTCGGGGAAGTGGCGCGACAGCAGGTAGAGGACCTGCGAGTCGTAGACCAGCCCGTCATACAGCGCCCGGTAGTCGGCCTCCTGCGGCGTGCCCACGCGCACCGACGCCCACGCCGCCTCGGCCTCCTTGTCCTGCTTGAGCAGCTTGTACGAGGCCGCGAGGTACGCCGCCGTCAAATCCGTGGGCCACGTCTTCGCGGCATGCGTGTCCAGCCACTGGCGCAGCGACTCCAGCTCCGTGCGGGACACCTTGCCGTTGCGGGTGAGCACGTACTGCGCATATGCCATGCTCCGCGCCTCGCTCAGGTTGGCGGGCGTGCGGGTCATCAGGACGCCCAGCCACGTGAGGCCCCGGTTCAGCACCTCCGGCGGCACCGCGAAGCCGCGCTCCTTCGCCTCGGTGAGGAAGTGCAGCGCGTAGACGCCCGGCAGCGTGGGCGCGTAGGAATTGGCCGCCCACAGCCCGAAGGCGCCCTCGTCGTTCTGCCGCGAGCGCAGCGTCTGGAGCGCGGTGGCGAAGGAGTCCTCGGCCCCCACCGCTCCCTTGCCCAGCAGCTCCTGCCGCCCCTTGAGCACCACCGCCGGGAAGGCGCGGCTGACGAGCTGCTCGGTGCACCCGTAGGGGTACTTCTCCAGATACGTGGACAGGCCGCGCGCCAGGCCCAGCGGCAGTGGCGACGCGCTCACCTCCAGCGTCCGGTAGGCGCCGTGCATCTTCCGGGACACCGCGATGTCCACCTGGCCGTCCTTGAGGTGCCCGCCCGTCACATTCGTCAGGAAGGGCACCGCGGGCCGCACGCTCAGGCTCGCGGACTGCTTCACCCGCTCCTTCCCCAGGGACGCGGTGAAGGCCAGCGTCCCCCCGCCGAGGACGGACTTCGCCCGCACCCGAAAGGTGGTGCTCGCCTCGCGGCCCTCGTCAATCTTGAGGGGCCGCGTCCCCTCGTCCAGCACCTCCAGGTGCGCGGACGTCTTCAGCTCCAGCACCACCTCGCGGCCCCGGCCGGAGCCCTCCAGGGTGTTGGCCACCGCCACCCCCACGGTGAACTCATCCCCGGGCGCGACGAAGGTGGGCACGCTGGGAGTGATGACGAAGGGGCCCCGGATGACGGCCCGCCGGCTGGCGGCGCCCACCGACTCCGCGCCCACGGCGACGGCCATCACCCGCAGCTCGCCATTGAAGGCGCCCGGCACGTTGTAGACGAGCTCCCGCTCCTTCTCGTCGATGTCGACGATGCCGGACCAGTACGCCACCGGCTTGTCCCGCTTGCGCTTGAAGGGGTTGAGGTTCTTCCCGATGGCGGCCGCGCCCTCGCTGTCGCCGCCCATGGAGGACACGGCCCGGGACACGGAGAACTCCGGCAGCAGCAGGTCCAGAATCTGCCCGGTGCGCACCTCCAGCGCGCGCTTCTTGAGGTAGTGCGCCAGCGGGTCCGGCGTCTCATAGCCGGCCACCTGGAGGATGCCCTCGTCCACGGCGAACACCACCACCTTGCCCGGGCGGTTGCCGCGGTAGCGGATGCGGTACGGCTCTCCGGGGAGCGCCTTGTCCGCGCTGGTGAGCGTCACCTGCAGCGCCTGTCTGCCGCCGCGCACGGAGAAGGGCACCACCCCGTAGCTCAGCGGGCTCATGAAGATTTCCTGCGAGTCCATGGCGCGGACGAACGTCACGTTGATGTAGCCGTTGCCCTCCAGGCCCGGCGGCAGGCGGATGGACTGCACGGTGCTGGTGGCGTCCGTCTTGAACCACTTCCACGCATGGACGCGGTCTCGCTCAATCGTGATGAGCCCCGCGCCGGTGTAGGGCGCCTTGATGCTCAGCTCGATGTCCTCGCCGGGGGCGTAGTCCTTCCGCGCGAGCTTCACCTCCAGCTCCGCGTTCTTCTCCAGCGCGCGCGTGAGGTTGGCGTGGCCCGCCACCGAGTACTCCACGCGGACGAGCTCCGTGCCCTCCGCGTCCTTTACCACCACCACGAAGTCACCGGGATGCTCGGTGGACAGCGCGTACTTGAAGCCGGCCTCGCCCAGGGGCAGCTCCCGGGTGCGCAGCACGGTGTCGCGGCGCACGGACTGGTAGCGGTACGTGCCATTGGACTGCTGCGTGAGCACGGACACCCAGCGGCGCTCGACGAGCTCCGCCCTCAGGCCCTGCACCGCCCGCTTCTTCAGCGTGGGGTCCACGGCGATGAAGTCCACCTGGCGCGCGGAGCCCTGGCGCAGGTAGTACAGCCCGCCGTCCGGCTTGAAGCCCACCAGGTACGGCAGCGGCGACACCAGCAGGGACGCCGCGGAGGACACGGCCCGGCCTCCTTCCGCCTCGTAGCCCTCCGCGAGGAAGGACACGCGCCAGGTGGCCTTCTCGAACTTCTCCAGGCCCAGCGCCACCTCCGCCTCGCCCTTCTCGTTGGTGGTGGTCTCCTCCAGGCGCTCGGTGAAGCTGCGCGGGGCCCGCAGCGGGTCATGGAAGAGGTAGCCGGGGTACTGGCGGAAGCTGGGGTACGCGGGAGTGAGGGCCACCTCGGACGTCACGCGCCGATTCGCCGCGGGGATGCCGAAGAGGTTCTTCAGCGACACCTGGCCCTTGAGGTCCTTCGGAGACACCCACCCGTCGACGTCCTCGGTGTTGAAGCGCGTGACGATTCGCATCCGGTCCGGGAGGAACTCCTCCACGCGCACGGAGGTGGAACCCAAGAGGCCGTTGCGGTAGCCGTCCTGCACCACGAACAGGTCGACCTGGTAGTTGCCCGTGGGAGACGTCTCCTCCGTCGTGTACTCGAGCTTCTCCAGGCCCGTGGCGGAGAGCGAGAGCAACTGCCGGTGCACCAGCTGGCCGCGCGGGTCGGTGACAGTCACCTCCAGCGGCAGGTCCTTGGGCGCGCGGCGCAGGTCCGCCCGCTTCACCACCATGGCCACGTGGAAGGTGTCGCCGGGGCGGTAGAGGCCTCGGTCGGAGAAGAGGAAGGCGGAGAGCGCGTCGGGCTCGGAGCTGTTCTCCACGCCGCCGACATCGAAGCGGCTGAAGTTGAGCTGCCGGTCCTCGCGTTGGAAGGGAATGAAGGCGAAGTCTTCGCCCTTGCGCGCCAGGTACACCGTGGGCGTGCGCTCGCGGACGAAGTCCGTCAGCTTCGGGAAGGCGACATGGCCGTCCGCGCCCGTGGTGGCGCTCACCACCGGCAGGCCGTTCTTCCCCAGCACGCTCACCGTCACGCCTTCCGCGGGCTGGCCGGTGCCGAGGCTCTGCACGAAGACGTCATGCGTGCCGTCCGCGCTGTCCTTCACCACGAGGCCCAGGTCCGTCACCAGCAGCAGCCGGGTGTCCTCGGTGCCGGTGGACTCGTCGTGGGCCTCGCTCCAGCTCTCGGCCTTGAATAGGAACAGGCCCCGCCGGGTGGCCGGGGCATCCTCCGGCGTGAGGTAGGGCGCCAGGTCGAAGGCGGAGTACTGCGTCTCACCCGTGTCGGCGCCATTCATGGGGCGCACCTCGGAGAAGCTCTCGGAGATGTTCTCCTCGCTGAAGCCGTACGCGTTGAACTGGGGGTGGGTGAAGCGGCCCTCCGTCTGGGTGACCAGGTGGTTGATGTGGTCCGGCAGCACGCGGCTCAGCGAGAAGCGCAGCGCCCCGACGCCGCGCGACAGCACGGTGAGTTTCTTCTCTCCGGTGAGGCTGAGCAGCGCGCCCTCGTGCTGGATGCTCACCTCGTTCGGGATGCGGGGCACCTGGAGGACGGTGTTGTAGGGCTCGGCCAGCACGTAGTCGCCCGCGGACCGGGTGCCCTTCTTCACCCGCACGTAGAGGTAGCGCCCCACCTCCGCCTGGATGCGGAAGCTGTGCAGCGTGGCCTGCTCCATGTCCGTCGGCACGGGGTCCAGGTCCACCTGCTGGCTTCCGCGAAGCGCCTCCTCGCCGATGCGAGCCACGCCGTACGACGTCCAGCTGGCGTACGGGTCCATGGGCTCACCGTTCTGCGCCGGCCGGGCCGTGGGGAGCAGCCAGACCTGGAGGTTCTTTCGCAGCTCCGCTTCGGTGACGCCCGAGGTGAGGTTGAGCAGCAGCACCTGCTCCGGCTCGTCGCGGGCATTGCGCACGAGCGACACCTGCGCGTCGCGCACGTGGAAGTAGGAGTACATGCCCGGCACGGTGACCTGCCGCTCCAGCCTGTCCTTCGTGCCGTCCCCACCGCGTGCCGCGCGGACGCCCGGCTCCACCGTCAGCGTCACGGGGACGTTGTTCTCCGGAATCGGAATGAGGTCCGACTGGAGGTGGGCTTCCCCCTTGAATGCGTCGTAGGTGACGTTGAACGGGAGGCTGGTGGAGGACGAGGAGAGCAGCCCCTGCTGCGCCGGCCCCATCCGGAGCGAGAGGTTGCGCACGAAGGTCGCCGGGTCCACCGCGTGGGAGAAGGACACCGTCGCCACCACGCGCTTCTCCTTCGGATTGCGTGGGTCCTCGTAGAACTGCGCCTCGGTGATGGAGGCGGAGAAGGGCGTGGACTGGAAGCGCGTCTCGTACGTGTCGAGCAGGACGTGGCTCGGGAACAGCGAGCGGTCCAGGGCGACTTCGTATTCCTGTCCCACCGGCCAGTCCTCCGCCGGGGTGAAGATGAGCAGCCTGTCACTCTCCCAGTGCCACGCTCCGGACATGGCGGGCGTCACGGTGATGCCGGACGTGAGGGGCTTGCCGATGGCCTCCAGGGGCGCCACCGAGCCGGTGAAGTGGAGGTACACGGGCTGCGGCTGGGGCTGCGCCTCGAGCCGCGTCCGCGCGGGGTTCGTCACGGAGAGCGCGTAGCTCACCGGCTGGGGGCGACTCTGATACCAGCGATAGCCGGCCTCCGAGGAGACGGCCACCAGCACCAGGGCGCCGAGGTAGAGCGCGAGGCGCCGGGGGTGCTGACGAACCCAGGCCATGCCTCTGCGGGCAAGGTGGAGGCAGGCGCGGCCCAGCGCAACGGCCCAGGAGGGTGGGGTCCAGCGAAGCTCGCCGAAGACGCGGGTGTGCAACCGCGACCGGGGCGGAGTGGGTTCCGACTCATTTGAGGACATGGGGTGGGGGTGCGGCGCGAGGTGCCTGTCCGGGAAGGAACAGGCAGGGGCCAGCCACCCCACATGAAGCACGACTCGGGCCACGCCTCGCACCGGGAGGCCGTGGGCGCCCGGCCACGGCGCGCTGTGCACGTGGAGCCACGCTGCCACGCGCCACCGTGGCTGCCTGGCCGCTCGCTCGCCACGCACCCCGGGGCAGAGGGCAGCACTGCGCAGGCGGAGATCTCGGGCTCCTGCGCGGTTGCCTCAGGTCACCCGGGCCGGTCGGCTTGGAGGGCTCTGCTGGCCCAGCCGAGACCTCGGGCTTCCGCGCGGCCTCCTCTGAGCGCCCCGGGTCTCGGTGGCTTAACGGGAGCCCCGCGAGTCCGGCCACGCGGTGCGGAAGTGCCGGTGCGGGCCATCCTCCGGAGGCGGCGTCGGCTGCGAAGTCGGAGATGGTGGCGCGGGCGGCACGGGCGCGAAGCGTTCCGGTGGGTCGATGACCACCACCTCGCTGCGCGGCGCCAGGAGCTCACTCGCGAGTGCCAACATCAGCAGCCCGCCCACGGACACGCCCGCGAGCGCCCACCAGAGCCTGCGCCGCCGGGAGCGCACGGCAACCGCCTCGGCACCGCCCTGCCCTACTGCTTGCGCCTCCGTCCGAGCCACGGGCTCTCCAGGCTCCTGCCGCGCCTCCACACCGCGCCCCAGCGCTTCGGGAG
>JBKGHK010000252.1:0-13224 GCA_046520375.1 Pyxidicoccus sp. 3LFB2
CCAGCACCGCGAAGTGGCCGGAGGACAGGCACGCCGCCGCGCCAGCAGCGCCGCCGCGCCCACCGCCGCCTGCGGGGACAGCCCGGACGTCAGGAGGATGGGCGCCACCAGCGGCACCGCCACGAAGAGAAAGGCCGTGCCGGCATGCGCCAGGGCGGCCGAGTACACCGGCCGGGGCAACAGCCGCAGCAGCCGGGGCTCCAGGTTGAGGCCCAGAATCACCCCCGCGGCGCCCAGACAGAGCGCCACCACGGGGCGGAGGTCTTCCAGGTTGCGCGCGGAGAGCAGCCCCACCACCGACGGCCGACGAGCACGCCGAAGATGAGGAACAGAAAGCCGCTGGCCGCCAGCCTCGCCAGGGCCGGGAAGCGCCCCGCGTCCAGCGCGCGGCTGGAGACAAGCAGCGACAGCGCCGCGATGGAGAGGAGGACGAGCAGCGCTTGCACGAGGCGTGCTTACACCGCCCCGTGCCCCACGTCACGAGCGGCGGTGCGTGGGCGCGGAGATCACCGGTAGGGCGACCAGGCGTCCCATGGGCGGGTCGTCCGCATCCATCTCCAGCTGTACCCGCTGCACCAGCCGCTCCATCTCTTCGATGGGCAGCGCCGGCAGCAGGCTCACCAGGACGACACGGTCCTCGTCCGCGCCCAACGCCAGGCTGCGAAGACCCGCGAACACGGGCACCTCCGCGGACAACGCAGCCGCAGCGCTCCGGGCGCGCACCACCAGCGGCTCCGGGATACCAAACTCCCGGAGCCGGCGGATGGCCCGCTCGGTCCCTTCCAACTGTTCGAGGAACGTGATGACCAGGTACACGCGGCCCCTCTTACCGGGTCCGCGTCCCTGGCGCCACGCTACTCGTTGCCCTGGCCCTGGCCCGCCGGTTCAGAAGCCGCGGGAGTGGCCGGCGCCGCCGGAGCCGCGGGAGCCGTGCCTTCCGGCGTGCCTCCCTCGGCGGCAACCATCGCGGCGCGAGCCGCGCGCTTGCCCTCCTCGATGAGCTTCTTCACCTTCTGCCCGCCCTTGCGGCCAATCTCCTCGTAGAAGTTCGGCCCGCGGGTGGCCTTGACGCGGTCACCACCCTTCTTGCCGATCTCCTCGTAGAACTTGGCGCCGCGCTCGGCCTTGACCGTCTCGCCGCCCTTCCGGCCAATCTCCTCGTAGAAGGAGCGACCGCGCTCGGCCTTGACTGTCGCGCCGCCCTTGCGGCCGATGGTCTCGTAGAACTCCCGGCCGCGCTCGTTGCGGACAGTCTCGCCGCCCTTACGGCCTGCCTCGGCCACCGTCATGCTGCCCTTGTTGTCCTTGTCCGACATATCGCCATCTCCTCTCGTGACTGCCACCCGTCCCTCGCCTCGGTGCCCCTTGCCTGAAACCTTGGGACGGAAGCGCCCCGATGCAAGCAAGCTCCGTACACCGCCAGCCGTTCGCGCAGGACACACCACACCAAAAGCCGAGTAATTCCAAAGCCTTGCATCGCGCTTGCCCAGCATTCGTGCCGGACGGAGGCCCGCTCGCCAGGCTGCTTCTATGTTTGAAACACCCCACTCCACATTGCCGATTCCCGATAGCCCCCTACCTTGTGCCCACGGCGCGTCCGGTGATCGGGCGGCGGGGAGGCACGGCGTGGCGCAGTCGGCAAAGACATGGCTTCGGGTGGCTGCCCCGTTGCTCATGTCCATAGGAGGCCTGGTGATGCTCCGGTTCCTCGGACCGGACTTCATCGACCAGAAGCGCATTGCCGCCGTTCTGGAGCCTTTCGGGAAGGCGGCTCCTCTGGCGTACATCGCCTTTCTTGCGATCCGCCCGGTGACGCTGCTCCCCGGTCAGCTGCTGACCGCGGTGGGCGGAATGATGTTCGGAACGCTTGCAGCGACCCTCTATTCACTAACGGGCAGCTTCCTGTCTGCCATCCTGCTCTTCGGGGTGGCGCGCAAGGTAGGCACTCGGCCCATGAAGCGCCTGGCTGGCGGCAAGTACCCCGCCCTGGTGCGGGCCGCGAAGCGCCATGACTTCCTCTTCGCCCTTTTGGCCTGCATCAACCCGCTGTGCCCCACCGACGTCATGCTGGTGGCGGCGGCCGCGAGCGGCGCCCGGCTGTGGCCCTCGCTCGCCGGCATCATGCTGGGCACCATTCCCGGCACCTTCCTCACCGCGCAGTTCGGCAGCGGGCTGGCCCAGGGCCGCACGGTGATGACCGTCATCTCCGCGGTGGGGCTGGGCGTGTCGCTGGTGCTCGGCGTCTTCATCGGCAGGCGCTTCTACAAGGAGATCAACGAGGCCCCCGAAGAGGACCCGAACGCACTGGATGCACCCGCGGACGAAGCGGACCTGGCGCGGGTGCGGCCGGGGACGGCGAAGCAGGAAAGCGGAGTGCCCGCCACCTGGTAGCGCCCCGGCGCGACACTTCACCGGTGGGACGCGCCTGCCCGCTGAAAGGTTCCAGACTCGGGGTGGCCCCCGGGTCGCAACTCCTCGGACAGCAGCTGGAGCAGGGCCTGTACGCGGGGCACGGCCTGCCGTCCGGGAAGGCACAGCGCATGGACGGGTGGGCCTTCGGCGGAGTACTCCGCGAGCACCTCCACCAGCCGCCCGTCCCGCACCCGCGCGTCGAGCATGAAGTCCAGCACCTGGCACAGCCCGGCGCCGGCCGCGGCGAGGTCCAGCAGCGCGGGCCCGTGGTTGACGTCCATGGCCTGCCGCGTGCGCACCACCTCGGGAGCGCCCCCCGGCTCACGGCGGAACATCCACTCCCGCGCCAGGCCGCGAGGGTCCACGAACTTCAGGCATGGGTGGTGTGACAGCTCCGCCGGGCTCGCGGGGGTGCCATGGCGCGCGAGGTGCGCGGGCGCCGCCAGCGTCACCCACCGCGTGTGCAGCAGCCGCCGCGCCACGAGGCTGGAGTCCTCCAACTCGCCCACGCGGAGGGCCACGTCGATGTGCTCGTCCACCATGCGGCTGAAGCGGTCGTCCATGCGGACATGCAGCGTCAGCTGTGGGTAGCGCGACTGGAGCCGCGCCAGGCGGGGCAGCACCACCGGCGCCAGGATGTAGGACAGCGACACGGTGAGCGCCCGCTGGGCGCGCGCTGGGCCTGGGCCACCGTCTCGCGGGCCGCGCGCACCTGGGCCACCGCTTCGCGGGCCCGCTCGAGGAACTCCGCGCCCTCGGGCGTGAGGGCCACCTGCCGGGACGTGCGCTCCAGCAGCCTCGCGCCCACGTCCTCCTCCAGCCTGCGCACCGCCTTGCTCACCGCCGCCGTGGTGACGCCCAGCCGCGCCGCCGCCTTCCGGAAGCTCTTCTCCTCGGCCACGTGAACGAAGGGCAGCACGCCCGCGAACAGGTCCATGGCCCCCATTGTCAACCCTGGGTTGACGATGGTTCAACCCCCGGGCGCTCGATGCGCGCGGAGTTGACGGTTAGGGTTGGGCCACCACGAAGCAGGGAGGACCTCATGAAGATTGCAATCCTGGGCACGGGACTGGTGGGCGAGACGCTGGGCACGAAGCTGGTGGAGATGGGCCACGAGGTGCGCATGGGCTCGCGCACGGCGAACCACGAGAAGGCGGTGGCGTGGACGCAGAAGGCGGGGGCCAGGGCCTCGCAGGGCACGTTCGCCGACGCGGCGGCCTTCGGGGAGCTGCTCTTCAACTGCACGGCGGGCACGGCCTCGCTGGAGGCGCTGAAGCTCGCGGGCGCGGAGAACCTGAAGGGCAAGGTGCTGGTGGACGTGGCCAACCCGCTCGACTTCTCCAAGGGCTTTCCCCCCACCCTGTCCATCTGCAACACGGACTCGCTGGGCGAGCAGCTCCAGCGCGCCTTCCCGGACGTGAAGGTGGTGAAGAGCCTCAACACCGTCGCCGCCCCCGTCATGGTGAACCCGGGCCTGCTGCCCGCGCCGACGGACATCTTCGTCGCCGGCAACGACGCGGGCGCGAAGAAGCAGGTGACGCAGGTGCTCACCGAAGGCTTCGGCTGGAAGCGCGTCGTGGACCTGGGGGACATCACCACGTCGCGCGGCACGGAGACCTACCTGTTCCTGTGGCTCCGGCTCTACCAGTCGCTCGGCACCGCGCACTTCAACATCCAGCTCGTCCGCGCCTGAAGCCGGCGGTGGGCGCCCCACCCGCTCACCGCTTCTTCTTCATCAACCACCCGCAGAGGAGCGAGCCCGCCGCCGAGGCCCCCGTGGCCCACGTCAGCCACGCGCTCGCCGTCAGCTGCAGGCTTCCCACCACCAGCCCCGCCACACCCAGGCCGAGGAAGACGCGCCGGGCCACCCGGTGCCCCCTGTAGTGCCAGCCCACGCTCACGGCCAGCAGGAAGGCCGCGAAGTTGGACAGGATCTGCCCCGCCGTCACCGCCAGTGACGTGTCCCAGACGAAGGTGCGGAACACCTGCAGCCACGTGCGCTCCGGCACCGGCCCACCGGCCAGCGCCTCCACCGACATCATGGGGAAGGGATGGGAAGGGGTCCCCATCGTGATGAAGAAGACCTGCGCGACGAAGGCGAGGAACAGCGTCACGGTGAGGCCGAACCAGGGCACGGGAGGCGTGAGGGGCTTCCAGCGGCGCAGGGCCTCCAACTGCTCGGGCGTCACCTCGAGCGCGTGTGGATAGCCCAGCTCCAGCAGGGCCCCCGTGGCCGCGAGGCTGGCGCGCTGCCCCTCCTCGTCCACCAGATCCTCCAGGCGCCCCTCCGCCAGCAGCCGCTGCAGCACGGCCGCGGCCGCCCCGGGGTCCGCCTCCGAGGGCAGCCGTGCCAGCACCGCGTTGATGGCCCCCACCATGCCGGGCCTGCGGAGGTCCGTCACGGTGTGGGCCTCCTCCACGAGCGCCGTGAGCGTGTTCAACAGGGACGCGTCCCGCGAAGCCCCGTCCTGTGGCCTGGCGCCGAACCCCGACAGGCCGTCCGGGTGCTCGTCCTGTCGCAACGCCTCCTGTCGCGACTCCTCCTCCCGCGACGCGACAGGGGTGCTGCGGGTGGCGACGCGGCTCATGGTGTGGGCTCCGCTGCGCGCGGCCCGGGCGAGAAACGCATCACGGTGGGATATCCTCTCGTGCCACGGGTGGGCACACCGCTCCATCCTACCGAGGGGGAACCCCCACCATGCAATGCCGGCCCTCACGCAGGTGGATGCTCACGCTGGCGCTCGCCGCGCTGGCGCTGGGCGGCTGCGCCCCGAAGCGGGTATCGCCCGAGGCCCTGACGCTCATGGCCGGGGGGTGCGATGGCCGCTCGGACTTCCAGGTAGGCACGGGCATCTACGACATCACCGGCCCGGCGGCGCAGGTGATGATGATGGGCTACGTCAAGGCGGGCCAGAACACCTCGGGCATCCACCTGCGGCTGCGCTCGCGCGCCTTCGTCATCGCCTCGCCGTGCAATGGCCGGCGGGCGGTGTTCGTCAGCGCGGACGCGGGGATGCTCTTCCAGGCGGTGAAGCAGGAGGTGGTGCGCAAGCTCCGCGAGCGCTTCGGCAAGGACGTGTACTCGGATGACAACGTGCTGCTGAGCGCCACGCACACGCATGCGGGGCCGGGCGGCTACTCGCACTACGCGCTCTACAACCACGCCTTCCTTCGCATCCCGCTCATCGGCTTCGTGCCGCAGAACTTCGACACCATCTCGGAGGGCATCTTCCAGTCCATCGTCCGGGCCCACGACAACGTCGCCCCCGGCAGCATCCTCCTGACGACGGGCGAGCTGCCCGGAGCGAGCGGCAACCGCTCCGCGGGCGCCTATGGCCTCAACCCCCAGGAGGAGCGCGCACGGTACGCGGGGGACGTGGACACGGACATGACGCTGCTGCGGCTGGACGCCTCCGCGTCTCCAGTGCCCGGGGCGCTCGGGGAGCCCGGGCCCATGGCTCCCGTGGGCGTGCTCAACTGGTTCGCGGTGCACGCCACGTCCCTGAGCAACCGCAACAGGCTCATCAGCGGCGACAACAAGGGCTATGCGTCCTACCTCTTCGAGAAGCGGCTGGACACCGACTACGGCTCGCCCAGGACGTTCGTCGCCGCCTTCGCCCAGAGCAACGAGGGCGACGTGACGCCCAACGTCTACGGCGGTGGCGAGGGCCGGGGCGAGGGAGAGCTCGCCGCCACCGTCGAGTCCGGCCGCCGGCAGTTCGACCTCGCCTGGCGCCTGTTCGAGGACACCGCGGGCGCGCGGCCGCTCACCGGGGGCGTGGACTACCGGCACATGTACGTGAAGATGGACGACGTGAAGGTGGCGCCCGAGTGGGCGGACGGCCAGGAGCGCCGCACGTGCAAGGCGGCGCTGGGCATGTCGATGCTCGCGGGGGCCGAGGACGGGCCGGGGCGTGGGCCGCGAGGGCGTGCGCTGTGGCGACCCGCTGGCGGGCTTCTTCTGCGGCGTGGACAACGACCCGTGTCAGGCCGAGAAGCCGGTGGTGCTGAAGCCCGGGGACATGTGCCCCATCATGAGCCCCAACGTGCTGCCCCTGCAGCTCGTGCGGCTGGGCAACCTGGCGCTGGTGGCGGTGCCCTTCGAGATGACCACCATGGCGGGCCGGCGGCTGCGAGAGACGGTGCGCGCGCGCCTGGCCCCGGTGGGTGTGGACCACGTCGTCATCGCCGGGCTGTCCAACGCGTACTCGGGCTACCTCACCACGCGCCAGGAGTACGCGAAGCAGGACTACGAGGGCGCCTCCACCCACTTCGGCCCGTGGCAGCTGGCGGCGGTGCAGCAGGAGACGGCGAAGCTGGCGGAAGCGCTCGCCTCGGGAGCGGCGGTGCCGAGGGGACCGAAGCCGAAGTCCCCCGGCGGCCGCGTGAAGGAGGCCCGGCTGTCCCATGCGTACGATGAAGTCCCCCGGGGAGATGATCGCCTCGGCACCGTCGCCTTCGGCACCGTCGTCTCCGGCCGGGACGTGGAAGGCGCCTACCCGCGCTGTGGCACCGCGCGCGCCACCTTCTGGGCCGGCTACCCCCGCAATGATTTGCGCACGCAGCGCTCCTACCTGGAGGTGCAGCGCCGCCAGGAGGACGGGAACTGGGTGCCGGTGGCGTATGACTGGGACTGGGAGACGAAGCTCCTGTGGAAGAGCTACCCCTGCCCTCCTCGGGGCGCGTGCTCGCACGTGACGGTGGAGTGGGACATCCCCGAGGACACGCGCCCGGGCACGTACCGCATCCGCCATGATGGCGAGTGGCGCCCGCGCGCGGATGACGCTCCCCGCCCCTACCGCGGCCTCTCGCGTGAGTTCTCCGTCACGGAGGCCGTCGCCGACCGCTGCCCGCCCGGCGCTGCCCGCTCGCAGGCAGTGTCGCAAGGGGCTCCCTCGCCCGCTCCGCCCGCCACCGGCGCCACGCGGTGAAGGGCCGGCAGCAGCGCTTCCAAGCCCCTGGACACGGTTTCTGTCCAGGCGGCGGGAGCCCCTGGCCGGTGTGCCCTGGCCGCCTGTCGGGCAGCGTCCCTGGCGGGGTGGACAACATCCATGTCCAGGCGCCTACGCGTGCAGCGGAGGCACCGCGAAGGGCCCCACCTGCGGCGGCATGACCTGGCCGGGGCCCAGGCCGGTGGGCCGCATGGCGGAGCGGGCCATCTCCTCGCCGTGCCGCATGCGCATGCGGACTCCTTCCGGTGAGAAGTCGAGCATGTCCCCCAGGGGCTTCGCTGGCTCGATGACGGTGATGGGGCAGTAGCGGTAGGGCACGCCGTCCGGCCTGCGCAGCGTGACGCCCTCGTCGTAGGCCTGCCGGACGATGTCGTTGATGCGGACGAAGGCCTGCACGTCGTTGAGGAGGATTTCGTTGAGGGTGATGTCCACCAGCCCCCGCTTGACGACGTCGAGGATGTTGGCCGGAGGCTTCGCCGCCTCCAGCTTCGGCGACGAGCAATTGATGACGACGATTTCCGTCGGGCCGAACTCCAGCGCATCTCCCAGCGGGGTGTTGTTGCGCAGCCCGCCGTCGACGATGGCATTGGGGCCGATGGGCTCCCAGATGATGGGCATGGTGGCGCTCTGCCACACGGCGTCCAGGAAGTCCCTGGAGTCGCTGGGCACCAGCTCGTACTGGCCGGACACCAGCGACACGCGGCCCACGTGGGCGGGGACGACGAAGGGGCGGCCGGCCACCTTGCGCTGGATGAAGTCCCGCAGCGGCGTGCCGTCATACAACCCGAGCTTGCGCAGCAGGCCCAGCCGGAGCGCGATGACGGGCCAGGTGAACTTCCGGTACACGTCGGCCTCGCGGATGTTCAGCCAGACGTCGTTCAGCTCCCGGTAGGCTTGCTGTGCCAGGAGCGACGCATTGAGGGCCCCCACGGAGACGCCGAAGACGCGCTCCCAGCGGAAGCCGTGGACCTCGCGGAGGACGCGCTCCGCGCCCACCTGGAAAGCCCCCTTGGCACCACCACCGGAGAGCACGAGCGTTGCGGGACGGTCCAACATGGCCATGGCACACCTCCGAGAGCGACAGGGATAGGGGCCCGACGGCGGCGCGGGAATCGCCTCCCGGCGCCTGCGTCTGTCCACCCCGGACCATCCCTCCCGTCCCAGAGGGCCTCCGTGCCTCAGCCAATCAACCGCGCGAGGGCCACCTCCAGCTCGTCCACGCGGAAGGGCTTGATGAGCCGCGGGTTCTTCACCTGCTCCAGGAAGCGCTGGGCCCCTTCCGTGAAGGCCCCGCCCGTCATGAAGACCATCCGCAGCGCCTGCTCCGGTGCGGCGGCGGACACGGCCTCGAAGAGCTGCTCGCCGGTCATCTCCGGCATCATCAAGTCACAGAGGATGACGTCGAATGGAGGGCCCTCCAGGATGCACGCCAGGGCCTCGCGGGCCTTCAGGTAGCGCGTCACGTCATGCGCCTCTTCCAGCAACATCCCCAGCGTCAGGAGCAGCTTCGGCTCATCATCCACAATGAGGATGCGCCCCCGCCGGGTGGGCCGCTGGAGGGGACGGCGCGAGGGCAGCGGGGACGGCGGACCGACCAGCGCGGGCGCCGCCGGCAGCCGGACGCGGAAGAGGCTGCCCCGTCCCGGCGTGCTCTCCACCGTGAGCTCCCCCCGCATGCGCGTCACCAGGCTGTGGCTGATGCTGAGCCCCAGCCCCTGGCCTTCCTTCCGGGTGGTGAAGAAGGGGTCGAAGATGCGCTCCAGCCGCTCCGGCGGAATGCCCTCGCCGGTGTCGTGCACCTCCACCACCACCGAGCCCGGCACCTCCCGGATGACGACGCGAATCTCGTGCTGGTCCGCCCGGCCCTCCGGAATCGCGCGGGCCGCGTTCACCAGCAGGTTGAGGAACACCTGCCCCAGCCGGCCCTCGTTGGCCAGCACCCGCGACACCTCGCCCTCGTCCCTCACGAGCCTCGCGCGGTGGCGGATCTCCCCCTGGGCCATCCGGATGGAGCGCCCCATCGCCTCGCGCACGTCCACCCGCTCCTGGCGCTCCTCCTCCGCGCGGGCGAAGGTGTGCAGGTCCCGGACGATGGTGCGCAGCTGCTCGGCGCCCACGGCCGCGTCCACCAGCAGGTCCTGGACTTCGTTCCCCACGGCGCCGATGGCGCTCTCCCCCAGCCGGAGCCGGGCCAGCTCCAGGCTCTGGGAGATGAAGGCCAGCGGGTTGTTCAGCTCGTGCGCCACCCCGGCCGCCAGCGTGCCCAGGGAGGCCAGCCGCTCGGCGAGCCCCAGCCGGGACTGCGCTTCGCGCAGCTCCGTGAGGTCCACCAGGGCCATCCGGCACACCAGCCCTCCATGCGGCATTCCGCTCGGAAAGGGCGCGGTGTGCAGCCGGACGTCCGCCCTGCCCCCCGCGATTCGCAGCATCACCTCCAGATCCCCTGCCCCGCCGCCTCCCACGCACTGGCGCACGTGCTGGAGGAACCGTTGCGTGTCCGTCGCCTCGACGAAGGGCGCGAAGGGCTGCCCCAGGAGCTGCGGTCGCTCGCGCTTCAACATCGCCGCCGCCGTGAGGTTCAACTCCTGGATGCAGGCCCGCGTGTCCAGGGTGAGGTACGCCACGGGCGCGAAGTCATAGAGGTCCACGTAGCGGTGGTGGGACTGCTCCAGCGCCAGCTGGGCCTCGCGCAGCGCGCGGTTCTGCATCTCCAGCTCTATCTGGTGGCGCTGCAGCTCCAGCACCGTGGCGGCCAGCTCGTCCCGGGCAACCCTCACCGGCTCCAGCTTCTCCAGTGCCAGGACCAGCTCCGTCTTGGACATCTGCGCGAAACGGCTCATCGGCCCCCCCGGGCAGAGACTCCGTCCATCGGTGTACTCCCCTATGGCACCTGAGGACCATCCCCCCCTTGCCCGCGCCCGGCTGCCCTACGTCCTGCCCGTGACATCCTCGATGGACAGCAGGATGCGCCCCGGCCGTGCGGAGTCACCGACGACCCTTCGGGCATTGAGGAGCATCCGCCTCGCGCCCAGGCGCTCGAAGACGTGCTCCACCAGGAAGTCCCTCAGCTGCAGGTCCCTGGGGAGGATCTCCTCCAGGAGCTGGCGCAGCCGGAAGATGTTCCACTGGCCATTGCCCAGCTCGTAGACCTGCTGGCCCTCCGTCTGCTCCCGCGTCACCTGGAACGCCTGGTAGAAGGCAGGGTTGGCGGACACCACGCGCAGGGACGGGTCCAACAGGAGGAACGGCTCGCGCAGCGTATCCAGGATGGCCTCCGCCAGCTCACTCGCCTGCCGGGCCTCCTGCAGGCTGCGCTTGAGCCGGTCGATGTCCAGCACCGTCATCACCGCGCCGTCGATGCGCCGGTCCGCCGTTTTGTAGGGCCGCAGCCGGAGCTGGAACCAGCGCCCGTCGGCGTCCTGGACTTCACGCTCGCTGGTGACGAGCGTCTCCGTCACCTCGGCGATGACGGCGCCCAGGTCCGCCGGGAGCAACGGGGACTTGAGCTCCCGCAGGGAGCGGCCCACGTCGCCAGGCGTCAGCTTCAGCACTGCCTCCGCCATGGGGGTGAAGCGACGGATGCGCAAATCACTGCCCACCATGACGGTGGCGATGTGGGCGCTGCCCAGCAGGTTGCTCAAGTCGCTGTTGACCTGGCTCAGCTCCTGGTTGCGGTTCTCCAGCTCCTCGTTGACGGTGGTCAGCTCCTCGTTGGTGGCCTGCAGCTCCTCCTTCGTCGTCTCCAGCTCCTCGTTGGTGCTCTGCAGCTCCTCGTTGGAGGACTGGGCCTCCTCGCTGACGGCGCGCAGCTCCTCGTGCGCGGTCTCCTGGTCGTCCAGGACGCCTGGAGGTGCTCGCGCGTGGCGCCCAGCTCCTCGCGAAGCGCCTCCACTTCCGAGGTGTCGCCCGGCGTCCTCCGGCCCCGCGTGGCCCGGGGGGGCGGAGGGGGCTCGTGGACCTCCTCGAAGAGGATGAGGAAGTAGCGCTCCTCGGTGCCGGACGAGGCGCGCAGCGGGCGCACGTCGATGCTGACGCGCCGCCCGGGCGGGCCGTCCGTCAGGCTGATGCGCTCGCGGCGCACGCGGCTGCCCTGGCGCTTCGCCTGCCTCACCGCGGTGCGCAGCTCCAGCCGGAGCTCCTCGCGCGCCATCTTCAGGAGCTGGAGGCTCGCCGCGCCCTGCAGGGGCTCCAGGTAGTCCCCGGTGTGGCCGCGGAAGTGCACGATTTCCAATTCGTCGTTGATGATGATGCCGGGTGGCCCGTAATGGGCCAGGACGATGCGGTCCGCTTCCCGCTGCGGGTCGGGTGACGTCAGCACCGGCTCGCGGGAGTGCGGCGGGACTTCATACGCATGGGTCCGGGGTGAGCGGGGCGTCAGGAAGAAGCCCGCGCGGGAGGCGACGGCCTTCTTGCGGTAGGACTTGTGGCCCTTGTCGTGGAGGGAGAACAGGTCCGCCGCGGCGCCCACCGACTCCGAGGACCCGAGCAGCAGGAAGCCCCTCGGCTTGAGCGCGTAGTGGAGCGTGGCCAGCACCCTGCGCTGCAGCGCCGGCCCCAGGTAGATGAGGACGTTGCGGCAGCTGACGAGGTCCAACCGGGAGAAGGGCGGATTGCTCACCACGTCCTGCCGGGCGAAGACGCACACGCTCCGCACCACCTTGGCGACCTGATAGCCGCCCGGGACCTTGACGAAGAAGCGGCGGAGGCGCTCGGCCGAGACGTGCTCGGAGATGGCCTCTGGATAGAGGCCGGCGCGGGCGCTCTCGATGGCGGCCTCGCTCAGGTCGGTGGCGAACACCTGGAGCCCGGGCGACGAGGGCACCGTGGCCAGCGTCTCCAGGAAGCAGATGGCAATCGAGTAGGCCTCTTCTCCGGTAGCGCAGCCGGCCACCCACACGCGCAGCGGCTCATCCGGAGGGCGCCCCTGGAGCAGCTCGGGAATGAGCTCGCGCTTGAGCGACTCGAAGGACTCCGGGTCCCGGAAGAAGCTCGTCACATGGATGAGCAGGTCCTCGCGCAGCGCGTCCAGCTCCCTGGGGTGCGAGTCCATCCAGGTGATGTAGTCGGAGAGCCGCGTCACCCCGCACTGGGCCATGCGCCGGGAGAGGCGGCGGAAGATGGTCGTCGGCTTGTACTGGGAGAAGTCCACGCCGCCGGCCACCTTCAGCCGGCCGAAGAGCTGCGCCAGCGCCTCGGGCTCTCCCTCGAACTCCAGCTCGAAGGGAGAGGTCGTCGCGGTGGGGGACGGCGCCTCCGGCGGGTGACGCAGGGCCTTGAGCGCCTGCGCGAGCTCCTTCAGCGGCAGCGCGCGGCCGACAGTCCCGCCGGCCGAGGCGCTCTGGGACATGCCGGGGAAGCGCGCGGAGCCCGGAGCCTGCGCCAGGGTGACGCCCCCGGCGTCCTGGATGGCCCGCATCCCCAGGGTGCCGTCCGAGCCCGTGCCGGAGAGGATGACGCCCACGGCGCGCGGGCCCTGCTCACGTGCGAGCGAGACGAGGAAATGGTCGACGGTCCGGGGAAGCCCCGGACCATTGGGGCGTGGGGCCAGCCGGAGGAGGCCGCCGTCGAGCGACGGGAGCACCGCGGGGGGAATGACGTAGATGTGGTCGGGCTCGAGCCGCTGGCCGTCGCTCGCCTCGACGATGGGCAGGGGGCTCACCCGCTCCAGCAGGGCCGTCAGGTTGCTTTCGTGGGTGGGAGACAGGTGCTGCACCAGCACGAAGGCCATTCCCGAGTGGCTCGGCAGGTAGCGCAGCAGCTCCCGGAAAGCCTCCAGCCCGCCGGCGGAGGCGCCGATGCCCACCACGACGGGCCCCTCCTCCACGGGGGCCTTGCGACGCGGGCGGCGGGCCCTGGCGGG
>JBKGHK010000253.1:0-13210 GCA_046520375.1 Pyxidicoccus sp. 3LFB2
GCCCCGCCCTCACAGGCAGGCCACTCAGCCTGCCCCGCCCCCGCTCCCTGCCCACCCGGAGGAGGTGGCGCTTCAGCGCCCCAATCACGTTGCCACCCCAGCCCCGGAGCGGGTCCCCGCCGAGGATGCGGCTGGAGGGCTCCCACCAGAGCTTCAGGCACTCCCCTTCCGAGCTCACGACCTCCAGGCTCCAGGTCATCTGATGGGTGCCTGGCAGCTCCTCATAGGTGGCCGGGTCCAGCAGCGGCCCCTCATGGATGCCCGTGAGCCACACCTCCCAGCGAACGCCGGAGATGTCCCCCACCCACAGTGATTCCCTGCTCGCCGGAGCACCCATGCGGTGGCTGACGAAGCACGGCGGCCTTCCCGACATCGAGTCCCCACCGCCACATGGAAGCCCGGTCCTGCCGCCATCCCGACACCGTGTCCCTCTGCCCCACGGAAGCCCAGGCCACCCGCCCGGCACCGTGGCCGCCGAGCCACACAGAGGCCCGGTCCACGCCTTGCAAACACCCCGCCCGTGAGCCGCGCACGAGCCCGCGGCGGGGAGCCCGAGACATGTGGACGACACGATTCTGGAAGCTGACGGTGCTGTGTGGCTGGCTGACCGCGCCCCTGGCCGGAGCCTCCCCGATGAAACTGGACGAGGTGCCCGGAGACGCGAGGGCCGCGGACGACCGTGAGGCGGCCTACACGGAAGGCGCGCCGGACGAGATGGGCGGGGCCGTGGACGAGTCGCAGTTCTTCATGGAGGACCCGGAGTCAGGGGACGCCCCGGTGCTCCGCCATGCCGAGCCCCTCTCCTGCCCCGCCGCGCCGGAGGGCCGGGTGTGGGTGGCCGACACGGAGGAGTGCGGCGAAGCCGAGTGCATCCAGAAGACGACGGTCTGGATTGGCTCATGGACCATCGAGGACGCGGAGATGGAGGTCCGCTGCGAGACGGACCGCATCGTCCTCGGCACCACCGACTGGCAGCTCGTCCTCGCGCCGGACGCCGCGGGGAAGCTGGACGTGGCGGAGGCGACGCCGGCCGAGCCGGACGCCGTCCCCGCCGAGCTGGCCGGCGAGGCTTCCGTCCGGCCGGCCTCGGAGACCTGAAGGCCTACGTCCCGATGCGCTGCAGGATGAGGATGGGGCCGTCGTCGAGCTTCCTGTCCCGCAGGTCGATTTCGCAGTCCAGCATCCAGTCCCCGTGTCCTTCCGGGTCCATGATGCGCTGCTGGGCGCTCCACATCCGCGTCCCGGCCTCCTTGATGATGCTGTTGGAGGGCTTCCGGGCCTGGGGCGTGAGCACGACAATCTTGTGCTCCTCGAAGTACGGCGCCATGGCCTGCTCCAGCTTGGGCGCGGTCCACTCGCCCAGCGCGTTGTCGAGCATGCCCAGCGCGTCCAGGTAGCGCTTCTGGCCCAGGGCGCGAATCAGCCGGTGCAGCTCCTCGCGCACGCGGGCGGCGAAGGCCTTCGGGTCCTCGGTGAGCTCCTTCGGCTTGAGCTCCACCACCGGCTTCGGGGTGAGCGCGGCCTCCGGGTTCTTCATCCGCTCCCACTCGTCCAGCAGGCTGGAGTCCACCTGCCGCAGCGTGGCGCGAAGGTGGTCGCAGAAGTCCTCCACCTCCTCCGTGCGGAAGCGCTCGGGCACCGTCTGCACCAGCGTCTTGTAGACGTCATTCACGTAGCGCAGGAGCACGCCCTCGCTGCGCTGCAGCCCGTACTCGCGCACGTAGTCGTGGAAGGACATGAAGCGCTCGAACATGTCGCGCACCACGGACTTGGGGCGGATGTTCGCCTCGCCCACCCATGGGTGCTTCTGCGCGAACTTGTTGAAGGTGCCGTAGATGAAGTCCCGGTTGGGCTTGGGCCACTCCAGCTTCTCCAGCTCCTCCATCCGGTCGTCGTACTCGATGCCCTGCGCCTTCATCTCCTGGATCTTCTCGCCCTTGAGCTGGTGCAGCTGCGCGTAGAGCACCACGTCCGGGTTCTCGAGAATCGACTCCACCAGCGTCACCACGTCCAGCGCGTACGTGTCCGTGGTGGGGTCCAACAGCTCCAGCGTCTCTAGGAGGTACAGCGACAGCGTCTGGTTGAGGCTGAAGTCATGCTGCAGCTCGCCGGCCACCTTCACGCGGCCGCCGGAGCCATTCTGCCCGCGCTCCACCTCGACGATGCCCGCGCCCACCAGCGTGCGGAAGTCCCGGGCCGCGGCCTTGAGGTGCCGGCGCTTCAGGTAGTCCGAGTCATGGCAGCGCTGGATGAGCTGCACCAGCCGCCGGTAGCCGCCCCGCCCCTCCACCTCGTGGTCGCTCTGCAGGAGGTTGAGAATCATCCCGTGCGACACCGCGAAGCGTGACTCCAGCGGCTCGGGCATGCCGTTCTGGAGCCGCTCGAAGGTGCTCTTGTCGTACTGCACGAAGTTCTTCTGCGGGGGCTTGGCCTTGGGCGTCTTCTTCTTGCCCGCGGCCTCCTTGGCGGCCAGCTTGACGTTCTCGACGACGTACTCGGGGGCCTGGGCCACCACGCTGCCCTGGGTGTCGAAGCCCTTGCGGCCCGCGCGGCCGGCAATCTGCTTGAAGTCGCGCACGCTCAGCGTGGTCAGCTTCTCGCCGTTGAACTTGAACAGCTGGGTGAAGAGCACGGTGCGGATGGGGATGTTGACGCCCACGCCCAGCGTGTCCGTGCCGCTGATGACCTTGAGGTGGCCGCCCTGCGCCAGCTTCTCCACCAGCAGCCGGTACTTGGGCAGCAGGCCGGCGTGGTGCATGCCGATGCCGTGGCGGAGGAAGCGCTGGAACTCCTTGCCGTAGGGCGTGTCGAAGGGGGCGTCCATCAGCGCCTGACGGATCTCCTCCTTCTCCTCCTTGGTGGAGAAGTCCACGCTCATGAGGTTCTGCGCCTGCTCGGCGGCGGCGCGCTGGGTGAAGTTGACGAGGTAGATGGGGTACTTCCCCTTCGCGATGAGCTCCTCGATGGTCTCGTGGAGGGCGGACTCGCGGTAGTCGAAGTCCAGCGGCACCGGGCGCTGGTCGCTGCGCACGGTGGCCACCTCGCGATTGGTGAGCTTCTGCAGGCTCTCCTCGATGACGTTCGTGGGCCCCAGCGTGGCGGACATCAGCAGGAACGTCGTGTTCGGCAGCGCGATGAGGGGCAGCTGCCACGCCACGCCGCGCTCCTTGTCCGAGTAGTAGTGGAACTCGTCCATGACGACGTAGTCCACGCGGGCGCCGGCGTCTCGCAGGGCGAGGTTGGCGAGAATCTCCGCGGTGCAGCAGAGAATCTTCGCGTTGCGGTTGATGCTCGCGTCGCCGGTGAGCATGCCGACATTTTCCGCGCCGAAGGCATCGCACAGGGCGAAGAACTTCTCGTTCACCAGGGCCTTGATGGGGCAGGTGTAGAAGGAGACCTTCCCCTCGGCCATCGCCTTGAAGTGGAGCGCGGTGGCCACCAGCGACTTGCCGGAGCCGGTGGGCGTCTTGAGGAACAGGTGCTTGCCCGCGAGCAGCTCCAGGATGGCCTCTTCCTGGGCGGGATAGAGGCTCAGCCCGTTCGTCGCCACGTAGCCGACGAAGCGGTTGAGAATCTCGTCCGCGTCCAGGGGGGGCTCTCCCGGCTTGGGAAGCAGGGCGGCGAGCGGGGCTTGGTTCTCGGAAGGGGCCATCACACTCCGGACTCTAGGCGGCGGGCGGGGCCCCCACCGGGAAAATCGCCCGCGAGTGCACGGTCCGTGAAGAAGGGGGCCGGCGTCCTGCCTGGAGGGGGGGCCGCCCCTGGCGCTCCGCCGCGCTGCACCTGTGTGCAATGGGCCGCGACGCCGGAGGGCTCCAGGTTTGTCGTGGCACCGACATGGGGCGGCCACATCGCCCCGCTTCGGGACCACCGGCATGTCCCAGGCCGGGACAGGTTCTCCCCTTCCCTCGCCCTGTCCCGGCCTGTTTCTTCCGGCATGCCCCTGCCTCCCATGCGAGAGGTCGCTCCGTGTTGCTATCGCAACGCGTCTGCATCTCCACACTCCCCCCTGCACTCAATGCCAGTAGCGAATGAACCGTGCGGCTCCCACCCTGCGCGGACCTCACTGCGGGAGGACGTACGTGCGCATGGCGAAGAGCTGGATGTGGGCGGTACTGGCGAGCGCGAGCCTGGTGCTGGCGGCGGGCTGCTCGGATGATGACGACGGCAATGGAGGGCTCATCGCCGATGCGGGCCCCAGCGATGACAACCTGACCCTCACCGACGCGCAGATTGCGCGGGTGATGCTGGTGGCGAACGAGGGCGAGGTGCAGCTGGGCGAGCTGGGCCAGTCGCGGGCCGCCAGCACCGCCGTGCGGGACTTCAATGCCCGCATGGTGACCGAGCACTCCGCGGCCCGGCAGCGGCTGGAGCAGCTGGCCCAGGCACAAGGCCTGACGCCGGAGGAAAGCCCCGTCTCGCTGCAGCTCCAGGAGGAGGTCGCCCGGATGAGGGCGGCGCTCGCGCGGGCACCGGCCGAGAGCTTCGATCTGGCGATGATGGGCTCGCAGGTGGCGGCCCATGCCCGCACGGCCATGACGGCGGACTCGCTGCTCGCGCCCCAGGCGCGCAACACCGCGCTCATCCAGGAGCTCCAGGCGCAGCGCGCGCACGTCCAGGAGCACCTGGTGGACGCGGTGGAGCTCCAGGAGACGCTGTTCAGCGCCCCCTAGGACTTCCGCGGGTGTACCTGGGGGCAGTGGTCGCCGTCCGGGCCCGTCTCCAGTTTCATGAAACGCGACGCCCCCGGCCGGCCCGGTGGCCTCGCGCACCCGGCACGGGCATGTCCTCGGACATGCCCGTCCGGACTCATTTTCCGCGCAGCTGACCGCTCCCTCGGGATGCGACGGCCCGGCCGCTTCCTTCGTTGCAGGCGATGTCCCGCCACCGTGCGCGCCCCGTCCCAGCGAGCGAAGGAGGAACGGGAACTCCATGGCACGAAGCGCCCCCACCAGGACGAAGCGCAACGGGAAGACGGAAGACCGGGCGCAGCACCAGACGCAGACAGCCCGTCAGGGCAATGGCGGCCTCCGGCCCCCGGAGCGCCCGCCCGCCCCCTCGGAGCAGCGGCGGCCCGTCACCGGCCGGCTCGTCATCATCGGCGGCCACGAGGAGAAGGAACAGGACCAGGACCGCGTCATCCTGCGCCACGTCGCCAACTGCTCGCGCGGTGGCCGCGTGGTGGTCTGCACCGTGGCGAGCGACGTGCCGCACGAGCTGTGGAAGACGTACGAGCAGACCTTCAACAGCCTGGGGTGCACGGACGTCGTCCACCTGGACATCGAGCGGCGCGCGGACCTGCTGGTGGACCCGCCGCTGGACGTCCTGAAGGGCGCGGACGTCTTCTTCTTCACCGGCGGCGGGCAGCTCAAGATTACGACGCGCTTCGCGGGCACCCGGCTGTGCGCGGCGGTGGAGGAGTTCTATCGCAAGGGTGGCACGGTGGCTGGCACTTCGGCCGGCGCGGCGGCCATGTCCGACACCATGCTGGTGACGGGCCCCAGCCGCGAGACGCACAAGATTGGCGAGACGCTGCAGATGGCGCCGGGCCTGGGCTTCCTCCGGGACGTCATCATCGACCAGCACTTCGCCGAGCGCGGGCGCATTGGACGGCTGCTGGGCGCAGTGGCCCAGAACCCGCGCTTCATCGGCCTGGGCATCGACGAGAACACCGCCGTCGTCGTGGAGAAGGAGGAGTCCTTCACCGTGCTCGGCTCGGGCGCCGTCTACGTCGCGGACGCCGAGGACGTCACCTACACCAACGTGGCGGAAGAGGAGGCGGAGCGCACGCTCTCCATCTTCAACGTCCGCCTCCACGTGCTGAGCCAGGGCGACCACTTCGACCTGCGCAGCCGGCACCCCTCCCATGAGCTCGCGGAGAAGGCGGAGAAGCGGGTGGAGGCCGCCGAGCGGCGCCAGCGTCCGAAGCGGGGTCGGGCCCCGGCGGCCGAAGGCGCTTCAAGCTCCACGAATCACTGAGTGAGGGGGCGCCGCGTCATCAGGCTGAAGCGGTCGCCCCGCCCCAGCACGTGCACCTTCGTGTCGTGGATGGTGAGGATGCCCTCGGTGTGCCGGTCCGACAGGCTGGTGTACGTCATGCCCGCCGCGTCGACGATGTACACCGCCCCCGAGCCGAGCACGGTGAACTCCTCGTCATTCACGACATGGAGCGCCGTGTCCTCGTCGATGCCGATGCCCAGGCTCTGGGGGTTCTGCGCCACCGCGCCCAGCAGCCGGCCGAAGCGGCCCCGCTCGGCGAAGTGCTGGTCGATGATGACGCCCTTGATGAGCCCCAGGCCGGGCGCCAGGGACAGGCCCGTCACCCGGGACGCGTTGCTCTCCCCGGCGAAGAGCATCGTCTCGGCCGCGGCCGCCGCACCGGCGGAGGTGCCGACAATCGCCGCCCCCGCCTCGTGCAGCGCGAAGATGTGCTCCAGCACCGGCGTGCCGCCCATCAGGCTGGTGATGCGCAGCTGATCTCCACCGGTGAAGAACAGCACGGAGGCGTTGTCCAGCAGCTCCAGGCCCTTCCCGGAGAGCGCCTCCTCGCGCGTGCGGATGTCCAGCACCTCCACGTGCTTGACGCCCAGCCGGGCGAAGGACGCGCGGTAGACCTTCTCCATCTCCACCGGCTCGCTGCTGGCCACGGTGAGGATGACCAGGCGCCCGCTGCCGGTCGCCGCCCGGGCCACGTGCCGGAGGATGGCTGCCTGCTCCTCGTCCGCGGGGTTCTTCTTCTCGTTGCCGCCGATGATGAGCAGCTCGCCCCTGCGCTTCTTCTTCATCCCTCACCCCTCGCGGGCCACCAGTCGACCGTCCCTCACCAGGGCCCGACCGCGCGCGAACACATGGAGGATGTCCAGCGTCCGCTCGTCCAACACCACCACGTCGGCATCCATGCCGGGGGCCAGCCGCCCCTTCCTCCCCAGCCTCAGCGCCGAGGCGGGGTTGGCCGTGAAGAGGGGCAGCACCTCCTCCAGCGGCAGGCCCTCCTCCCGCACCAGGGCCGCCAGCTCCTCCCGCAGGCGACCGGGGTGGCGCCCGGGGTATGGGCATCGGAAGACACCGTCAGCCGCGCGGGAGGCCCGCCCCGCTCGCGATAGCGGCGCACCCAGCCGCCGAGCCCCGGGTCCACCGTGTCCATGTCCACGAAGGCCCCCCGGTGCGCCAGGGCGATGGCGTCGTCCAGCAGCTCCTCCGTCCGGTTGGCATGGGTGACATAGAGGCTGGCCGGGTCCACCTCCTGCGAGTCCAGCAGCGCGTGCAGCTGTGACAGCCGCTGGCGTCCCGGCCCCGCATGGAAGTGGGTGACGCCCGCCTTGCCGGAGATGCGCCCGCCCACGGTGGCCATGGCCACCACCTGGGCCAGGGCCTCCAGTGACGGCTGGCTGGAGCGCACGTCGGCGATGGCCAGCTCCCCCACTCCCACCACGCAGTCGATGAGGACCAGGTCCTTCTCCACCGAGCCGGTGAGGGTGTGGGGCGGCAGGTGGAAGCCTCCGGTGTAGACGAGGGCGTGGATGCCCTCCTCCGTGAGCTGGCGGGCCTTGCCCACCAGGGCCTCCAGGCTCCGGGTGACGCCGTCCGTCCCCAGGCAGCCCACGGCGGTGGTGACGCCGCCGAGGGCCAGCTGCGAGAAGGCCACCTCCGGCATGCGGGTGCGGAAGCCCTTCTCCCCGCCCGCGCCGATGAAGTGCTCATGCGGGTCCACGAGGCCGGGGATGACGAGGCACCCGGCCACGTCCACCACCTGGTGGGGCAACCCCAGCGCGCGCAGCGCGGCCTCGTCCACCGGCCCCAGGCGGGCCACCTCGCCGCCCACGAGCAGGACGGACTGGACGCCGAGGGGCTCGGGGCCGAACACCGCGCCGCCGCGCAGCAGGGTCATCACAGCGCGCTCGCCGCCTCCCCTCCGGACCAGACGGGGCTCGAGCACAGCTCCTCGTCGTGCTCGCACGCCAGCGCGTTGACCAGCTCCAGCGCCTCGTCCACCTCGTCGGCGATGACGATGATGCGGTCTCCGGGCTGGGTGCGGTGGAAGGCGCGGGAGATGCCCTCCTTCGGGTCCGCCACCACCTGGCACGGCCGGCCGTCGGTGATGCAGCTCATCATCAGCTGGGGCACCTCGTTGCGCGTGCGGCCCCGGAGGTTCTTCAGGTCATGGACGACGTACTCGTCCGCCATGGGCATCGCCGCCTGGAAGGTGGTGATGAGGTCCTCGTCGCGCCGGTCTCCCGGCAGCCCCACCACCATCAGCGTCTTGCGCGCGCCGTCCCGGGGCAGGGCCTCGGCGAGGGCCCGCATCGCGGCGGTGTTGTGGCCGTAGTCCACGATGACCTGCCGCCCCGCCACGCCCAGCACGTTGAAGCGCCCCGGCGCCGTGGCCGGGTCCGCGCGGAAGGTGGTGAGCGCGCGAGCAATCATCGCCGGGTTGACGCCAGCGGCCCAGGCGGCCGCGCTGGCGGCGAGCACGTTCTCCAGTTGGAAGCGGATGGTGCCCCCGGCGGTGATCGCCCACCCGGTCCAGGTCCACCAGGCGCTGCCGGTGCGAGCCGGCGCGCGGTGACGACGGCGCCGTCCTCGACGAAGACGGCCGCGCCGCCCTCCTCCAGGTGGGCCGCGAGCACCGGGCCGTCCGCGCTCCGTCCGAAGTAGACGACGCGCCCCTTGGACGCCGCGGCCATCTCCGCCACGTGCGGGTCCTCCGCGTTGAGCACCGCCGCGCCGCTCTCCGCGACGGACTCCACCACCACCTGCTTCACGCGGGCCAGCTCCTCCAGGGTGTTGATGCCGGCCTGGCCCAGGTGGTCCGGGCTGAGGTTCGTCACCACGCCCACGCTGCACCAGTCGAAGCCCAGGCCCTCGCGGAGGATGCCGCCTCGCGCCACCTCCAGCACGGCCGCCTCCACCTTGGGGTGCAGCAGCACGGCCTGCGCGCTACGAGGCCCGGAGCAGTCGCCCTGGATGATGCGCTTGCCGGCGATGTACGTGCCGTCCGTGCAGGTGAAGCCCACCACCTTGCGGGCCGTCTCGAACATGTGGGCCACCAGCCGCGTCACGGTGGTCTTCCCGTTGGTGCCGGTGACGGCGACCAGGGGGATGCGGGACGGGGCGCCGGGCGGGTACAGCATGTCGATGATGGGCGCGCCCACGTCGCGCGGCGTGCCCACCGCGGGCTCCAGGTGCATGCGCAGGCCGGGCGCCGCGTTGACCTCGACGATGGCCCCGCCCTGCTCCTCCACGGGCCGGGTGATGTCGCGGCACAGCAGGTCGATGCCGGCCACGTCCAGGTCCAGAATCTGTGCGGCCAGCTCGGCCAGGCGCGCGTTCTCCGGGTGGACCTCATCCGTCACGTCCGTGGCGGTGCCGCCGGTGGACAGGTTGCAGTTGGTCCGCAGCCGGACGGCCTGGCCCGGCTCGGGGATGGAGTCCACCGTGAGGCCCTGCTGGCCGAGCACCACCTTCGCCGCGTCGTCCAGCCGGATGCGCGTCAGCGTGCCGCTGTGCCCGGGGCGCCGCCGCGGGTCCTGGTTGACGACGTCCACCAGCGCCGCGACGGTGTGCACGCCATCACCCACCACCATGGCGGGGTCCCTGCGGGCGGCGGCCACCATCTTCCCGTTGACGACGAGGAGTCGGAAGTCCAGGCCCTCGATGTGGCGTTCCACCAGCACGCGGCTGTCGTACTGGCTGGCGACCTCGAAGGCGTCGCGCACCTCGGCCTCCGAGCGCAGGTTGACCATCACCCCCTTGCCCTGGTTGCCCGCCTCGGGCTTGAGCACCACGGGCAGGCCCAGCTCCTGGGCCACGCGCCAGGCGTCGTCGGCGGAGCGCACCGTCTCGCCCTCGGGCACGGGTACGCCCACCGTGCGCAGCATGCGGTTGGTGAGGGGCTTGTCCTGGCACACGTCCACGGCGATGGCGGTGGTGTCGGACGTCTGCGAGGCGAGGATGCGCTTCTGGTGGATGCCCTGGCCCAGCTGCAGGAGGCTGCCGGTGGGGGTGATGCGGCGCACCGGAATCTTGCGGCGGCGCGCGGCCTGGGCGAGCGCCCGGGTGCTGGGGCCCAGGCGGTAGTCGTCGGCCATCTCCTGGAGCTTCTCCAGCTCGCCAGCGAAGTCGAAGGGCTCGTCGAACATGGCGGCGAGCACCAGCCGCAGGGCCATGTCGAACGCGGCGCGCGCGGGCTCTTCTTCTTCATAGGCGACGACGACGTTGTAGACGCCGGGCTCTCCGGCGCCTCGGGCACGTCCGTAGCCCACGTCGAAGCCGATGGCGTTCTGCAGGGCGATGGTGACGTGCTCGGTGATGTGCGGCAGGTAGGTGCCGCGCAACAGGCGCTGGTGGAAGCCTCCGGGGCGGCCCACGCTGCACTCATGCTCGTAGAGCCCGGGCAGCCAGCCCATGAGGCGCTCCACGAAGCCCGGGAAGGAGCTGCTTGGCCGCTCCTCGAGCGGGCCGATGTCCATCACCACCTTGAGGACAGGCTTGTAGGCGTAGAGGTTGGGTCCGCGCAGCGCTTGAACCCGGCGAACCGTGACTCCATGAAGTGAGGTCGAGGTCTCTGTCATGGTGTGAACCAAGAGGCACTGATTGCCTCCGGTTACCGGGAACGTAGGAAGCGTGGCCACGTTGGCCCCCTGTACCCAGGAACAATGATTCGCAAGTGACTGGCAGCCGGTCTGCCCCGACAGCGAGCGCGGGAGCAGTCCACGGGGCGCACGCGACGCGCCATGTCAGGGGGCGTCTGGAATGGCCCGCCGGGGAAGCCGCCGGTGTCCCTCGAAAATCGTCAGCACGACCAGGGTCCTTGCCCGGACACGGTAGACGATGCGGTAGGTGCGACGGAGCACCTCGCGAATGTCCTCACGTCCCAGCTCGGCCACGACCCTTCCGGACCCGGGAAGTGACGCGACGGACTCGACGGCCTCGACCAGGGTGCCGACCCACTGCGCCGCGGCTGCCGGATTGTCACGGGCAATGTAGTCACCGACATCGCGGAGGTCCCGGAGTGCCCGAGAAGTCCACACGATGCGAAGCGCACGGCGCGACGGGCTGCCGGGTTTCACTTCGAGCCAGACCTCGCCGGCTTGCGGTAGCGCTTCTTCAGCTCGGCGACCACTTCGGAGTGCCGGTGCACCCGCCCTGCCTTCGCATCGTCGAGCCCCTCCTCAATCGAGGCGATGAAGCGGATCTTCTCCGTCAACTCGTCAAACGATTCCGGGGACATCAGCACGCCAGCGGGCTTGCCATTCTGGGTGATGACCAGCGGCTGGCCCGACTCTCCCAGCTTCCTCAGCCACTCCGACGCCTGGGCCTTGAAGTCGCTGATGGGGACGATGTCTTCAGAAACGCGCAGGGACCGCATCGAGCACCTCCAGCGTGCCAACCGAATGTAGTCCGTTAAAAGTCCGCCAGCCAGTCAGACCTCCGCCCGGACTCACAGCACCTTCACTGCCTTGACCATGTCCGGGGCCAGCTCCTCGTGCGGGAGGATGGAGAAGCCCAGCTTCCGGCTGATGGTCTGCATGGCGCGGTTGCCCGCGAGGATGTCCGCGAAGATGCGCTGCATCCCCCAGTCGCGGCCCACGTCCACCAGTCGCCGCAGCAGCTCCGTGCCCAGTCCCTGCTTCTGGGCGATGTCGCTGATGAGGATGGCGAACTCCGCGTCCTGCGTTCCCCGCAGCCGGGTGAGCCGCCCCACGCCGAGCAGCGCCCCGCTCTTCCGCTCCGCCACCAGCGCCAGTTCCCGCGCGTAGTCGTTGAAGCAGATGCGCGCCAGCCGCTCATGCGCCACCCGCGTGCTCAGCTGCAACAGCCCCGCGTAGCGCAGGAACACCGTCTGCTCGGACAGAGTCCTGTGGAACTCCTCCATCCGTGGCTCGTCCTCCGGGCGGATGGGCCGCAGGAGCACCTCCTCGCCACTCTCCATCCGGAATGGCGCCACGTACCGCTGAGGGTACGGCTCAATCGCCAGCCGTGGCAGCTCCGCCTCCGTCACCGTGAGCGGGTGCAGCACCACGCGCGCGTCCAGCGCCAGCAGCCGCTCGGGCGAGGCCAGCAGCGGGTTGATGTCGATTTCCTTCACGAAGCGCTGCTCCACCACCATCCGGCTGAAGCGCACCATCAGCCGCTCCAACGCCCCCAGGTCCACGGGCCTGCGCCCACGCACCCCCTGCAGCGCGGAGTGGATGCGCGTCTGCTCCATCATCCGCCGCGCCAGCGTGGTGGTGAGCGGCGGCAGCGCCAGCGCCCGGTCCCTGAACACCTCCACCAGGACGCCGCCCGCGCCAAACAGCAGCACCGGGCCGAATTGCGCGTCCAGCCCACTGCCGATGATGAGCTCATACCCGTCCAGCTTCACCATGGGCTGCACGGTGACGCCGTCGAATGCGCCCGGCCGCCCCAGCTCCACCAGCCGCTCGCGGATGCCACGGAACGCCGCCCGCACCGCGTCCGCATCCGGCAGGTTCAGCCGCACCCCGTCCACGTCCGTCTTGTGCGTCACCGTGAGCGAATGCAGCTTCACCACCACCGGGTAGCCCAGCGACGCGGCCTCCGCCACCGCCGCATCCTCCGTGAGGGCCAGGCGCGTCTCCACCGTGGGGATGCCATACGCGGCCAGCAACTGCTTGGACTCGTACTCCGTCAGCACCGTGCGCCCGGCCGCGCGGGCCACCTCCACCTGCCGGCGCACCTCGTCCCGGGCGGCGCCGTACTCCTCGGCCAGGGTGGGCGTCTCGTACAGCCCGGCCAGGTTGTACGTGTAGCGCCACATGTAATTGAAGATGCGCGCCGCCGTGTCCGGATAGCCGAAGGTGGGGATGCCCGCGTCGTTGAGGATGCGCTCCCCGGCCGCCACCTCCGAGCCGCCCATCCAGCTCGCCAGCACCGGCTTGCCGTGCAGCTTCGCGTAGGGCTTGAGCCGGTCCGCCGTCTTCGTGGGCTCCGTCATGTCCTGCGGGGTGAGGATGACCAAGAGGCCGTCGCTGTTCGCGTCCTTCGCCGCCGCCTCCAGCGCCTTCGCGTAGCGCTCCGGGTCCGCGTCGCCCAGGATGTCCACCGGGTTGCGATGGCTCCACTGCGGCGGGAGGACGCCGTCGAGCGCCTTGCGCGTGTCCTCCGTCAGCACGGCCAGCTCGCCTCCGCCGGACACCAGCGCGTCCGTGGCGAGCACGCCGGGGCCCCCGGCGTTGGTGAGGATGCTGAG
>JBKGHK010000254.1:0-13206 GCA_046520375.1 Pyxidicoccus sp. 3LFB2
ACCTGCTCGCGCAGGGCCGGGCTCCGCTCCAGCACCGCGAGCAGCTCCGCCACCTCGCCCGGGTCGTCCGACAGCGTCGCGAGCCCCGCGCCGCCCATCGTCTCCGGCACCGCCGCGGCGCCATACGCCACCACGGGCACGCCCCGGTACATGGCCTCCAGCAGCGGCACGCCGAAGCCCTCGTGGCGGCTCATGGAGAGGTACGCGGACGCGGTGGCGAAACACGCCGAGAGCTGCGCCGCGCTCACCCGTCCGAGGAAGCGCACCTGCTCCGCGCCGAGCACGTCCTTCAGCCCGTGCAGGTAGGCCCCATAGGCGCCGTCGCGGTGCAGGTAGCCGGCGACCACGAGCCGGCTCCTCGGCTGGTACAGCCGCTGGTACGCGGTGAAGACGCGCAGCACGTCATCCACCTTCTTGCTCGGCACCGCGCGCCCCACGAAGAGCACGTTGGCGCAGCCGTCCGAAAGCTCCGCCTGGAGCACCGGGTCCGGTGCCGTGTCGAACGCCGTCCAGTCGATGGCGAAGGGCAGCACCGAGACGTTCCGGTACCCCGCCGCCACCAGCTCCTCCGCGCTGAAGCGCGAGTAGGCGAAGGCCGCCTCCACCTGGGGCCGCAGGGCCAGCAGCTCGTCCCGGGCGGCGTCGCACGCGGCGGCCACCTTCCGCTCGAACCCCTCGAACAGCCGGGCAGGCGTCACGTTGTGGTAGACGAGCACCTTCCGGCCGGGCGCCCGGGCGATGAGCGGCACCAGGCGCGACTCGAAGCTGTGGTGCACCACCAGCACCGAGTCCCGCCCCGCCTCGCGAGCGTAGTCGCGCACCGGCCGGACCTGGTCCTTGCAGGCGTCGTCCCACGTCTCCGCGTAGATGTCCGACACGTAGCCCCAGCGGCGCAGCAGGCCCTGGAGGTAGCGCACCTGATTGCCCACCGCGTCGCCCCAGGCGAGCCGGGGGAGCACCTGGTGGATGGAGCTGGTTCGCTGAGCACTCACGGCCGGTCCCCTTACAGCCGCCAGGGGCGAGCACACAAGCCCGAGTCCCCTGGTGCCTTGACGGTGGGAAACCCCTCTTATACGCAGGCACCCTCTCTGAGCATCCAAGGTTCGCGGGACATGAACGTACTGGTGACTGGCGGCTGTGGCTTCATCGGCTCCAACCTCGTGAAGTACCTCCGCCGCGTGCGGCCGGGTTGGACGGTGGTCAACCTGGACAAGCTCACGTACGCCGGCAACCTGGAGAACCTCTCCGAGCTGGAGGGCGACCCCAAGCACGTCTTCGTGCGCGGCGACATCGGCAACCGCGAGCTCGTCGAGCACCTGATGGCGGTGCACTCCATCGACGCCGTCATGCACCTGGCCGCCGAGAGCCACGTGGACCGCTCCATCCTCGGCCCCGAGGTGTTCGTCACCACCAACGTGCTGGGCACCCAGCTGCTCTTGGAGGCCAGCCGCGCCCGCGGCGTGAAGCGCTTCCTCATGGTGTCCACCGACGAGGTCTACGGCTCGCTGGGCCCCACAGGCGCCTTCACCGAGACGTCGCCCCTGCAGCCGTCCAGCCCGTACTCGGCCAGCAAGACGAGCTCGGACCTCATCGCCCTGGCGTACCACCACACCTTCAAGCTGGACGTGGTCGTCACGCGCTGCTCGAACAACTACGGGCAATACCAGTTCCCCGAGAAGCTCATCCCCCTCATGGTGGTGAACGCGCTGCACGACAAGCCGCTGCCCGTGTACGGCGACGGCGGCAACGTGCGCGACTGGCTCCACGTGGAGGACCACTGCCAGGCGCTGCTGCTGGCGCTGGAGAAGGGCCGGGCCGGCGAGGTCTACAACATCGGCGGCGGGGCGGAGCGGCGCAACATCGAGATCGTGAAGGCCATCCTCGGGCTGGTGGGCAAGCCGGAGTCCCTCATCCAGTACGTGAAGGACCGCCCCGGGCATGACCGGCGCTACGCCATCGACCCGACGAAGATGCGCACCGAGCTGGGCTGGACGCCCGCGCACACCTTCGAGCAGGGCCTGGCCGAGACGGTGCGCTGGTACGTGGACCACCCCGCCTGGTGGGAGCGCGTCATGAGCGGCGCGTACCGGCAGTACTTCGAGTCGCAGTACCGCTCGCGCCTGCAGGGGAAGGGCTGAGCCCATGCGCTTCCTCGTCACCGGCTCCAATGGCCTGGTGGGCAGCCGCGCCTGCACGCTGCTGGAGCAGCGCGGGCACGCGGTGGTGGGGCTGGGACGGGGCGCTCGCCGCACGGGCGGCGCCTACGGCTATGTGGCCGTCGACCTGACGCGCGAGGCGGAGGTGGCCTCGGCCATCGAAGCGGCCGCGCCCGAGGTCATCCTCCACTGCGCCTCCATGACGGAGGTGGACGCCTGTGAGAAGGACCCGGAGGCCGCCTACGCCGCCAACGTCACCGCCACCGCGGCGGTGGCCCGGGGCGCTCGCAAGGCCGGGGCGCACCTGGTGCACGTGTCCACCGACTACGTCTTCGACGGCGACGCGGGCCCGTACGACGAGGCCGCGCTGCCCAACCCGCGCGGCGTCTACGCGACGACGAAGCACATGGGCGAGTTGGCCGCGCGGGTGCTCGCGCCCGGGTGCGCCATTGCCCGCACGGCGGTGGTGTACGGCTGGCCGCCGGTGGAAGGGCGCATGAACTTCGGCGCGTGGCTGGTGACGTCGCTGGAGAAGGGCGGCCCGGTGCGCCTCTTCGAGGACCAGGTGGTGTCCCCCAGCTTCGCGGAGAACGTCGCCGCCATGCTGGTGGAGCTGGGCGAGCGGCGGCTGGGCGGCGTGTGGAACACGTGCGGCGGAACGGTGATTGACCGGGTGGGCTTCGGCCACGCGCTGTGCGAGGTGTTCGGCTTCGACGCGAAGCTCATCGTCCCCACGCGCATGGCGGACCTGAAGCTGCCGAGCCCCCGCCCTTTGAAGAGTGGCCTGCGGACGGACAAGGCCCGTCGTGAGCTTTCGGTTCAACCCCTGGAGCTGGCCGAGTCGCTGGCGCGCTTCCACGCCGCGTGGCGGGCGGCCCGGGGACACTGACTTTCCGAGGTGGATATGAAGGGCATCATTCTCGCCGGCGGTTCGGGCACGCGGCTGTACCCCCTGACTCGCGTGGTCAGCAAGCAGCTGCTGCCCGTGCACGACAAGCCGATGATCTACTACCCGCTCAGCACGCTGATGCTGGCGGGCATCCGCGACGTGCTGGTCATCTCCACCCCTCAAGACTTGCCGCGCTTCCGCGAGCTGCTGGCCGACGGCGAGCAGTGGGGCATGCGCTTCAGCTACGCGGAGCAGCCCAAGCCCGAGGGGCTGGCCCAGGCGTTCATCATCGGCCGTGACTTCGTGGGGAAGGACAACGTGTCGCTCGTCCTGGGGGACAACATCTTCTACGGCCACGGGCTGGTGGAGATGGCCCAGCGCGCCGCGAAGCGGACCACCGGTGCCACCGTGTTCGGCTACTACGTGAAGGACCCGGAGCGGTACGGCGTGGTGGAGCTGGACGCCCAGCACCGCGCGGTGAGCCTGGAGGAGAAGCCGGTGAAGCCGAAGTCCAACTACGCCGTCACCGGGCTGTACTTCTACGACAACCAGGTGCTCGACATCGCCGCCAACCTCAAGCCCAGCAAGCGCGGCGAGCTGGAAATCACCGACGTCAACGCGGAGTACCTGCGCCGGGGCCAGCTGGACGTGGAGCTGATGGGGCGCGGCTATGCGTGGCTAGACACCGGCACGCACGAGTCGCTGATGCAGGCCTCCAACTTCATCGAAATCATCGAGCGCCGGCAGGGGCTCAAGGTGGCCTGCCCCGAGGAGATTGCCTTCCGCATGGGCTACATCGACGCGAAGCAGCTCATCGCGTTGGCAGAGCCGATGCGCAAGAACGAGTACGGCCAGTACCTGCTGGCGCTCGCGGAGAACCGGGGAGCGGTGTCTTGAAGGTCACCCCGCTGGAGCTGCGGGAAGTGCTGCTGCTGGAGCCGAAGGTGTTCGGCGAGACCGCGGCTTCTTCATGGAGACCTTCCATGCGAAGCGGTACGCGGATGCGGGCATCCCCGGCCCCTTCGTGCAGGACAACTACTCGCGCTCGGCGAAGGGCATCCTGCGCGGGCTGCACTTCCAGGAGCCCCAGGCCCAGGGGAAGCTGGTGCAGGTGCTCACCGGTGCGGTGTACGACGTGGCCGTGGACGTGCGGCGCGGCTCGCCGACGTTCGGTAAGTGGTCGGCGGTGGAGCTGTCCTCGGAGAACCGGCGCCAGCTGTGGATTCCGCCCGGCTTCGCGCATGGCTTCTGCGTGCTGAGCGAGTACGCCGACTTCCACTACAAGTGCACCACGCTGTACGCGCCGGAGACGGAGCGCGGCGTGCTGTGGAACGACCCTGATTTGGGCATTCCGTGGCCGGTGACGGAGCCGCTGCTGTCCGGCAAGGATGCGCGGGCGCCCCGGCTCAAGGATGCTCCGGTGCTGCCGGTGTACGGCGGCTGAGCTTCAGCCTCCACCGTGGTGTCTCAGAGGCGCACACTCACCGAGGCGCCGGCCGCTTGACCTGGTTCGTGGTCGCCAGCCGCTCGAGGTGGGCGGCCCTTTCCGGCGACAGGCCAAGCTTCTGCGCACGGCGGGCCAGCAGGCGCTGCGCCTCTGGAGAGACACTGCCGCCATCAAGGCAGTCATGGAGGTCTTCCATATACTCGCGGTCCGTGTCGCTCAGCTGGTTCTGCTCGAGGACGCGCGCCTCGAGCCTCGCCACCGTTTCATCGTCAAGCCCGAGTCGTGCTTGCGCTCTCTTCAGCAAACGGCGGCCGCGTTCGGGTATCTGGCCATCGCTCAGCACGTCCGCGACGTCCTCCAGATAGGACTGCTCCGCGACGTGCGTGTCATGAGCAGGGGCTCGGGGCGCCGGTGTGGAGGATGCGGCTTCCGACGCCGAGGTTGAGGCGAAGCGCACCAGGACACGCGTCTTGCTGCTCTTCAGCTCGCGCACGAATGTCTCGGACTCCATGTCCACGTTCGCCTTGAGCTTTCCTCCGAAAAGCTTCAATTCCGCCTGCAGCTTCGTCTTCAGCTTCTCGTTGACCGAGAAGTCCTCGGCGTACCGTATGTCGACTGCGTACTCGCGCACGCGCCCCTGAAGCGCCTCTCGTGCAATGGCCTGCCAGGTGGGCTCATGGTGGTACCACACGAGGTCGGTGGGAATGTGCGGCTGGGGGTGCGGCGCGAGCTTCAGGGAGAGCACCAGACCGCGGCTCCTGGTTCGCTCAGTCTCTGAACTCGTGGCCCGCGCGCCGCTCATGGTGGCGCCCGTGAGGATTCCGTCTGAGACCTTGCCTGAGACTGTCTGTGACTCCAGGAGTTCCTGCGCGACGCCTTCGGAGGCATGAATCTCGATGTGCGTGGCGCCAAGGGCCGCCAACAACCGCTGCAACTCCGCGTAGCGGTCAAAGAACATCCGGTGGTGGAAGTCCTCGATCGGAACGTACAGGTCCGAGCGCAGGGGGTGAATGACATACAGGCTCTCGCTCTCCGGGTGCCCGAGAGGGAACCGCCATTTGAGCGCCTCGATGTCCTTGTACGAGATGGCCCGGAGTTCCTCGGTGAACCAGGCCGGCACGGCATCCGTGCATACGAGGACGCGTCGTCGCGCCGACGGAAGCTCTTCGAACTGCTTCTGCCGCTGAAGCTGCGCGAGCCCGAACTTCGCGTCAGCCTTCTCGCGTTCCTCCTGGTCTCCGTGAACCTTTACGAACTGTCTCAGCGCCTCCCTCGCGTCAGGGGGAAGGCCATCGCTGTCAGGGTAGTTGCTGATCAGCAGGAGCAGCGGCGTGGTGATGGCAACCTGCAGCCACAGCTCATCCTCGTCACCCTGCTCGAGGCGTGCCCTTAGCGCTTCGGCCAGGAGACGACTCCGCTGCCGGGCCCCTTCAGGGTCGAAGAGTCGCTGAAGAAGCGTCTCCATGACGTGTGCGGTCGTGACGAGGCAGGGACGCGCGGTGACCTTTCCATCCCCGAAGATGAGCCGGGTGTCGAGGGCCGCATCCAGCGAGTCCACCGCATTGGCCTGCAAGTGGGTCCTGCGAAACTCCTCGAGTTTGCTGTACCGCTGGCGCGCTTGCGCCAGTTGTTCGGGCGTGGCCTCCTCCGCGGAGTCGGGGATGGCACTGTTGAATTCGTCGACCAGGCCCATGAAGGGGCTTCGTTCGAATGCGGCGAGTGCCTGGACCGCTTCGAAGAAGGGTTCAGACTTCGGAGCACGGGCGGCCACCAGGTCCCACAGGAATCCGTCGCCAATGACGGCAAGGTGGCCATTGCGGCTGTAGACCCCTTCGATGTCTTGCCAGCGCATCCTGACGGGAGGGCCATCATCGAAGCGGAAGCCAAGGCCTTCGCAGGCGATGAGCACTCCGTTCTTCGCGCTCCCCCAGAACGTGCCGTCGAAGAGGTAGAACGCCTCTTCGTCTCCAAAGCCATACGAGTCAGATGCATTCGCGAGCTTGTCGGCCGGAATGGCATCCCCCGCCCAGGTGGCGTATCCGTCGACTTCGATGTACGGAACGGTGCTGCCCAGTTCTCGCCGCTTCCGCACTTCCGGCGCAGTGTCTGGGACTCCGAGTTCGTGCCACGGTGTTGTGTCACCACATCCCGAAGCCTCGCACCGGCTGCTCCCGCGGACCCGCGCGGCGCCACAACTGGAGCACATCAACATAGAGCGATCTCCGTCGGATTCATGGCCCTCGCCGGCCCTTTCGAATGAAGCCTGACAGGCGTGAGAACGTAGCCTATTCGCTGCCATTCTTCTCCATCCACACTCCTGAGCGGGTGTCCAACGCGGCAGGCGCCAACTCCGGGGCCCTGGCGTCCCCGAGCAGTCTCGTATGGGGACTCGCCTCACTCGTGCGCGTAGTCGACCGGGAGCGCAAGCTGGTGCTTCCGGGCGAGATGGCTCACTTGCATTGACAAGTTCCGCAGCGGCCAGGCTGAAGGTGAAGCGCAGGTGCCCGGCCCTCCAACTGCCGGGCGGCGTAGGCTGTGCCGGAGCAACGAGCCTTCTTCGAAAGGGCCGCCCTGTTCAAGGCGTCGAACCCATCAAGCTGAAGCTGGGGAGTCCGTCCCGCCCCAGCCAGTCATGGTGGATCATCACAGCCTTCCCGAGCCTGTGGTGTCTCTCCGACTCAAAGAGGTGCTCGGGTCGCTACAACTCCACGGGGTGCAGTGGGTCCCGGCGGCTGTTCACGTGCGGGAGAACGACGTGCGCCGCTACTGGCTCATGCACATGTGGCGGGAGCTTCGCTGCATGGATTCGAAAAGGTCGGTCTTCAAGGCCGCGCCCAGCGGGCTGTTCCTCTTGAGTCTCGACCGGCTCGTGAGGCCTGAGCACCGGGTAGGGCAGCCCCACCGGCATTCGGGAGCTGAGGCTGCCGCTTCAGTTGCGCGCCGAATCCCGGTAGCTGAGCGCCGTTGGCGTGCGTGGGGTGTCCCGCACGCCAACCGCGTCCGCTCAGCCCGTCAGTGGCAGAGCCCGTCCCAGCGGACGTAGCCGTACGAGCCGATTCCGGCGGACCAGGCGTAGCCGTTGCCGCGAATCCACGTGTCACCATTCGAGGAGAACGCGTAGCTGTCCGAGCCGAACTGGTCTCCGGCGCTGTGGTACAGGGTGGCAACCTTTGTGTAGTGCGTCCCCGGGCCGCTGTAGACGCCGAGCGCGGGCCAGCAGATGTTGTAGAGGATTCCAATCTGCTGCTGCTCGACCTCGGCCGTGGGCGCCGGCTCCTCGTTCGTCTCCGTGGGGGCTCCGCCACAGCCCGTCCCGAACAGCGCGATACCGCCAGCAAGGCACACGAAGGTGCGCAGGCTCTTCATCTGGGTGCTCTCCTCGATTGGGTTTCCAGGGGCGCGGCACTGTCGGGTGCCCGACGCCCGCCGGTACCGGTGTATTGCACCGGCGAATTGCCCTGGATCTCGGAGATGTCACCTCGGCCCGTGCCGCGAGGCGTCAGGCCCGGCCGGCCACCTTGGCGGCCCACCAGCGCAGGCCCACGAAGAGGAAGCGCCAGTCCTTGAGGAACTCGGGCGGCTTGCGCTCGAAGGCGTGGCCCGCGAACTGGAAGACCCAACCCACCACGAAGAGGCCGACGGGGACCCGCCACAGCCCCGGGACGAAGGGCGAGGCCACCGCCAGCGGCACCGAGGACGCAATCATCGGGATGCCCACGGTGTGGCAGAAGCGGTTGACCGGATGCGTGTGGCTCTTCGAGTACTCCGAGATCCACTCTTCCGAAGTGCGGTTGCCGAGCATGCGCTCACGCTATGCACTGGCAGTCGTGGCAGGCAGGCAGTTGCTCGAAGCCCGCCTGCTCTTCTCGCGAGCATTCGCGTAACCGGAGTACAGGGCATGGTTCCGCTCTGCGAAACTCCCGGCGCCGATGTTCGGGGCTGAGCGCTCGCGCCACCTCGCTTCGCCCGCACACGCTGTCGACGCTAGCATCCGGCCTGCCCAGGGCTCGGCGGGCTGGCGGCTCTCGTCGTGGCTGTCGCCGGTTTGCACCTGACTGCTGGGGACGAACGCTGCTGCCAGGAGAGCTGACCATGAGTGGTGCCAACCCACGGATGATGCGGGCCGCACGCTTCGACACGGCCACCAAGAGCCTGACGGTGCAGCAGGTCCCGGTGCCCACGCCTGGCCCCGGTGAGGTGCGGGTGCGCGTGAAGGCCTGTGGCATCTGCCTCTCGGATGCGCACCTCCTCGACGGCTCCCTGCAGTCTCCACTGCCCGTGGTGACGCCGGGGCACGAGTCCTCCGGCATCATCGACGAGGTGGGGCCCGGCGTGCCGGGCTGGAAGCCGGAACAGCGCGTCGCCATGGCCGGAGGCAGGCCGTGCGGGCGCTGCGTGAAGTGCTCCAACGGCCGGCTCCAGGAGTGCCTCGCGTTTCAAATCATGGGCTTCCACTACGACGGCGCCTGGGCCGAGTACGTCGTCGTGCCGTACTTCGCGCTGTCCGCGATTCCCGACCATCTGCCCTTCGAGCAGGCCGCCATCCTCGCGGACGCCGTGGCCACGCCGTACGCGGGGCTCGTGGAGACCGCCCAGCTGCGCCCCGCGCAGTCCATTGGCCTGTGGGGGATTGGGGGCCTGGGCGTCCACGCCGTTCAGATTGCGCGCATGGTGGGCGCGGCGCCCATCCTCGCCTTCGACACGAACGAGGCCGCGCGCAACCGGGCGCTGGAGTTCGGCGCGGACGCGTCCTTCGACCCGCGCATGCCGGAGCTGCGCAAGAAGGTGCTCCAGTACACGGGCGGGCTGGGGCTGGACGTGGCGGTGGACCTGGTGGGCGCCAACACCGTGCTGGCCCAGGCGGCCTCCTGCCTGGGCCGTCATGGCCGTGTGGTGATGGTGGGCCTGTCACCCGAGCCCATCCAGTTGGGCCCGGGCGTGGTGTTCGGCCTCCAGTCCCACGAGATGCTCGGCCACCTCGGCTACGAGAAGAAGCACCTGGACGAGCTGGTGACGCTGGTGGGAACGAAGCGCCTGGACGTGTCCCGCTCCGTGACGGCGACGATGCCGCTGGAGGACGTGGCTCGGGGCGTGGAGCGGCTCGTGAAGAAGGAGGGCAACCCCATCCGCCTCGTCGTCACGCCCTGAGGTGTCAGGCCTGGTGGAGCTGGATGAAGTTGCCGCACGTGTCGTCGAACATGGCGACGGTCACCGGCCCCATCTGCGTGGGCTTCGTGCGGAACACCACGCCCAGCGCCGCCAGCCTTTCGTATTCCTTGTGGATGTCCCTGGACTCGAAGGACGTCGCGGGGATGCCATCCGCGTAGAGGGCCTTCTGGTAGACCTTGGCCGCCGGATGGGCGTTGGGCTCCAGGACCAGCTCGACACCGTCGGCGCCCTCGGCGGAGGTGACGGTGAGCCACCGGTGTTCTCCTATCGGCATGTCGACCTTCACCTGGAAGCCGAGAACCTCGGTGTAGAACCGTTGCGCCTTGGCCTGGTCGTCGACCAGCACACTGCTCAGGGCAATCTTCATCGTCGTCTCCTGATGAGCGGCGGCAATACAGAACCTGTTGGTTGAATGAACCATGGGGCTCCTGGGACTGTCAACCAAACGGTTGAAGGATGGCCGTGGCTCGGAAGGTACGTTCTCGGAGATGAAGGACCGCATCACCCAATCTCTCTCCGCGGAGGCGCTCGAAGCGGTGGACGCGCTGCTTCTCGAAGGCCAGCGCCTCCTCGCCATCCAGCTCCTGAGGACGCGAACGGTCTGCTCCCTCCCCGATGCAATCGAGTGGGCCCTGAAGCGCACCGAGGCGCTGAAGGAATTGCACCCTCACTTCCGTGAAGCGGAAGCGCAGCGGGAGCGGAGGGAGACCTCTCCGGAGGGCTGGCGTGCACAGGCCATGGAGGGGCTGGAGCAATTGGAGCATCCCCCTGTCGCCCTGGAAGCGCTCTGGGATGGAGACACGACGGGCTGGTTCCTCCGCCTCGACGCCATCCTGCCAGGGGCCTCCTCGGAGCATCCGCGGTTCAAGAGCGTCCACCTGGTCTCCATGCGCGGGCCGGGTGGGGACATGCGGCTCTTGAATGGAACCGTCCCTCCCTGGCCCGAGGTCGAGGTCGCACGGGAAATCGGCCGTCATGTCCAAGAGCGTTGGGGCGCTGCCTTCTACTTCCCCGCGCCGGACAAGCCGGATGACAGCCTCCCGCGCTGGTGGGACACCCAGCCCGGGGACGCGTCTACTTGCTGAAGGACTTCCGGCTCGCCTGGAGGATTTCCTCCGAGAGGGTGGGGTTGGCCTCGGCGACGGCTCGGGCCAGCACGAGCGCGCCGACCATCTCGCTGAGCAGCCGCATGGCGCGCTCCCGGGTGGCGGAGTCCTCTCCCTTCGCATCAGGCGCGGACCGCGAGAGCTGGCCCGCGAAGACCTCCAGGACCTTCTCCAGCCCCGCGGCATAGGCCGACTGGACCTCCTCTCCCTGCCGCCCGGCGTCCACCGCGAGCCCGGCCATGGGGCACCCGCTGCTCGCGTCGTCCCGGTGGCGAGGGGTGAGGTACTGCTCCACGTACCGTGAGAAGGCCGCGCCGGAGCGGCCCTTCCCCGAGTCGAGCGACTTCATCAGCCCGGCGAGCGCCTCCTCGAAGGCCGAGCCGCAGGCTTCGACGACGAGCGCCTCCTTGGAGGGGAAGTGGTTGTAGAAGCCCCCGTGCGTGAAGCCCGCCTCCTTCATCAGGTCGGCGACGCCCACCCCGTCGACTCCCCGCTCGCGAAACAGCCGCGACGCCGTGTCGATGATGCTCTGGCGGTTGCGCGCCGCCTGCTCCTTCGAAACCCGCATGGCCCACCGTCCTCTGCTCAGTTCACCTTGCTTTTATAAATGACGATCGTCATTAAAACATCGATGTCGCCCATCATCAATACGGGCAAGGCAGCCTGGCTGCCGAGAGGACACAGTCATGAAGAAGCTGACGGGGAAGATCGCGGTCATCACGGGTGGCACCAGCGGCATTGGCCTGGCGACGGCCCGGCGGTTCGTCGCGGAAGGCGCGCACGTGTTCATCACCGGCCGGCGCCAGGGGGAGCTCGACGCCGCCGTGAAGTCGATTGGCGACAACATCACCGGCGTGCAGGGAGACGTCGCCAACCTCGCGGACCTGGACCGGCTCTACGCCACCGTGAAGCAGCAGAAGGGACGCATCGACATCCTCTTCGCGAATGCCGGCGGCGGTGAGTTCCTGCCGCTGGGCGCCATCACCGAGGAGCACTTCGACAAGACGTTCAACTCGAACGTGAAGGGGCTGCTCTTCACGGTGCAGAAGGCGCTCCCCCTGCTGGTGGATGGCGCGTCCGTCATCCTCAACGCCTCCACGGCGGGCTCGACGGGGGCTCCGGCGTTCAGCGTCTACAGCGCGACCAAGGCCGCCGTCCGCTCGTTCGCCCGCACCTGGACGCTGGACCTCAAGGACCGCCGCATCCGCGTCAACGCCGTGAGTCCGGGCGGGACGGAGACCGCCGGCCTCTCGGGCCTGGCCGGTGGCGAGACCCAGGCCCAGCAGCAGCTCAAGGCGGGAATCGCTTCCTCCGTCCCCATGGGCCGGCTGGCGGACCCGGATGAGATTGCCAGGGCCGTGTCATTCCTCGCCTCGGATGACAGCAGCTACATCACGGGCATCGAGCTGTTCGTCGATGGCGGCGTGGCGCAGGTCTGACGCCGGCTACATCCCCAGGCGCAGCGCGAGCTCTGGGGGCACGGAGTAGACGCGCTCGGGCGGACACAGGCGGGCGGCCTGGTCCGCTCGGCCCTCGTCGAGCAGGCGGCGAATCTTCTGCACGCGCGGCGTGAGGTCCTCGATGGAGACGGTCCACGCCTCCACGTAGCGGGAGATGACCGCGCGCCCCAGCCCCACCTGGATGCTGTCATGCGCAAGGCCCGCGCCTCGCAAGGAGCGCTCCGGGTCCCACTGCACATGGACGGACGCGGACTCGAAGGCGCGGCGCCAGGCTTCGGGTGTGCCGTGGACCCGGGGCTCGAAGGCGGTGAGCACCGCGAGGCCCAGCGCCTCGTGCCAGCCCTCGCGCTTGATTCGCACCGCGAGCGTCCGCTCCTGCCCGCTCTTGCGGCCCCAGTTCGAGCGGTGCATGAGCCACAGGAAGCTCGGCTTTATCCACGTCATCCGGCCCACCGAGAAGGGCGGGCCGAACTTCTGCTGCTTCACCGCCACGTCCGCGATGGCGTCCGGATACGCCTGGTACATCACGATGCTCATGCGGTCGTGGTCCGCGCGAATCTCCCGGGCAGGGGACATGGCCGAGGGCTACTCGGAGATGTCCGGAGGGAGCATGTTCTGGCAGCGCTTGATGCCCTGGGCTGCCTCGGTGAGCTGCGGGTAGTCCTTCCTCAGCGACCGGTAGAGGCCGATGGCCTGCTCGCAGCTGCCGTCATTCTCCCGCGCCCGAGCACGCGCCAGCCGCTTCGTGGCGTCCTCCAGCTTCCGACCCAGCTCCGCCAATTCAGAATCCATGGCGTCCAGCCCCAGCTCGCGGGCCCGCTCGAACTTGCGGAGCGCCTTGTCCAGGTTGCCATCCTCGAAGTCGTCACCAATCTCGATGAGCCTGTCGCGGGCCCGCTCGCGGTCCGCGCCTCCCGCGCCCGGGTTCGCCACGGCCTGCTCCTCCGTGGGGTCGGCCGGAGGAGGGGACTCGGCCAGG
>JBKGHK010000255.1:0-13191 GCA_046520375.1 Pyxidicoccus sp. 3LFB2
GCCGCCCCGGCGGCTGAGGCCCCCGCGAAGAAGCCGGCGCCCAAGAAGGGCGAGACGGCCAAGGCCATGGTGAAGGACGCCCAGGGCAAGGACGTGGGCGAAATCACCTTCGAGCAGACCGCGCAGGGCGTGCTGGTGCGAGGCACCCTGAGCAACCTGCCCCCGGGCCAGCACGCCTTCCACATCCACGAGACGGGCAAGTGCGAGGCCCCGGAGTTCAAGACGGCGGGCGGCCACTTCAACCCGGGCAAGAAGGCCCACGGCATCATGTCGCCGAAGGGCAAGCACCACGGCGACCTGCCCAACCTCTACGTGGGCCAGGACGGCCGCGTGCAGTTCGACACCTTCGCCCAGCACGGCCTCACCCTGAAGTCGATGTTCGACAAGGACGGCTCGTCGGTGATGGTGCACACCAAGGAGGACGACTACCACACCGACCCGACCGGTGACGCCGGCGGCCGCATCGCCTGCGGCGTGGTGGAGAAGTCCCAGCAGTAGCTCGCGCTGAGGGTGCCTCTCTCATACTGGAGAGAGGCACTCCGCTGGAGCGCGGACGCGCGGGAACGTGTGAGGCGGAAGGAACGCTCATTCCGCGAGTCCGCCGCCCAGTCAGCCCAGGAGCAAGGGCGCTTGAACCAGCCGCCCTCGTCCCTGCCGTGGCCTCAGGGCACGGGCCGCGCAACCGTCCCGGACGCATCCTCCTTCACGGGCGTGAAGAGCAGGTCCTGGAAGTCGTAGCTGAAGTCGGTGAGCGGAGACACGGGCTGCATCCGCATCTCACCGATGGAGCCGTCCGGCTTCAGCGAGAAGGACACGTACGCATCCGCGTTCAGCGCGCGGTCCTTCCACTTCGCCACGAAGGTGTCGTATTGCCAGTGCTCCAGCGTCCCGGTGAGCGCGGGCGTGCGGCTGAAGCGGAGGACCAGCTTCTCCCCTTCCTTCGCGATGGCCACGTCCCCGTACCAGGCGTCCCGGTACTTCCCCACGTACGCGTCCACCGGCAGCGACGGCTTGGACTGCGCGTTCCGTCCCGCGCTCGCCGCCGCCACCTTCGCCTGTGCCTTCGCCTCCCGCTCCGCGTCATCCGCCTTGAAGGCGCGACCCAGTCCGTGGCGGGCGCGCCCAGGTACGCGTCCAGCAGCGTCCACGTCGGCGCCTCGAAGCCGCCGCGCTCCTCCTGGTTCGTCAGCACGGCAATCCCCAGCCGCAGCTCCGGGACGAGCACCACGCGCGACACGTAGCCCGGCAGTCCGCCCGTGTGCCCCACCAGCTTGTAGCCCCGGTAGTCCCGCAGCGACCAGCCCAGCGCGTACGCCGCGAAGTTCGCGCGCGTCCCGGCGAGCGCCTTCGAGGGCTCGCGGATGGGCAGCACCGTCTGCGCGGACCACATCTCCCGAGACTGCTCCTCGCTGAACAGGCGCTTCTTCCCGTCCGTGCCCGGAACCGCGCCGCGCTCCAGCTGCGCGAGCATCCACCGCGACAGCTCATTCACGCTGGAGTTGATGGCGCCCGCCGGCGCGTTGTTGTCGAAGGGCATGGGCGCAATGGCCTTCAGCGCCCCGTCCGCCTTCGCATGCGGCGTGGCCACGTTGGCGCCCGGGCGGAAGGCCGTCACGCTGGTGTTGCTCGTCCGCATCCCGAGCGGCGTGAAGATGCGCTCGCGGATGAAGGCGCTCCAGGTCTTCCCGCTCGCATTCTCGATGACCTTCCCCGCGACGAGGTAGAGGATGTTGTCGTACGCGTACTTGCTGCGGAAGCTGCTCGCCGGGGGGATGCGCCGCAGCCGGGCGACAATCTCGTCCTCGGTGAAGGTCGACTGCGGGAAGTAGAGCAAATCCCCCGCCCCCAGCCCCAGGCCGCTGCGGTGCACCAGCAAATCCCGCACGGTGAGCTCGCGCGTGACGTACGCGTCGTGCATCTGGAACGACGGCAGGTGGTCGATGACGCGGTCATCCCACTGGAGCTTCCCTTCATCCACGAGCATGGCCAGCGCCGCCGCGGTGAAGGCCTTGGTGTTGGAGGCGATGCCGAACAGCGTGTCCGGCGTCACCGGCGCACGCTCACCGAGCTTGCGCACGCCATAGCCCTTCGACAGCACCACCTTGCCGTCCTTCACGACGGCGACGGCGATGCCGGGCACCTCGAAGGCCTCCAGCGTCTTCTGAATCGCGGCGTCGACGTCCGCGGAAGGCTGGGGCGTCTGGGCAAGCGCGGGGGTGAACGAGAGGACTACGAGGAGAAGCGCGAAGGCGGATCGCACGGAGGCTCCGGGTGGGGACAAGGCGTCACGCCTGTCTACCGCACCCGGGCCCGCCACTACAGCGCCCGGCCTTCACGGTGCCGGGCCACTCCCACTCAGTCGCAGCGACGCCGTGCGAACCACTCCGCGCCCTGCAGTGCGAGCCCCCGGCGCTCACGCGGCCGGGGCGCTCCGTCTACACGTAGCCGAAGCGACGCCGGGCGAACCACTCCGCGCCCAGCAGCGCGATGAGCGCCACCAGGTAGTACCAGCGGTCCCACAGCGGCTGGTCCTTGGCGCGGCCCACCTCCACCACCGGCGGGTCCAGCAGCGGAACATCCGGCAGTCCGTCCTGGGGCAGCTTGTACGCCTTGCCGCCCGTGGCCTTGGCGATGTCCTCCATCAGCTCCGTGCGCACCGAGGCGTCCGACAGCTCCGGCCCCACCGCGCGCACGGCCACCGCGTCCTCGCCCGAGCCCAGGTCCGTCTCACCCTTCTTCGCCGAGGCCAGCAACTTGTACGGGCCCGGCGCGGGCGGCGCGAACTCCAGCCGCACCACGCCATCGGTTCCCGTGGCGCCCGTCTGAACCGCGATGGGCTTCTGCGTCGCCACGGAGAACAGCTCCACCCGCACCTGCGCGTCCTGCGCCGGCTGGTAGTCCGCCATCCGCGCCTGCACCACCACGCCCACGGGCCGCCCCGGCTCCACCGACGGCGGGTCCGCCGTCACCTTCAGCGTCGTCAAATCCGGGTCTCTCACCAGCCACCGCAGCGCGTTGCCCCAGAAGCGGTCATACGCCCGGCTGGGCGAGCCATCCCGGTGCGCCGCGAAGGCCCAGTACCAGGACGCGTCCGTCGCCATCACCAGCGCGCGGCCCCGGCCGTAGTCCCACACCGACACCAGCGGCGCGTTCTTCCCGTTCGCCGTCAGGTGCGGGTGGTCCAGCAGCACCGTGGCCCCGGGCCGGGCGACGGTCAGGTTGGCGCCCGGAATGGGCGGCAGCTCCGCCCAGGCGGACTCGCTGCTCGCCGCGCCCGTGCCAATGGCGGTGATGGGGTGGCGCTGGCCCTCGGGCGTCAGCCGGGCCGTGAAGGGCTCGGGGTTGGCGGGGCCGGCGGCGGCGACGGGCAGCGCCTCCATCAGCGTGGGCATCATCGCCCGGCCCTCGCCCAGCACGGCGTCTCCGCCAATCATCACGAAGGCGCCGCCGTTGTGGATGTAGCGCTCCAGGTTGCGCTCGTACTCGGCGATGGACAGCGACGGGTCCGCGTGCCCGAAGTTCTGGAAGATGACGACGTCGAAGGTGTCCAGCTTCGTGTCGAAAATCTCCTCCATGGGGAACGGGATGAGCGACAGCTCGCGCTCGTTCACCACGCCCGGGTCATCCGACAGCGTGCGAAGGATGTAGAAGGACACCAGGTCCACGTTGGCGTCCTGCTTGAGCAGCCCGCGCAGGTAGCGCTCGTCCCACGAGGGCCGGCCCACCACCAGCAGCACGCGCACGCGGTCTCGAATCACCTTCAGCGTGAAGGAGCGGGTGTTGTTGTCCGCCACCGCCTCGTCCGGGAAGGTGGGCACCGTCACCGTGTAGACGAAGCGCCCCGTCTGGTCCGGCGTGAAGGTGAAGGACACGGGCTTCATGTCGTCCGAGGACTCCAGGCGCACCGTCTTGCTCGCCACCGTCTTGCCTTCCTGGCTGAGCACCACCGGAATCTCCCGCCCGCCAAAGCCGCGGCCGTGAATCTCCACCTCCACGGTGAGCGAGTTGCGCACGAAGGCGAAGTCGTCGACCTTCAGCCCCTCCACCGCCAAATCTTTCAGCGACTCCTGGCCCACGGTGAAGGTGGACACGGGCACGTTCAGGTCGGCCAGCGCCGAGCGCGCCCGGCCCACCACGCCCGACTTCAGCTCGGTGTTGTCCGCGCCGTCGCTGAACAGCAGCATGCCCGACAGCTTGCGCGCGCCCTGTCCCTCCCCCGCCGCCGAGCGCACCGCGGAGAGCAAATCGGTGGTGCCCGCGCGCGCCGGCTCTTTGGCCAGCGAGGCGGGCGTCACGGGCGCCAGCTCCGGGTCGAAGCCGTACAGCTCCACCGTGAAGCGGTCCTGCAGGGCGGCCAGTTGGGGCGCGGCCTTCTCCAGGAAGGCGGCCACCTGCGCGGTGCGCGTGGGGCCTCCGGGCTCGGAGGGGAAGTTCATGGAGGCCGAGCGGTCCACCAGCACGGCCACGCGGTTCTTCATCCGCGCCACCTGCAGGTGACGGATGCCGGGCTCCAGGAGGAAGAAGAGCGCTGCCACGCCCGCGCCCACCCGGAGGGCCCAGAGGAGGACACGGCGGTAGCGCGAGGGCTCGCGGCGCACGCCCCAGGCGGCCAGCGCGACGCCCAGCAGCAGTCCGAGGGCGAGCAGCACCAGCGCCCATGGCGGCAGCGGCGAGAGGCTGACGAGCTTCCAGGCGTTGAAGGTGGGCGAATTCATCCAGGCTTTCGGCGTCAGGCCGGTGCTTCAGCGCCGCTTGTTGAGGATGAGCGGCAGGTGGACGGCGTCGTCCTTGTAGTCGAGGCAGAGGGCATACATGCAGATGTTGATGCCCAGGCGCACGGCCATCTCACGCTGGGGCTCACCGCCGGGCGTCACATCGAACTCGTAGTCGCCGGACTCGCTGCGGCTCCAGGCCCCGGCCAGGTCGTTCTGCGAGTACAGCACCGCGGCGCGCTTGCCCAGCATGGAGGCCTCCATCTGGGGCTTGTTGAGCAGCCGCCCTGGCGCCGCGTCCAGCAGGAAGAAGGACTTGTACACCACGTGGTTGGAGGGCACGTCGGCCAGCGGGTTCTGCGGCAGCACCCGCGCGATTTCGCGGCGGAAGGACGCGTCGAAGCCGTCCCCGTCGCTGCCGTCGTTGGCGTCCGCCAGCAGGAAGCCCCCGTAGGTGAGGTAGCGGCGCAGGTTGGTGACCTCCGCCTCGGAGAGCGCGGGGAAGCTGCCCTCGCCGCCCATGTAGAGGAAGGGGTACTCGAAGAGGTCCGGGGAGCTGAGCTGGAAGCCGCGCGCGTCGGGCACCACCTCCACGGAGGTGCGGCGCTGCAGCTCCCAGGCGATGCGTCGCAGCCCGGACAGGCGCGTATCCCAGCGGCCTCCGTGGCGGACGACGGCGGGGATGAAGCGGCTCTTCTCACCGAACGCGTCCGCCCGCCGGGACAGCAACGGGACGAGCGCGGCGGTGCCGAGCAGGAGGTTTCGACGGGTCAGGCGCCGCGCGGACATAGGGAGTTTCTATATACCGTCGACGGGTATGCGCATTCCCCGGTATAGAGAGCCCCCATGGCAAAAGGCGGACAGACGGCCCCGGAGCCAGGCTCGGCCGAGGTGAAGGCCGCCTGGGCGCGCCGGGAGGCTGGCGACGTGGCCGGGGCCCGGCGCGAGGCCGAGCGCATCCTGGCGGGCAACCCCTCCCCCGAGGACCGGGCCGAGGCCGAGGCCCTGCTGCGCGCACCTCCACCCCCCCGAAGCTGTACGGCTTCGCCCTGCTGGCCGGCGCCGTCTTCTTCGTGCTGCTGGTGCTCGCGCTGTCCCGGTACGCGTAAGCTAGTGGACTCGCGCGGCCGTCCCGGGCGCGCCGCACCTCGTTGAAGCAAGGAGACGCAGCCACATGGAAGGCCTCCTCCAGGCCCTCAGGGCATACCAGACGTTCAACCCCTCCGCCTGGGTGGCCATCTACCGGCTGCTGCCCATGTGGGCGGGCATCGTCTGCTGTGTCGTCGGGGTGACGCTGCTGCTCGCGGGCGGAGGGCGGATGTTCCGCGTGCTGGCGGGCCCCATCGGCGCGCTGCTGGGCCTGTGGTGCACGGGCATCGTCACCACCCGGCTGGGCCTGCCGGAGGTGATGCCCCAGCTGCCCACCATCGTCGCGGCCGTGCTGCTGGCGCTGGGCTTCCTCTTCCCCCCGGCCATCACCTTCGTGGGCCTGGGCGTGCCGCTGGGCCTGGTCGCCGGGCAGATTGCCGGGCCCCAGGACTTCCTGCTCGGCTTCGCGCCGGGCTTCATCATCGGCGGGCTGGTGGGCGCGCTGCTGCACCGCGTGGTGAGCTCGCTGGTGGCGTCGGCGGTGGGCGCGTGGGTGCTGGTCATCGGGGCGCTCGCGGCGCTGCACCAGTTCGGTGGGCTGGTGGCGGCGGTGGCCAGCCGGCCCTGGGGCGTCATCGTCGCGGCGGCCCTCTTCGCGGTGGCGGGCGCGGTGTACCAGCTGGCCGTCCGCCCCTCTCCCGAGGATGCGGACAGCAGCGCGCCGAGCGTGAGCGGCTGAAGCAGCGCCAGGCGGAGCAGCGGGCGCTCGAGAAGCGCTGGGGGCCAAGTAACCCGGACCCCGATACGCTTTACCTCCCGTGCCACGGCGCGTACATTCCGCCGCCTTTCCCCCCGGAATCCCCCCGTAAGGACTGATGGGCCAGGCCAGGCGCAAGGAGAAGCAGCAGGAAGCCCCCACCGAGCCGGCTCCCCGGCAGGAACCACCCGCGCCCTCCAACGCGTGGGTGAAGCCCCAGGGGCTGTCCCGACGGGGCTGGGCGGTGCTCGCCGGCCTCATCCTCGTCATCCAGTTCCCGCTCATCCACTACGCCCTCGTCCGAGGCCGCGCCGACGTGACGGCGGCGGTGCCCTACACCCAGGACTTCTCGGACCCGGCCGTGGTGAAGCGCGACTTCTTCTCCACCGGCGGCTTCTGGCGCACCGTGAATGGCGAGCTGCTGGGCGGCGGCGTGAAGAACAACCCGCTGTGGCTCCAGGCGCCCCTGCCGGACGAGGTGGCCGTGGAGCTGGATGTCCGCTCCGAGTTCCCCGAGGGCGACATCCGCGTCGAGCTCTTCGGCAATGGCGTGGACCCGTCCTCGGGCTACGTCCTGGTGCAGGGCGGGTGGAACAACTCCATGTCCGTCATCGCCCGCAAGGATTTGGGCGCGCCCAACCTGGACACGCTCCGCCGCCGCGCCGCCCGGGAGGGCGGTGAGGCGAACGCGGACCTGGTGGGCTCCGGCGTCTACGACAAGGACACCCAGGTGCGCGTCGAGGCGCGCGGCACCCCGGTGCAGGCGGGCCGCACGTACCACTGGCGCATCGAGCGCCGGGGCCAGCTGCTGCGCTGGTTCATCGACGGCGAGCTGATGCTGGAGCTGGACGACCCGCTCCCCCTCAAGGGCCCCGGGAATGACCGGCTCGGCCTGTCCGGCAACGAGTCGCAGCTGTTCTTCGACAACCTGCGCGTGGACACGCCGGACCGGCTGCCCGCCACCGCGACCGCGGCCGCCGCGCTGCCGCCTCCCGGCCCCTACGCGGACGACTTCGACCGCGCCACGCTGGGCGACGCGTGGAACGTCACCAACCCCTCCGCGGTGAAGCTGCAGGACGGCGCGCTGGTGGTGGAGCTGGTCCACAACCGCCCCGTCTGGCTCAAGCGCCCCATCCCCGCCAACGCCACCATCGAGTTCGACGCCTGGACGGCGGACCCCCAGGGCGACATCAAGGTGGAGGCCTGGGGTGACGGCCGCTCCTTCTACGCCGGGGACTTGCGGCTGCAGTACACCGCCACCGGCTACGTCTTCATCTTCGGCGGCTGGCGCAACACGCAGTCCGCCATCGCCCGCCAGCACGAGCACACCAATGACCGCGCGGTGCGCGACGGTGCCGCCGTGGTGCCCGGCAGGCGCCACCACATCAAGATTACCCGCCGTGGCGGCAACATCGCGTGGGAGCTGGACGGCCAGCCGTTCCTCAACCTCCAGGACCCGGCCCCGCTGCAGGGCCCGCGCAACCAGTTCTTCGGGTTCTCCGGTTGGAAGACCCGCGTGCACTTCGACAATCTGAAAATCGAGCCGCTCTCCCCCTAGCGGCGAAGGAAAGCCTCACGTGCGCAGAGTCGGAATCTTTGGCTGGGGCGTCGTCGCCCCCCGGTCCAGGAACATCGAAGCTTTCGAAAAGAACCTGTCGTCCTCCGAAAGCTGGCTGTCTCCCTTCAACGGCTTCGGGCCCGACAACTTCCTCGTCGGCATGCCGGACTTCGACCTGGCCGACTACAAGCCGTGGATTGACGCGCGCTTTCCCGGCAGCCGCTTCTCGCAGCTGGAGCGGAAGATGGGCCAGCCGACGCAGTTCGCCATCGGCGCCTTCATCCAGTCGCTCGCGCAGAACCCGGGCCTGGAGCAGGAGCTGCAGGAGCTGGGGCCCCGCGCCCACGTCTACGTGGGCACCGGCCTGGGCGATTTGCCCACCATCCAGAACATCTCCCTGGACTTGTACCGCGCCCAGCGCCGGTGGGACCGCTTCTGGGCCACCCCGTCGCGCAACGCGGTGATGCGCCAGTGGCTGGAGACGCGCGAGCCCCTGCCCGGCCTGCCCCCGGAGCCGTCCACCGTGGACGAGGCCACGCGCGACGAGGCCGAGGACGCGTGGTGGCACTACTGGGCCGGCCGCTCCACCGAGCTGCGCGAGTATCTGTCCGAGCTGCGCGAGATTGAAGCCATCGGCGTGCCCGACGAGGGCGACGTCGAGTCCGCCAAGCTGGCCGTCATCAAGGAGAAGCGCACCCGCAACGCGCGCCTCCAGAAGAAGTGGATGTCGCCGGAGCCGCCGTGGAACTCGGTGTCCTCCAACGTGCTGTGGAACATCCACAACACGCCCGCCTCGCAGATTTCGATGCTGGGGCGCATCACCGGCATGGCGTTCGCCCCGGTGGCCGCGTGCTCGTCCTTCGGCTACGGCCTGCGGCTGGCCATCAACGCGATTCAGCTGGGCCAGGCGAAGGCCGTCGTCATGGGCATGACGGACGCCGCGCCCAACCCGCTCGTCGTCGGCGGCTTCTACAATGCCCGCGTCATCTCCGCGGACGCCGCTCTCTCCAAGCCCCTCACCGCGCTGCGGGGCACGCACATCGCCGGTGGCTCGGTGGTGTGGGTGCTGGGTGACTTGGAGCACTTCACGGCGAAGGGCTTCAAGCCGCTGGGCATGGAGCCGGTGGCCGTGGGCGTCACCGCCGACGCGGACCACATCATCACCCCGTCCAAGGAAGGCCCCACGCTGGCCATCCGCGAGGCGCTGGCCGACGCGGGCGTCACCCCCGCGGGCGTGGGGAGCTGGGATTTGCACGCCACCGCCACCCCGGGCGACTTCCTGGAGGTGCAGAACCTGCGGGACGTGATGCCCGAGTCGGTGCTGATTACCGCGCGCAAGGGCACCTTCGGCCACGGCATGTCCGCGGGCGGCGGCTGGGAGCTGACGGCCCAGTACCTCGGCTACGGCCAGGGCAAGGTGTTCCCCACGCCGCTGAAGCAGGGCGAGCTCAACAAGCAGATTTCGCGCGTGCACGGCCGCTTCGTCTTCGACGAGGCGGTGGACGCGCCCGCCGGCTGCGCGGGCAAGCTGTCCATGGGCGTGGGCGGCATCAACGCCTGCGTCATCTCGCGCCCCTGGAAGAAGTAGGGGCGCGCCGGCCTCGTGAAGCTCAGGGGTGGGCGCGCTTCGCGTCCGCCTCCAGCTTCGCGACGGCCTCCGGGTCGATGTGCTGGAGCAGCTCCAGCTCCAGGGCCAGATCCCGCGCGAAACTCTGCTCGGCGGGCAACGAGCCGCTGCTGCCGCTGCTGTTGGAGTTGATGGCGGCCGCGCGGTCCGCGTACGTCCTCACCTTGCCGTCCACGTAGCTGGAGCCCACGGCCTGGGAGGTGCGGTCCAACCGCCTCACCCGCAGGGCCACGCCCCCGCTCGGCACCGGCACGCCCTCCACGAGGTAGCGGGAGGAGGTGGTGGGGCCCAGGGTGCCGCCGCCCGAATCCAGCCACTCCGTCTCCAGCACGTAGCGGCCCGGGTTCTCCCGCCACGAGTAGCCCTTCTGCTTGAGCACCGAGCGCACCACCGGCCAGATTTCCACCAACTCCTGGCGGTAGACGTGGTGCGAGGCCCGGTCTCGCAGGTAGTTCTGACGGAGCGAGCCGGAGCAGCCGGTGAGCGCCAGCAGCGTGGCGATGGCGAGACACACGCCGGCGGCGCGGGTGATGCGGTGCATGGAGAGACCCCCTGGGATCCGGGTGTAACGGTTCCGGACGGCCAGCATATCGCCGACTCCCGTCCGTGCATCCCCGGGCCCCGTCCGGCTCCCGGCCGCCGGACGGCCAGGCCCCGCTCTCCGGGGCCGGGCTCCGAACCCGTCCCGGGCCTCAGGCCTTCGGCGTGGCGACCAGGTCGAAGTCGGGGATGTGCTCGCGCATGAACTCGCGCATCCGGTTGATGAGGGCGGCCTCAATCTGCCGGGCCCGCTCGCGGCTGACGCCGTACTTGTCGCCGATGTCCTGCAGGGTGAGCGGCTCGTCGGAGGTGAGCCGGTTCTCGAAGATGTAGCGCTCCTTGCCCTCCAGCGTCCGGGCGAACTCGGCCAGCTTCTCGCGGAAGAGGGCCTTGAGCTGCTCGGCGCCCAGCCGCTCGTCGGCGGGCATGGCGTTGGAGGGCAGGTACCGGTCCGCGCGCGTCGCGCCCGAGTCCTCGTCCCCGCGCAGCGGCGCGTCGATGGACATCTCGTCGTGCCCCAGCCGCTGGTCCATCTCCACGACGTCCTGCTCGCTGACGTTGAGCCGCTCCGCCAGCAGCTTGGGGCTGGCCTCGAAGCCCTGGGAGATGAGCTTCTCCTGCTCCTGGCGCAGCTTGAAGAAGAGCTTCCGCTGGGCCTCGGTGGTCCCCAGCTTCACCATCTTCCAGTTGTCCATGATGTAGCGGAGGATGTAGGCCCGAATCCACCACGCGGCGTAGCTGCTGAGCTTCACGCCCCGCTCCGGGTCGTACTTCTTCACCGCCTGCATCAGCCCGATGTTGCCCTCCTGCACCAGGTCCAGCAGGGACAGGGGGTTGCGGTGGTACTCGTGTGCCAGCTTGACGACCAGGCGCAGGTTCGAGGCCACCAGCCGGTAGGCCGCCCCCACGTCCGCCGTGTCCCGGTACTTCCGGGCAAGCGCCAGCTCCTCCTCCCGCGTCAGCAGGGGGTGGCGCTGCACCTCGGCCATGTAGGCCTGGAGGGGGTCCTTCGTGGACAGCGAGGACTCGCCCACCCGGGCCAGGGCCCGCGTGGGGACGATGGGGGCGCTCAGGTCGGCCTCGGGCTCCACCTCGGCCAGCTCCGCGGGGTCCGGCTCCACGGCGTCCGGGTCTCCCTGGGCTTCGGCCTCGGCGCCTTCGGCCTGGGCGTCCACGACTTCCGCGTCTACCACTTCGGCCGAGGCCGGCCGTTTCGCGCGAGGGCGGGGGGCCGCCCCTTTGGTTCTCTTCCTCCCATTCGCCATGGGCGCTCCATACAGCAAAGTGCTGCGATTGTTGCCAGAGGGTAATGCAGGGGCTATGCCCATGCCTGATGAGCGACAACCAAGAGCCCACGCCGGGAGCCCCGGCGCCTGACGAAGCCCCGACGCGTCCCGACGAATACATCGCGGACATCGGCTTCGACGACATGAACCTGTCCGAGCCTCTCCGCCGCGCGCTGGCGGAGGTCGGCTATACCCACCCTACCCCCGTCCAGGCCCGCGCCTTCCGCCCGGCCATGGAGGGCCGGGACCTCATTGTTCGCAGCAAGACGGGCACCGGCAAGACGGCCGCGTTCGGCCTGCCCCTGCTGGAGAAGATTCCCGCGGACGAGAAGCGCGTGCGCGCCCTCATCCTCTGCCCCACCCGCGAGCTGGCGCTCCAGGTGGCGGACGAGCTGAGGTCGCTCGCGAAGTACAAGGGCGTGAAGGTGGCGGCCATCTACGGCGGCGCCTCCATGAAGCAGCAGGAGGACGCGCTCGAGGAAGGCACCCCCATCATCGTCGGCACCCCGGGCCGCGTCTTCGACCACATCAACCGCGGCAACCTGAAGCTGGACGGGTGTGACCACGCCGTCCTCGACGAAGCCGACGAGATGCTCAACCAGGGCTTCTACGAGGAAGTCACCCGCATCCTCGACCGCCTTCCGAAGAACCGGCAGGTGCTGCTGTTCAGCGCCACCGTCCCCACGGACATCCAGAACCTCATCGCCCGCTACACGACGAACGCGGAGACGCTGCTCTTGTCCGGCGACGTCTTCACGGTGGAGCACATCCACCACATCCGCTACGACGTGTCGGACGCCCTTCCCAAGCCGCGCCACCTCATCTACGTGCTGGAGAAGGAAGAGCCGCAGAACGCCATCATCTTCTGCAACACCCGCGACGACACGGCGCTGGTGACGGCGGTGCTCAACCGCAACGGCTTCGACGCGGAGCTGCTCAACGGAGACCTGCCGCAGAAGGAGCGCGAGCGGGTGATGGGCAAGGTGAAGCGCGGCGAGGTGGCCTTCATGGTGGCCACGGACATCGCGGCGCGCGGCATCGACATCTCCGGCCTGGAGTACGTCATCAACTACTCGCTGCCGGAGGACGCGGCGGTGTACCTGCACCGCGTGGGCCGCACCGGCCGCATCGGCAACAAGGGCACCGCCATCAACCTCTTCTCCGGGCGTGAGCTGGCCACGTTCACCACGCTGGAGAAGAAGTTCGGCATCAAGTTCGAGATGCGCGAGATGCCCGCGCCCGAGGAGGCGATGCGGCTGTGGGTGGAGCGCCATGTGCGCGAAATCCAGGAGGCGGCCGGCTCCGCCATCTCCGAGGGCTTCCTGCCCCTGGCCGCGCAGCTCAAGACGCGGCCGGATGCGGACGACCTCATCGCCTTCCTGCTGAAGTACTTCTTCAGCCACGTGCGCATGGAGAAGGCGGCGGCGATGTACGCGGCCGAGGGGCCTTCTTCAGCCACGTGCGCATGGGAGAAGGCGGGCGGCGATGTACGCGGCCGAGGGGCGCGAGCCTCCGCAGGAGCGCAAGTTCGAGAGCCGCGACAGCGGGCGCCGCGGCGAGCGCGGCGACAAGCGCGAGCGCGGCGGTGAGCGGCGCGAGCGTGGAGACCGCGAGGAGCGCCG
>JBKGHK010000256.1:0-13179 GCA_046520375.1 Pyxidicoccus sp. 3LFB2
CCGCCGCGAAGTCCGGGCGCGCCTGCATGGGCGCTCGGGCTCCGGCAACGCCGAGGGCCGCCGGGACACCTCATGTCCAGGCGCTGGCGCGTGGTGCCACCTGGAGCGCACCAGGCTTCAAGCACAGCCGTCCGAACCCAGGCGCTTCAGGAGATGGCCGTACCGAGGCCGGCCTTTCGGCCTCGGCGGTGGTCGCGTCTGACGGAGCCTGCCTCCGGCTGGCTCAGCGGCGCGGCGCCTGGGACACCGTGGCCGGAGCGGCCTCTTCCCCTCCGGGCAGCGGACGGACGCCGGCGATGAGGGCGTCCACGCTCTGAGTGACGCCGTCCGGCGACTGCGCGGGCCAGGTGGCCAGCATCATCAGGACGCGGCCCGGCCGGCCTCGCGCACGGCGACGCGGCCCAGCACCGAGTCCCCCACCGTGAAGTCGAAGCCCACCGCGTTCTCCGACAGCGGAATGGGCGCCGGGTCCGTGGTGGTGAAGCCCGGCTGCTGGCGAAGCCCTTCCGTCAGCCGCTCGGCGAACTGCGTGGGAGACGCCACCGCCGGCGCCACCTGCAGTACCACCTGCGCCCCGGAGGCCTGGTGGCGGAGGATGACGGGAATGGAGAGCCCCTCCGGCGTGCGCTCGTTCGTCTCGTCGAGCTGCCAGTCCGCCGTGGGCCGGATGATTTCGAAGCCCAGGTCCTCGTCCACGTAGCGGCGCGCGGTGGAGTGGCCCGCACTCCCGGAGCCGCCCACGCCCTGCTCCATCGCCACGGCCCCCCGCGAGTCCTGTACCGAGGCACGGGAGCCGCTGCAGGCCGTGCTCAGCACCACGACTCCCCACGCCAGCTTCCGCATCGCGCCCATGTCGCTCGTCCCCCGCCCGCTAAGGCCGTGAGTGCGAACGTGGGCACGGGGCCTTCCCTAGGCCAGTCCCCCCTGCAGTGTCCGGTAGGTGTTGGACAACCGCTCCGCCACCTCGGGAGGCAGGACGTTGCGCGCCGAAAACAGCGCATAGGAGACAATCGCGTCCATCGCCTCCAGGGTGAGGGCCCGCCCCACCGCCTCGCCGCCCCCGGCGAGGTTGGCGCTCAGCCGCGCCACGTCCACCCGCCCGTCCGGCCCCGGCGTCACCCCGGCGAAGGCGTCCTCCAGCCCGGCAGGGGGCGAGTCCAGGAAGCCGCGCAGCAGGTCCTCGTCCCGGCCCGCGTCCCGCAGCGCCCGGTGGATGAGGGACAACAGCAGGTTGTAGCGCTCCTCGGCGGACAGCAGCTCCCAGGCCATGCCCTCCACGGCGGGCCCGGGGGCCGGGGGCGGCGTGGGGGCGCGCACCACCAGGTGGCCGCCGCGCACGGCCTCGTCCAGCCACGTGTAGAAGGCGTAGGGCCCGCCCTCGTAGAGCGCGCGCACGTCGCCCAGCGGGGCGCCCGGGCCCAGCCGGGTGAAGAAGCGCTCCTCGCCGGGCAGCGGCCCTTCCGGGCCGGGCTCCACCCGCATGTCCTCGGGGAAGCGGCGGCGCAGGCGCGACACCTCCTCGGCCCGTTTGATGCCGGTGAGCACCAGCTCGCGCGTGCGCTCGGGCAGCTTCACCACGTCCGCCATGGGCGCGGGGCCCTCGATGAAGAGGAAGCTGCCGTCCACCAGGTCAAAGAGGCTGAGCACCACCTCACGCACCACGTACGTCATGGCGCTGTAGAGGTTGGCTTCCGAGACGAGCCCCTCGGACGTGAGCACCTGGCCGATGCGCCGCGAGGGCGTCACCCGCGACAGCGCCTGCGTCAGCTGCGCCTGCGTGAGGAGCCCCAGGCGCAAGAGCACCGCGCCCAGCCGCTCCCAGCGCTCCGTGGACGTGGCGAAGACCACCTGCCCGTCCCGGAAGGACACCGTGCGGCGCACCGTGCCGTGCTGCACGGCCAACAGCCCGCTGCGGATGCCCGACAGGACGTGGGCGAACACCTCCTCGACAGAGAGCGTCCCGAGGCTGCCGGCGAGGAAGCCGGCGAAGCCCGTGGGCTCCTGGAGGAGGACCATCCCCTCCGGCCCGTGGAACCAGGCCGAGAGGGGACGGGAGGGGGACAGGCCGGTGGAGAGCGGCCGCTCCAGTTCGAGCGAGGCCTGCTCACCGCTGACCTGAGGCGTGGCTTTCGGTTTCGACGCCACGGCCCGTGTCCCCCGTCGACGCGCGCGGACTACTTCTGCGCCGTCTTCAGCTCCTCGTCGATGATGCTCTTGAACTCCTCGAACGGCTGCGCCCCGGACAGCAGGATGCCGTTGATGAAGAACGCGGGGGTGCCGGACACGCCCGCCTTCTTGCCGTCCGCCAGGTCGGCCTGGATGATGGAGGCCTTCTCACCGGACTCCAGGCACTTGTCGAACTTCGCCGTGTCCAGCTTCAGCGCGGCGGCGTGGGCCTTCAGGTCCGGCACGTCCAGCTTCTGCTGGTTGGCGAAGAGCTGGTCGTGCATCTCCCAGAACTTGCCCTGGTCGCCGGCGCACAGCGCGGCCTCGGAGGCCTTCGGCGCCTTCTTGTGGAAGTCGAGCGGGAAGTGGCGGAACACCAGGCGCACCTTGTCGCCGTACTCCTTCATGACCTGGTCCACGGCCGGGTTGGCGCGGCTGCAGAATGGGCACTCGAAGTCGCTGAACTCGACGATGGTGATGGGCGCACCCTCCTTGCCACCCTTGGCGGCGCCGGTGGCGGCCACCTGCTTGCGCTCGGCCGGCGCGCGCGGGGGCTCGGGGAGCGTGATCTGCACGTTGGCATTCTTCCGCAGCTCCGCGAACAGGGCCTGGGCGCGCTCCTGCTTCGGCTGCTGGGTGAGGAAGTCCACGATCTGCGGCTTCATCTGCTCGTAGGTGGACCCGGGCGGCAGCTGGCCCTTGGCGCCGTCGAAGACCTCCTTGACGCGCTCCTCGGGAGGCGCGGCGACCTTGTCGTCGATCTCCGCCTTCAGGTACTGGTCCTGCGTCATGTTGCGCTTCTTGGCCTCGGCATCGACCAGCTTCTCGGTCACCATGCCCTCGAGGCCGCGCTTGCGCAGCTGGTGCTTCTGCTTCTCCAGGTTGGAGAGCGGCTCGGAGATCTTCTCGTTGAGCTCCTTGTACGTAATCTTCTGCCCGTCGCCGAAGGTCGCGACGACGGCGTCGGGCGCGGGCTCACCCGCGTTGGCCTGCTGCGCCGTGGCGGCCGGCCCCTGAGCGGTGACCGGCGCCTTCTCCTTGTTACAGCCGGCGGTGATGGTAGCCGCCAGGAGAGCGGCGAGGATGACACGGGTGGGCTTGAGCATAAGCCCGCGTCCTAGTCGAGCTAAAGCCGACCTGCAAGGAAATGAACTTCAGGCGACCAGGGGCTCCAGCTCCAGCGCGCCCGCAAGGCCGGTGAAGCCCAGGTCCAGGCCTTCCAGCTCGCGGCGGCGCGCGGGGACAATCTCGTAGCAGCTCGGATCCGCGAGCACCTTGCGCACCAGCTTGTGGTTGAGCGCATGGCCGGTCTTGTACGCCGTCATATGCCCGATGACCGGGCGGCCGAACAGCGACACGTCGCCGATGGCGTCCAGAATCTTGTGGCGCACGAACTCGTCCGGGAAGCGCAGCCCGTCCGGGTTGAGGATGGAGACCTCGTCCACGACGACGGCGTTGTCCAGCGAGCCGCCGCGCGCCAGGCCCAGCTTCTTCAGCTTCTCCACGTCGCGCAGGAAGCCGAAGGTGCGGGCGCGCGAGATTTCACGCGAGAAGTCCCGGTCGCTGAAGTCCAGGTCGAACGACTGGCCCTGGATGACGGGGTGCTCGAAGTCGATGGTGCAGCTGATGCGGAAGTGCTTGGACGGGGTGAGCGAGGCCTGCTTGTCGCCGTCCACCACGGACACCGGCTTGCGGATGACGAGCAGCTCCTTGGGAGCCTCCTGCTCGCGCACGCCGGCCTCCTGGATGAGCGCCACGAAGGGCACCGCGCTGCCGTCCATGATGGGCACTTCCGGCCCGTCCAGCTCCACGCGCACGTTGTCGATGCCCAGGCCCGCCAGGGCGGACATGAAGTGCTCCACCGTGCCCACGCGCACGCCGTCGCGGCCCAGCGTGGTGGCCAGCTGCGTGTCCACCACGAACTCCGCCAGCGCGGGGATGCTCACCGGCCGGGGCAGGTCCGTGCGCACGAAGACGATGCCGTGGCCGGCGGGCGCGGGACGCAGGGTGAGCGTCACCTTGGCGCCGGAGTGGAGCCCCACTCCCTGCAGGCTGGCAGTCTTCGAAACGGTGCGCTGGTTGTAGGAGGACGGTCGCATGTTGGTGTCGCCTCGTGGCTGCTCGGTACCGCGGGACTTCCGGTCCAGGTCCCGCCGGTTGGACCTGGAAACGTTCATCACTGATCTGACGCGACGCGCAGATTCTGCAAGTAACACGCCACGAACGCGTGACGTGCTGCCTGGAGCCTGAGGGGGCTGGAGGAGAGGCAACCCCTGGAAATGGCTCGGCTTTTCAGTGCGGCGCGGTGGGGGCCGGTTCCGGCCTGGCCCCCTCCCCCCTGTGTGAAGCCCGGTGATTCCTCCCGATACCGTGACACCGATGTCCGGGATTCGTCAGAACCCGGAATCCGTGTCCCCCTTGCTCCGACGCGCCATGCCGCAGCGTGTCTTCCAGGCAACACAGGCGCGTCCATAGCGCAAGGAAGTGGCTGGTGGCAAACCGGCGCCCGGAGCCTCCCGGAGTGCGGGGGCTCTCATACGGGGCGTGGGCGTGGTAGGGCGCCGGTGTCCGAGTCGCTAGCGGCCGGGCACGGAGAGGAAGCGGTCCCGGAGGGCTTCGGCTTCCTGCCGGTCGAAGCCGCGCCCCTGCAGGAGGGTGCGGCGGCTGACGGCGTGGAAGGTGGTCTCCAGCGTGTGGACGAAGCGGCGCAGGTCCTCGGCGAGCCGGGCGCGGATGCCGGGCCCTTCGGGGGGCCAGGGCAGCTCCACCAGCAGCGCGGTGAAGCGGTCGAAGGCGTCGTAGTCCGCGTAGCGCAGCAGTTGGTAGCCGCCGGCGTGGAAGTAGTCGAGGAAGGCCTTGAGGGCGTCCAGCGCGCGCTCGGCGGCGGGCACGTCTTCTGCGCGCAGGTGCGTCTCCGCGGTGCGGCACAGCTGGGCGTAGACCCACAGGTCCTTGCGCAGCCGCAGCGCCGCGTCCTGCGGGCTCATCAGCTCGTCGAAGACGCCGTCCGTCAGCCCGCCATTGGGCGCCAGCGTCTCCACCAGCACCACCACCTGCGTGCGCAAGAGCGTGGTGAAGGCGGCGGCGGCGCGAGCGGGGGCCTCCACGTCGCGGTCCAGGTTGACGAGCACCTCGCGGGCCACGCGCTCGGTTTCCCGGGCGATGTCCCGCGCGGCGCGCAGCGTGGCGGCCTGGAGCGACTTGGAGGCCGCCTTCGGGGACAGGTCCGAGTGCATCCACGCGGCGAGCGAGGTGGCCTCGCTGCGCACCAGCGCCAGCAGCACGCGCACCCGGCGCGAGTACGGCGGCTGCCCTTCCGCGTCCACGTAGGCCAGGTAGTGCAGCAGGCGGAACAGGCCGAGGAAGGCGGTGGAGAAGAGGGTGCGCTGGTCCTCGGGGAGCGTGCCCAGGGTGTCCAGGAGCCGCACGGAGCGCAGCCGGTCGTACTCGACGCGGAACTCCAGCGGGCGGAAGGGGCGGAAGTAGCGGTTGAGGACGATTTCGCGCAGGGCCAGCTTGCCCACGTCCTGGAAGAGGCCGAGGTTGGCCACCGGCAGCTTGAGCAGGTGGTCCAAGAGGTTCTTCAGCGCGTCGAAGGCCTCGCGCAGCACGAAGAGGCTCTCGGGCGGCGTCTCCTGGTCCAGCTGCTCCTCGATGAGGGCGCGGCGGACGCGGTCGTCCGCGAGCTGGGTCTCCACGTACTTGCGGAAGACCATCTTCTGGTCGCTGTCCGGGTCCTGCAGGTGGCGCGCGACGCGGATGGCGCGGTCCATGGCGTCGCGCACGTCCGCCAGCTCTTCGTGGAAGTCGCGGGTGACGAGCGGCCTGTCGCGCGCGTCCACCACGGTGTTGAGGTTGAGGTAGCGCTCCACCGCGCGCAGGAGCATCTCGAACTCGAAGAGCAGCTCTTCGCGGCCTTCCACGGGCACGCCGCGCAGCCAGCGCTCGCGCTCGGCGAGGAACCCGGCGCGCGACGTCTGCGAGGCGCGCATCAGGTCCGCGTAGAAGTCACGTCCGGAGGCGGTGGCGGGAGGCGTGTCCTGGCTCATGGCGCGGAGGAGCTTAGTCTCAGAAGAGGCTGCCCTGGGGCGTGGGCGGTGGCTGCTTCTTGAAGTACTGGTAGGTGCGGTGCGTGGCCATGCGGCCCCGGGGCGTGCGCTGGAGGAAGCCCTCCTGCATGAGGAACGGCTCGTACACGTCCTCAATGGTGTCGCGCTGCTCGCCCACGCTGGCGGCGATGGTCTCCACCCCCACCGGGCCGCCACCGAACTTGTCGATGATGGTGAGCAGAATCTTGCGGTCCATGGAGTCCAGGCCGCTGGCGTCCACGCCCAGCCTGTCGAGCGACTTCTTCGCCAGCTCCAGGGTGATCTTCCCGTCGCCTTCCACCTCCGCGAAGTCGCGCAGCCGGCGCAGCAGCCGGTTGGTGATGCGGGGCGTGCCGCGCGAGCGCGTGGCCACCTCGCGCGCGGCGTCCTTGTCCAGGGGGATGCCCAGGATGCGCGCGGAGCGGTGGAGGATGAGCTCCAGCGCCTTGGCGTCGTAGTACTCCAGGCGCTCCTGAATCTGGAACCTGTCGCGCAGCGGCGAGGTGAGCAGGCCCGTGCGCGTGGTGGCGCCGATGAGCGTGAAGGGCGGCAAATCAATCTTCATCGCCCGGGCGGCCGGCCCGGTGTCGATGGTGATGTCCAGCCGGAAGTCCTCCATGGCCGGGTAGAGGTACTCCTCCACGGCGGCGTTGAGGCGGTGGATTTCGTCGATGAAGAGGACGTCGCGCGCGTTGAGGTTGGTGAGCAGGCCCGCCAGGTCGCCCTTGCGCTCCAGGGCGGGGCCGCTGGTGACGTGGATGCCCACGCCCAGCTCGTTCGCGATGATGTGCGCCAGCGACGTCTTGCCCAGGCCCGGGGGGCCGGAGAAGAGGCAGTGGTCCAGGGAGTCCCCCCGGCTGCGGGACGCCTGCACGTACACCTTGAGCTTCTCGACGACCGGCCCCTGGCCCACGTACTCGTCGAACGAGCGCGGACGCAGGGAGGCCTCGAGCCGGACGTCCTCGGGCTGGACCTCTTCCGAGAGTGTGTCGGACTTCCTCGCCATGACCATCTGGAACCCTATACAGGAAGGGCCCGCCTGTCGCCGCACATCTGGCGGGGCGCGGCCCGGGACGGCGGGCCACCGGCTGCCGGGCGGCCGGGCAGAGGCTCGGCCGGGGCGAGAAAGCCCCCGGGCCGTCGACGGCACCCGGCCGGACTGTTCCCGTTCTCGTCAGCCCTCCATTCCCCCAGGCTCGCCACCCGGAGGCGATTGAGGCCAATCTGGAATGCGCGAGAATCCAGTCCGTCCAGACGGTCTTCGACCCGGTGACCCCCATGCATACGAGCCCCGCATTCCGTCCCCTCCCCTCCCTTGCTGGCGCGCGCGCCGAGTCCGTGCCCGGCGTGAAGTTGCAGAAGCTGCGCCGCGCGGCGCTGGATGCCCGTGAGGCCTTCGTCAAGGAAGGCCCGGTGGCGGCCATCGCCACGTGTGACCTCATCACCTTCCCGTACCCCGCGCAGTTCGCCTTCAGCGGCGCGGCGCTGTCCCCGGCGCCGTACGTGATGATGACCAACCGCATGCAGGTGGTGCAGTTCGTGGACCGCGAGGGCGAGCGGCGCACCCTGCTGTTCAACCCGTCGGACTATGAAAAGGGCTACGCGGCGCCCTTCTACCGCGCGCTGCGCGAGCGCTATGGCGCCTTCGTGTCCGACAAGGTGATGTCCACGCGGCATGGCTCGGTGCAGAGCCACCTGGCGTCGCTGGGGCTGACGCCCGCGGACGTGGACTACATCGCCTTCGACCACCTGCACATCCAGGACCTGCGCGGCTGGCTGGGCGGTGACGGGCTGCCCGCGTTCTTCCCCCGGGCCCGGCTGCTGGTGCAGCGCGCCGAGTGGGAGATGGTGAAGGACCTGCACCCCATGCAGACGGTGTGGTTCGTGCCGGGCGGCGCCGAGGTGCCGCAGGAGCGCGTGGTGCTGCTGGACGGCGACGTGTGGCTGGGCCAGGGCGCGGCCATCCTCAGCACGCCGGGCCACACGCAGGGCAACATGTCGCTGGCGGTGGCCACCTCGCGCGAGGTGTTCGTCGTCAGCGAGAATGGCGTGGCGACGGAGTGCTACACGCCGCTGCAGTCCGCCATCCCCGGCGTGCGCCGCCATGCCGAGCACATGGGCTGGGAGGTGGTGCTCAACGGCAACACGCGCGAGGACTCGCTGGACCAGTACTCGTCCATGGTGGTGGAGAAGCTCTTCGCCGGCACGTCCGCGGTGGAGGGCGCGTTCGTCAACTTCCACCCGTCCTCGCAGCTCACGGCCCACATGATGGCGCCCGCGCTGGCGCCCACCATCGTCCTGCCCGCGCCCAACTTCGGCGACGTGCGCCCCACCCCCGCCGCACGGCGCGCGGCGTAGCCCCCGCCTTCAGCGCCCGCGCCCGGTGTCACCAGCGCGCGGGCCTGTGGGCGCGGTGCTCAGAACGTCCGGTCTCCGCAGTAGCGCGCCGGACGGAACGGCACCGACCACAGCTCCTGGTCGCCGTTGCTGTCGGTGGCCTGGAAGTAGACGTCCCAGCCCGAGCGCTCGAAGTAGAGGGGCTTCGCTTCGAGCATGCCCGCCGCGATGTCCATCAGCGGCTTCGTGTCCCAGGGCTTGCCGTTGCTGTACCAGACCTCGCGCCCGTGGCCCGACCTGAGCGCGGAGAAGAAGAGCCAGCCGCTCTCCTCCGTGAGGTTCCCCGGGTCGCTATCGCCGTCGCCGGGCTCGATGTCGCGCACCAGCCACGTGCCCCACGGGGTGCCGTCACTGCGCCACAGCTCGCGGCCCGTATCCCGATGCTCCGCCGCGAAGTACAGCGTGCGGTCCACCACGACCAGGTGCGAGGGCGCACTGCTCGCCGGCCCCGGGTTGATGTCCCGCACCACCCACGTCCCCCAGGGAGTGCCGTCGCTGCGCCACAGCTCGCCCCCGTGCAGCGGGTCCCCGGGGTCGCCGAAGAAGCCCTCCGCGCCGGCCTGGAAATACACCACGTCGCCGAGCGCCGTGAGGCTGCTCGGGTGTTCCCCGTCGAAGTGCCGCACGTGCCTCGCCGTCCCCGGCGTCTCGCGCGTCACCCAGAGGTCCGCCTCGCCCGAGCCCTCGTCCGCCGTGAAGAACAGCTGCCGCCCCACGGGCTCCAGCTCCGAGAACACGCCGTAGTCCATGCTGAAGAGCCGGCTCACCCGCCCCTTCTTGTCCACCGCCCAGAGCGCGGCCTTGAACGACGCGTTGTCGTAGACCGCCAGCGCCAGGCCCTTGTCCCACGCCGTCAGCATCTGCAGCCCCAGGTCGGCCGGGCCCGGCGGAGGGCCGGGAAGGAAGTCCTTCACCAGCACCGTGCCCCGCGCCGTGCCGTCGGAGCGCCACAGCTCGCGGCCGTGCTCGCCGTCGTTCGCCGTGAAGTAGAGCGTGTCGTCCACCGCCGTGAGCTGCTCGGGGACCGAGCCCGCGGGCCCCGGGAACACGTCCTTCACCAGTTCCGTGCCCTTCTCCGTGCCGTCCGTGCGCCACAGCTCCGGCCCCGTTGCGTCATGGTGGGCCACGAAGAACACCTGGTTGCCCACGCGCGTCAGCGAGCGCGGCGAGGAGCCCGGCTCCCCCGGCCGCACGTCCTTCAGCAGCGACGTCTCCTTGTTCGCGCCCTTCGTCACCCACAGCTCCCGGCCATGCCCCGGGTCCGTCGCGGCGAAGATGAGCCGCCCCTTGATTTCCACCAGCTCGTCCGGCGCCGAGCTCGCCGAGGGGTGGATGTCCCGCACGCGCGTCGCGGCGTCGTCGCAGACCTCCCACCCGCCGTTGGAGACCAGGCCCCCCTGCACCGTCACCGGCTCGACAGCGACTTCCGACTCCGGGACGGACTGCTCCTCACCCGACGCCACCTCGCCCTCGGGAACGGGGCCACAGCCCACCATCAGCCCGGAGACAACGGACACCAGCACCGGAACGCCACGCCAAGACTTCATGTGAGCAGCCCCTTGTCCTCGGTGGAGCGCTGACCTCCACCGTCGGAGCTGGAAAGTGATACCCATGTCGTAAGAGTCTACTCAGACCAAGGTAGGAGATCGCCCAGGCTGTCCGCCATTCCGCTACGCCTGCCGACCCATGCCGACAGGCAGACAGCGGGCGCGTTGGGCCGCGGACCGATACAGCTTCTAAAAGGTTTCGAGCTTCGGCGGGCTACGCGCGGAAGGCCAGACTCGTCGTCACGACGTCGTCACACCAGGACCCGGTAGCCCGCCCTTCAGCCACCCGAACGCAGCGCTTTGAGGGCCTCGCGGAACAGGGCCTGGAAGGACGCCTCGGCGCCCAGCCGCTGGCTGGCCAGCTCCGCGGCCTTCTCCGCCTGGGGTGGTTTGTACCCAAGGTTCAGCAGCGCGGAGACGAGGTCGGAGTGGTTTCCACCGGTGGCGGCAGGCGCCGTGCCACGCGACACGGCCTCCAGGTGGATGGTCTTCACCTTGTCCTTCAGCTCCAGGACCAACCTCTCGGCCGTCTTCTTGCCCACCCCGTGAATCTTGGACAGCCGCGCCACCTCGCCACGAGATAGCGCCGCCACCAGCTCCGGCACCTCCATGCCCGACAGCACCATGAGCGCCAGCCGGGGGCCCACGCGCGTGACGCCGGTGAGGAGCTGGAAGAGGTCCTCCTCGGCCTTGGAGAGGAAGCCGAACAGCTCGAAGGCGTCCTCGCGCACCACCGTGCGAATGCGCACGTCCACCGGCTGGCCATCCGCCGGCAGCTTTCCCAGCGCCAGGGTGGAGAGGTTCACCCGGTAGCCCACGCCGCCCACGTCGATGGTGGCGTCCTCCGCGTCCTTCTCCAGCACCGTCCCGCGCAACCGCGAAATCATCTCGCCTCCGGTCTCCGGTAGGAGGGCGCCAGGCGGTCCGCCAGCAGCGCCGCCGCGCCCTTCTTCTTCCTGCCCGACGCCGCCGTGGCCGACGGCACCGCGGCCCGGCCATGGTTGAGGTGGCACATCGCCACCGCCAGCGCGTCACTCGCGTCCGCGCGCTCGAAGCGCGAGGCCTCCAGCGTCAGGAGCGTGCACACCATCCGCGCCACCGCGTCCTTGCCATCCGCGCCGCCCGCGCCCACCGACTTCTTCACCTTGGCGGGCGCGTACTCGTGCACCGTCAGCCCCGCCTGCGCGGCGGCCAGCAGGGCCACGCCGCGGGCATGCCCCAGCACCAGGGCGCTGCGGGCGTTGCGGAAGGTGAACAACCCCTCCACCGCCACCGAGTCCGGCTGGTAGCGCCCCAGCGCCTCCGTCAACGCGGCGTGCAAATCCTTGAGACGGGAGGCCAGCGGCGCCGACTCGTCCACCTTGATGACGCCGTGGCCCACGTGCACCAGCCGGCCGCGCTTCTCCTCCACCACCCCATAGCCCATGAACCGGCTGCCTGGGTCCACGCCGAGCACGCGCATCTGTCTGCTCCATTCCCCCCGCCGCTACTGCGACAGGGACTCCATCACCGCGTCGTCGAGCTCGAAGTTGGCGTGCACGTTCTGCACGTCGTCGTTCTCCTCGAGCACGTCCATCAGCTTGAGCAGGCCGCGCGCGTTCTCACCTTCCACATGGATGGTGTTCTGCGGCAGGAACGTCCACTTCTGCTCGCCCAGCGCCAGGCCGGCGGCCTCCAGGCGGGTGGCCACCGTGTGCAGGTCCACCGGCGCGGTGCGCACCTCGAAGCCGTCCTCGCCGTGGTTGATGACGTCCTCGGCGCCCGCGTCGATGGCCTTCTCCATCACCGCGTCCTCGGTGGGGCCGGGCTTGACGGTGATGGCGCCCTTCTTCTGGAACATCCAGGCCACCGCGCCCTCGGCGCCCAGGTTGCCGCCGTAGCGGCCGAAGATGGAGCGGATGTCGGCGGCGGAGCGGTTGCGGTTGTCGGTGAGGCACTCCACCAACATGGCGACGCCGCCGGGGCCGTAGCCCTCGTACGTCACCTCCTCGTAGCTCTCCCCCTCCAGCTCACCGGTGCCCTTCTTGATGGCCCGTTCGATGGTGTCCTTGGGGATGTTGGCCTCGCGGGCCAGGCCCAGCGCGACGCGCAGGCGGGCGTTGCCCGAGGGGTCTCCGCCACCGAGCCGCGCGGAGACCGTAATCTCCTTGATGACCTTGGAGTACAGCTTGCCCTTGGTCGCGCCCATGGCTGCCTTCTGGCGCTTTATCTTCGACCACCGATTGTGACCGGACATGGGAGAGGCCTCTCGCGGGCCTTGTCTCGCACCCCGGGCCGCCGAGTCAAACCCTTCAAATCCCGGCGTCGTCCGGGCGCCGGGCGCCGTCCTGCGCGTCCGGTCCACTCCCGGTGTGCGCGGGCTTCTTCGGGAACGTCAGGATGACGGGGGGCTGGGCGCCTCCCACGAGCTCCACCGTCGCCGGCCTGGGCTCCACGGAGGGCCTGGGCTCGAAGAAGCCGGGCACCGTGGCGCCGCAGCGGGCGCGCTCGCGCTCCTCCACGAGGCAGGCCGGCACCAGCACTCCCAGCGAGAACAGCCGCGTGGAGGCCTCGTAGGCCACGGCCTCCGGGAAGGGGCACTCCAGCAGCATGGCGCGCAGGGTGCGGCGGCCGTCGAACAGGCGCACCACCTCGCCGACGTCCTCGGGCAGCGAGGCCAGCACCTCCGCCAGCCGCGCGAAGTCCACCGTCAGCCGCGAGGCCAGGGGCAGCCCTCGGGCGCGCAGCGCGTCGAAGCGCTCCAGCCCCGGCAGCACCGTCTCGCACAGGTGCGCGCGGTCCAGGGCGAACGAGCCCTTGTGCAGCTCCGGCCCCAGCGCCACCGCGTACGCGCCGCTGCCGAAGCAGAGCATGCGCCGGAAGGCCAGGCTCCCGCGCTCGCCATGAAACACCGCGTCCACCACCAGCCCCGTGGCGGAAGGCGAACCAGCCCTCCCCTTCCGCGAGCACCACCCGGCCGGAGCGCACGCCCGCGAGCAGCG
>JBKGHK010000257.1:0-13165 GCA_046520375.1 Pyxidicoccus sp. 3LFB2
GCAGGCAGGCCCCGGCGCGGCCGCCCCGAGCGCGCCTGGCGCTCGGATGGCACCGGCCGCTTCGGCCACTCCAAGCGCGGGAAGGACGGCGAGCGCCCCGAGCGGGTCTCCCCCGCCCAGCGCGCCAAGAACCCCGAGCGCTACGAGCGCCCGGTGCGCGAGGACCTCGTCCTCCAGGCGTGCCTCGAAGCCTACGGCGCCGTCCGCCACGAGGGCCGCCTGTCGGACCGCGCCCTCGACTTCGTCCTGCGCCACAAGAAGAACCTCTACTCCAACGAGCGCCGCGCCGTGGCCGAGCGCGTCTACGGCCTGCTGCGCCGCCAGCGCACGGTGGACTTCCTCCTGTACCGCGCGCACACGCGCTTCGACGCGCTCGACAAGACGCGCCAGGACGTGCTGCGCCTGGCCACCTCGCGCATCCTCTACGGTGAGCCCGTGGGCATGGTGGTGCACACCAGCGCGCTGACGGGCACGGACGCCGCGGCCCTGAGCGCCCTGCCCGACGCCGCCGCCGCGCTGGAGGCCCTGCCCGAGCGCGAGCGCTTCCCCATCGCCGCCTCGCTGCCGGACTTCCTCGCGGAGCTGTTCCGCAAGCAGTTCGGCCGTGACGCCGCCCGCGCCGCCGAGGCGATGAACGAGCGCGCGCCCCTCACCGCCCGCGCCAACCTCCTCAAGGAGGACCGCGACGCCCTCGCCAAGCGCCTGAAGGCCGAGGGCGTGGACACCAGCCCCACCCCGCTGTCGCCCATGGGCCTGCTGCTGGAGTCGCGCCTCAACGTCTTCTCCCTGGACAGCTTCCGCGACGGCTTCCTCGAGCTGCAGGACGAGGGCAGCCAGCTGCTCGGCATGCTGGTGGACGCCCCGCCCACGCGCGTGGTGGACGCCTGCGCGGGCGCGGGTGGCAAGACGCTGCAATTGGCCGCGCAGATGAAGAACCGGGGAGATTTGCACGCGCTGGACGTGGACGAGCGGCGCATGGAGGACCTCAAGAAGCGCGCGCGCCGCGCGGGCGTGCACAACGTGCGCACCCAGCTCATCCCCCACGAGGGCCCCGAGGCGGACGCCGCGCTGGAGCCCCTCAAGGGCAAGGCGGACCGCGTGCTGGTAGACGCCCCGTGCAGCGGCACCGGCACCTTCCGCCGCAAGCCCGACGCGCGCTACCGCCTCACGCCCGAGGATTTGGAGATGCACGTGGGCCGGCAGAAGGCCCTGCTGGCGCGGTTCGCCATGCTGGTGAAGCCCGGCGGCCGGCTCATCTACGGCACGTGCAGCGTGCTGCGCGACGAGAACGAGAACGTCATCGAGGACTTCCTGTCCAAGCACCCCGACTTCACCGTGCGCCCGGTGGCGGAGCTGCTGGGCCCGGAGCTGGGGCCGAAGCTGGGCGAAGGCCCGTTCCTGCGGCTGGCGCCGCACACGCACAACACCGACGGCTTCTTCGGCGCGGTGCTCGTCCGCGCGAAGTAGCCCGCGAAGCCGCCTCCAGGGAGAAAGCCACCGGTCATGCCCCAAGCCGTCCGCTACCGCGTTTCCATGTCCCGGCCGCACTCGCACCTCCTGGAGGTGGAGGCCACCTTCCCCGAGGGCCCCGTCGAGCTCGACGCGGTGCTGCCGGTGTGGACGCCGGGCAGCTACCTGGTGCGCGAGTTCGCCCGGCACGTGCAGGACATGTCGGCGTCCCGCGCGGACGGCGCACCGCTGCCGGTGCGGCGGGTGGACAAGCGCACCTGGCGCGTGAAGGCGGACGGCCACGCCGTCACCCTTCGCTACCGCGTCTATGCGAACGAGCTGACGGTGCGCACCAGCCACCTGGACGGCACGCATGCGTACTTCAACGGCGCCTGCGTCTTCCTCTACACGGAGGCCACGCGCGGCCTGGAGCACCACGTCCACGTGGACGCGCCGCAGGGCTGGCGCGCCTTCTGCGCGCTGGGGCAGCGCGAGGAGGCGTTCGTCGCGCCGGACTACGACGCGCTGGTGGACAGCCCCTTCGAGGTGGGGCCGCACACGCCCCTCACCTTCACCGCCGCGGGCGTGCCGCACGAGGTGGTGGTGTGGGGTGACAGCGTGCAGGACACCGAGCGGCTGTGCTCGGACCTGCAGCGCATCTGCGAGGCCCAGGCGCGCATGTATGGCGGGCTGCCCGTCCCCCGCTACCTCTTCCTGCTGTACCTGACGGACAAGGGCCGCGGCGGGCTGGAGCACCAGGCCAGCACCGCGCTGCTCTTCCCTCGCGCGGGGCTGGCCAGCTCGCGCGGCTGGGAGGATTTGCTCACGCTCGCCGCCCACGAGTACTTCCACCTGTGGAACATCAAGCGGGTGAAGCCCCGGGCCCTGGTGCCCTTCGACTACTCGCAGGAGAACTACACCTCGCTCCTGTGGGCCTTCGAGGGCTCCACCGCGTACTACGACAACCTCTTCGTGCGCCGCGCGGGGCTGATGTCCGCGCAGCGCTACGTCACGCGCCTGGGCGAGACGCTCACCACGCTCCACGCCACCCCGGGGCGCAAGGTGCAGACGCTGGCCGAGGCGTCGCTGGCCAGCTGGGTGAAGCACTACCGGCCCGACGAGCACTCCCCCAACAGCGCCATCTCCTACTACCTCAAGGGCGAGGTCGTCTCCGCGCTGCTGGACCTGGAGATCCGCCGCGCCACCGGTGACGCGAAGAGCCTGGACGACGTGATGCGCCTGTTGTGGGAGCGCCACGGTGACGGCTCCGGCGTCCCCGAGGACGGGGTGGAGGCGGCAGCGAACGAGGTGGCGGGCACGAACCTCACGCCCTTCTTCGACCGGGCGCTGCGCACCACCGAAGACCTGGACTACTCCGTCTTCTCGCACGTGGGCCTGGAGCCGAGCTTCCGCCAGCGCGAGTCCACCGGCGACAAGGGCGGCACCCCGCCGCCCAAGGGCAAGGCCGGAGAGGCCCGTTCCCGAGGCTGGCTGGGCCTCACCACCAAGGGGAGCGCCACGGTGGCCACGGTGCTGGACGGCTCGCCCGCGCAGGAAGCCGGCCTCTACGTGGAGGACGACCTGGTCGCGCTGGACGGGTGGAAGGTGGACGGCAACGGCCTGCTCAGCCGCTGTGAGGACCGCAAGCCGGGCGAGACGGTGCGGGTGACGGTGTTCCGCCGCGACAGGCTGCTGGAGCTGCCCGTGGTGCTGGGGCAGAAGCCGGCGGATGCCGTGTGGCTGTCCCGGGTGGAGCGTCCCACGGACGAACAGAAGGCCGCATACCAGGCGTGGCTGGGCGCCCCCTGGGACGAGGCCCCCGGCCCGTCATAGGCTCACGGGCGATGAACGCCCTGCCCCCGGACGTCCTGGATGCGGACTCGCCGCAGCCGCCCTGCAAGAACCACCCACGTGCCCCCGCCGGCTGGCGCTGCCAGCGCTGCGAGGCGGCGCTGTGCACGGACTGCGCCGTGGGGCGGCGCGCGCAGACAGTGGAGCTGGTGGGGTGCGGCATCTGTGGCAGCGGCGCCTCGCCCATCCTCGCCCACCGTCGGCGCACGCCCCTGGCCACGCGACTGAAGGGCGCCTGGCGCTACGTCTTCACGCCCTCCGGGGCCCAGGTGCTGATGGCCACGAGCCTCGGCCTGGCCCTGCTGTCGTGGCTGTCGGAGGTGGTCATCTTCTTCCTGAAGCCCGTCCCCTGGCTGATGTACGGCAGCATGTTCTGGGCGACCTTCTTCACCCTGGTGCGGGACACGTCCCGGGGCGAGCTGGAGCTGGACACCCCGGAGTTCATCGACTTCTTCCGCGACGGCATCCTCCCCGGCATCCGCGGGCTGACGGCCGCCACCATCGTCTGGGCGCCGGCGATGCTCTACGTCGCCTTCCTGCGCCAGGGGAGCTCCGGCTGGAGCACGCTCGCGTACATCCTGGCGGGGGACACCCGCCCCACGGCGCTGCTGGGAGACCCCGTGCTCTGGGGCCTGCTGGTGCTGGGCGCGCTGTGGCTGCCGCAGGCGCTGCTCGTCACCGCGGCGAACATGCCGCCCACGGCCATCGTCAACGTACCGAGGGTGGTGCGGATGGTGAGGAGCCTGGGGCGCGACTACCTGCTGACCGCGGGCGTGCTCGTGCTGCTCGCCGTGGCGCACGTGGCGGCGCACGCCGTGGCCATGGGCCTGAAGACGGTGAGCCTGTTCATCGTCACGCGCGTGCTGACCGAGGGCATCACCCTGCTCGTCCCCTTCACCGCCGCGCACGTGCTGGGGCTGCTCCTGTACGTGCGGGGAGACGCGCTGGGCTACGGCGCGGACCACGAGTACCTGGAGCCCGTGCTGGGCAACACCCGCCCCCGCCTGGCCGCCCCGCCCATGCGCGACGACGCGCCGTTTCCGGAAGCCCCCGAGGGCGCCACGTTCGTCGACTTCCCGGATGCCGAGCAGCGCACCGCCAGCGAGGGGCTCACCGCGCTGGCCTCGGCGGTGGAGGCGCGCGACGTGCCCCAGGCCATGGCGCTGTATGCGACGTTGAAAGGACAACCAAAGGCGCGCGTGCCGGCCGCCCACCACCTGTTCGTCGGACAGGCCGCGGCAGTGGAAGGAAACTTCCCACTGGCGGTACAGGCGTTGGAATCCGCGGCAGATGTGGCGCCAGATGATCCCACCGCGCCCCGTGCGTTGGTACTTCTGGCGCGTGTGTTGGGCGAGCGGATGCAGGAAGTGGCGCGCGCGGAGGAAGTCTACCGCTACGTGCTGCACCGCTATCCGGACTCGAGCGCGGCGCGCTTCGCGCGAGAGCGCGTGGCTCCGTCATCCGACTGACACGGACATTGCAGTGCGTCCCATGAGGAACCACCTTGGGAGTCATCATGAATCAGGTGCGAGGGTTCTCATGGCTGGTCGGTCTTCTCCTCATCGCCGCGTGCGACGATGCACCGCGCATGGAGCGCGGAGATGACGATTGTCAGTCGGAGCTGGTGGCGGTGCGGGTGGAAGTGCTGAACGCGGAGGGCGCACGCGTGCGGGGGGCCACTGTCACGGCCACCAACACCGCGTCGAACGTGAGCATCACCGGTGTCACGGATGAGAGCGGTGTCACCACCGCCATCAACGAGTCGCTCGCGCCCAGCCCGGTGCGCGTGGTGGCCAGCGCGGGCTCCAAGGTGTCGCTGCCCCAGCGCGTCGAGTGGACGTGCGACAGCTGCAACTGCCTGCCGGAGCCCGCCACGGTGCAGCTCCAGCTGAACCCGTAGACGCGCCCGGCGCCAGGCGGGAGCCCGGCACGCCGCGGCGCCTGCTGAACCGGTAGCCGCGCCCGGCTGGGGACTTCGTACCAGGGTGGTTGTGCGGCCCCCTCCGACTGGGGTACTGCATTGCGTCATGCGCGACGCCCTCCTGCCCGCCCAGCGTCCGGCCTGTTCCGCCCACCGGGCGAGCCGCCAGCCGGCCTTCACCCGGTCCGTGGCGGGGGAACGTGTCGGGGCGGGCGGCGGGTTCCCACTCCACGAGGTAAGGCCGGCGTTCTACCTCTGAGGTAGGCTCCCCGGTCATCATCATGTCCGCCGAAACCGTGGAACAGCTGCTTCAGTGCGCGCTCTCCGAGCTGACGGAGCGCTATGTCACCCGCTCCCAGGCCGTGCCCGCCGGTCTGCTGGAGGCCCTGGATGGGGACTCGCGGCGCGGGGCCCGTGAGCTTGCCCGGCGCATCCGGGGGCGGCAGGAGAAGAACCGCTCCGAGGGCCAGCGCCTGCGCCACCTCCTGAAGTTCGAGGTGGAGCTGTGGGAGCAGGGGCTCACGCACGTGGCCGGAGTGGATGAGGCGGGCATGGCCCCGCTGGCCGGCCCGGTGGTGGCCGCCGCGGCGGTGCTGCCCAAGGGCTACCGGCTGAAGGGGCTGGACGACTCGAAGAAGATTCTCGACGCCGAGAAGCGCGAGGAGCTGGCCGTCGCCATCAAACGCGACGCGGTGGCGTGGGCGGTGGGCCGGGCCGAGGTGGAGGAAATCGACCGCATCAACATCTACCACGCGGGGCTGCTGGCGATGCGCCGCGCGGTGGAGGGGTTGGGGCTGAAGCCGGACTACGTGCTGGTGGACGCGCGGAAGATTCCGGAGTGCCCGGCCCCGCAGCGGGGCATCATCAAGGGCGACACGCTCTCCATGAGCATCGCCGCGGCCTCCATCCTGGCGAAGACGACGCGGGACAGGCTGATGGCGGAGCTGGACACGCAGTACCCGGGCTACGGGCTGGCGGCCCACAAGGGCTACCCGACGCCGCAGCACGTGCAGGCGCTGAAGGAGAAGGGCGTGCTGCCCATCCACCGCCGCAGCTTCGCCCCGGTGCGCGAAGCGCTCGGGCTGGGGACCGCTTCCATGCCTTCCGCCGTGCAGACGGAGCTGTTCGCCGCTATGCCTACCGCGACGACGACCGAATCGTGAGCTCGGACCAGGACATCGACAGTTGGATGGCGGCGCGAGGCATCACCCTGCCGGACGCCCGTGTCCGTGCTCGCACGGTGCTGGAAGCCGAGGGCCTCACCCGGCAGGGCAAGCAGCGCATGAGCGAGCCGAAGCTGCTCAAGGCGGCGGAGCTGCTGGAGGCCCGCTTCTTCTACGTCTGCGCGGACGGCGCCTGTCTCAAGGTGGCCCAGGCAAGCGGCAGGGAGCCCCTGCGCGTGGAGCCCCGGAGCCACTGCGCCCGGTGTGGCGGCTCGGCCAACCGGCGCGCGGAGGTGGCCTTCGTGGAGAGCTGCCAGCGCCACGGCGTGCACAAGGTGGTGATTGTGGGCGGCTCGCCCGCGGTGCGCGAGGAGCTGGAGGAGAAGCTCGGGCACCAGATTGATTTGCGCATGGTGGACGGCACCGAGCGGCGCACGTCGGACCGGGCGCGGAGTGACTTGGACTGGGCGGACCTGGTGCTGGTGTGGGGCGCCACGGAGCTGCACCACAAGGTGAGCGGGCACTACACGCACGGAGGCCCGGCCTACAGCCACAAGGTGGTGCACGTGGTGCGCCGGGGCGTGGCCGCCCTGCTGGAAGAGGCCATGACACACCTGGAGCGGGCGCGTTGAAGACGGAATTCATCCTCATCCGCCACGGCGAGACGGAGTGGAACGCCCAGAACCGGCTGCAGGGGCACCGCGACAGCGCACTGAGCCCCGAGGGCCTGCGCCAGGCGGACGCAGTGGCCGCACGGCTCGCGTCGGTGCGATTCAGCGCGCTCTACAGCAGCGACCTGGGCCGGGCGCGGGAGACGGCACGGCGCATCGGCACGCGCACGGGGCACGCTGTCGTTCCGGACGCGCGGCTGCGCGAGCGGGGCCTGGGCATCCTCGAAGGGCTGACGCGGGACGAGGCCAGCCAGCGACACCCGGAGGTGTTCTCGGGCTACGCGGAGGGCGGGCCGGACTACGTCGTCCCCGAGGGCGAGAGCACGTCGCAGCGGCTGCGGCACGCGGTGGAGTGCCTGGAGGAGCTGGGCGCGCGCCACCGGGGTGAGCGGGTGGTGGCGGTGACGCACGGCGGGGTGCTGAGCCTGCTGTTCCGCCACAGCCTGGGCATTCCGCACCACGTGCCCCGCGCCTTCTCGGTGCTCAACGTGGCGTGGAACCAGTTCGACTACCACGACGGCCACCTGCGGCTGGTGACCTGGGGCGACATCACCCACCTGAAGGACGTCAGCCGCGACGACACGTAGGCAGCGCCCCGCCCTTCTCGGGGCGAGGCCTCGCCGTGCGCGGGCTACAGCTCGACCTGGTGCCGCTCGTCGCGCCGGGCCGCGTTGCGGGCCGGGCGGGCCTGGGACGTCACCAGCCGGCGGGCCTCTTCAATCGCATCGGACACCACCTCGGCGGCGCGGCGCGCCTGCTCCGGCGTATGCGACGACATCACCTGCATGCGGAAGCGCGTCTCGCGCAGCCGCACCGCGGGGTACTCCACCAGGTTGGCGAACACGCCGCGCTCGAACACGAGCTTCGCCGCCAGCCGGGCCACCTTCGCATCCCCCACCGGCACGGGCACCACGTTGGAGGGCTCGCCCAGACAGTCGATGCCGCGCTCCGCGAAGGCGCCCCGCATCGCCAGCGAGTTCTCCCGCGCCCGCATGCGCAGCGCCTCGCCCTCTTCCGAGCGAACGATGCGCAGCGACTCCAGCACCACCGCCGCCTGGGTGGGCAGCAGCGCGTTGGAGAAGATGTGCGGCCCGCCCATGACGCGGACGAACTGGCGCACCGCCTGGCTGCGCGTCGCCATGAAGCCGCCGTTGGAGGCGAACGTCTTCGAGAACGTCCCCACCACCAGGTCCACCTTCCCCAGGAGCCCCTGCGTGCCCAGGCTGCCGGTGCCGCGAGGCCCCTGCGCGCCCAAATCATGGGCCACGTCCACCAGCAGCGTCGCGCCGTACTCGCGGCAGATGTCCTGGAGCTCCTCCAGCCTCGGCACATCCGAGTCCATGGAGAACAGGCCCTCGGTCACCACCAGCACGCCGTTGCGCGCGTCCCGAGAGCGCAGCTCCTGCAGCTTGCGGCGCATGGCGCGGTTGCTCAGGTGCGGCACGCGGCTGACGTTCTGCGTGGCGGCGGCGGCCCCCTGCTGCAGGCACTGGTGCGCCAGCGCGTCCAGCACCACATGGTCATCCGGCCGCACCAGCCCGACGATGGTGCCAAAGCCCGCGCCCCAGCCCGAGGAGAAGAGCGCCACGTGCGGCATGTCCAGGTGCTCGGCCAGCGCCTTCTCCAACATCAGCGCCGGCGCCGTGTTGCCGCCGAGCATCGGCGAGCCCGCGCTGTGCAGTCCGTACTGCTCGATAGAGCGGTGCGCGGTGGCGATGACCTCGGGGTGCGTGGACAGCCCCAGGTAGTCCTGCGAGCCGAAGTTCAGCCCCTCCTGCGCGGCGCCCGTCTCGCTGCGCACGGCGCACTGCGCGGTGGGCGTTCCCTCCAGGCTTCGCGAGTACTGCCACAGCCCCTGCTGACGCCGCGCTTCCTGCCACTGGAAGAACTCCTCCGTCCTCCCCAGCAGGTCCGGTCCGGTCGGCTGGGAATAGTTGGAGATGAAGTGGGTGAAGAGCGGCGAGTCGAGCTGATCTCGGAAATCCATTTCGAAGCACATCCGGGGGGAGGGGGGAGGCAACGCAACGCACAACAGGCACGCCGCCCGGGGGGGCAGGCGTGACCCCCCTGTCATGCCCGGGGATGTTTTGAGAGTCAACCAGCCGACCTGAACGCCGGGGCTGCATTCGTTCATTGGGTTGACACGAAGCGCGCACCCCAGAGTGTAAAATGGGCCTCGGGAAGGGCTCAGGCAGGCCCAGGAAGCGCAGGCTGCCGCGAGCCCGTCGAGCGTTGCCCCAGGGCCCGTAGGGCCGGCCGACACGTAGTCACAGGTGACCCATCCCCCTCCATGAGGGGCCCTGTCCACACATGCGAAGGCCCCGGCGCCGCCCGGGTTTCTGGGCGACTCCGGGGCCGGTGAGGCTTCACGTAAGGGGAACCCACGAGGTAGGCCCCCCGGGCTGCGCTACTCGTCGTTCTGCCGCAGCGTGGCGAGGACGTTGAGGTCCTCGAGGGTGGTGGTGTCCTGGGTGGACTGCTTGCCCGCGGCGACGTCGCGCAGCAGCCGGCGCATGATCTTCCCGGAGCGCGTCTTGGGCAGCGCCTCGGCGAAGCGGATTTCATCCGGCCGGGCGATGGCGCCAATCTCCCTGCCCACGTGCGTGGCCAGCTCCTTCTTCAGCTCGGGAGACGGCGCATTGCCCTGCTTCAGCGTGACGAAGGCCACCAGCGCGGTGCCCTTCAGCTCGTCGGGGCGGCCCACCACGGCGGCCTCGGACACGCGCGGGTGCGCCACCAGCGCGCTCTCCACCTCCGCGGTGCCCAGGCGGTGGCCCGCCACGTTCACCACGTCATCCACGCGGCCCATCAGCCAGAAGTAGCCGTCCAGGTCCGTGCGAGCGCCGTCGCCGGTGAAGTACTTGCCGGGCAGCTCGCTGAAGTACGTGCGCACGTACCGCTCGGGGTCGCCGTACACCGTGCGCAGCATGGAAGGCCATGGCCGGGTGACGAACAGCAGGCCGCCCTGCCCCTTCGGCACCGGGTTGCCTTCCCGGTCCAGGATTTCCGCGTGGATGCCGGGCAGCGGCAGCGTGGCCGAGCCGGGCTTGGTGGGCGTGGCCCCCGGCAGCGGCGAAATCATGATGGCGCCCGTCTCCGTCTGCCACCACGTGTCCACCACGGGGCAGCGGTTGCCGCCAATGACTTCGCGGTACCACATCCACGCTTCGGGGTTGATGGGCTCGCCCACGCTGCCCAGCAGGCGCAGCGAGGACATGTCGTGCTTGCGCGGGTGCTCCTCGCCCAGGCGCATGAAGGCGCGGATGGCGGTGGGCGCGGTGTAGAGGATGGTGGCCTTGTAGCGGGCGATGATTTCCCAGAAGCGGTCCGGCCCCGGCTGCGTGGGCGCGCCCTCGTAGAGCACGGTGGTGACGCCGTTCATCAGCGGGCCGTAGACGACGTAGCTGTGCCCCGTCACCCAGCCCACGTCCGCGGTGCACCAGTAGACGTCGTCCTCACGCAGGTCGAACACCCAGCGCATGGTGAGCGACGCCATGACGGCGTAGCCGCCCGTGGTGTGCAGCACGCCCTTGGGCTTCCCGGTGGAGCCGGAGGTGTAGAGGATGAACAGCGGGTGCTCGCTCTCCACCCACTCCGGCTCGCACACGTCGGACTGGCCCTTCACCAGCGCGTCCCACGCCAGCAGCTTCGGCCCGGTGAGCGACAGCGAGTCCCCGGTGCGCCGCAGCACCACCACCTTCTCCACGGTGGTCAGGTGAGGGAGCGCCGCCTCCACGTTCTTCAGCAGCGGCACCACCGCGCCCTTGCGCCAGCCGCCGTCGGCGGTGAGCAGCACGCGGGCGCCCATGTCGTTCATGCGCTCCTGGAGCGCCTCGGCGGAGAAGCCGCCGAACACCACCGAGTGCACCGCGCCGATGCGCGCGCACGCCAGCATGGCCACCGCGGCCTCGGGCACCATGGGCAGGTAGATGCCCACCCGGTCTCCCTTGCGGATGCCCAGGGACTTGAGCCCGTTGGCCAGCCGGTTCACCTCGGCCGCCAGCTCCCCGTAGGTGATTCGCCGCCGGTCGCCGGGCTCGCCCTCGAAGAGGATGGCGGGCTTGTCGCGGCGCTTGTCGAGGTGCCGGTCCAGACAGTTGTAGGCCAGGTTGGTGCGGCCCTCGACGAACCAGCGCGCGTGCGGTGGCTTCCAGTCCAGCACCGTCTGGAAGGGTTCCTTCCAGAACAGCTCCTCGCGGGCGCGGTCTCCCCAGTACTTGTCGGGGTCCTTCGCGGCCTCGTCCCAGAGGCGCCGGTAGTCGTCCATGCTGCGCAGGTGGGCCTGCCGCGCGAACGCCTCGGGTGGCGGGAAGACGCGTGTCTCCGTCAGGACCGATTGAATCTCGTGCTGCTTCTCAGCCATGGGCTCCTCCGAGGAAGGACAACCGCCCCCCTGTTCTAGGAACCCACGGGCCCAGGCTCAAGCCTGCTAGTCGCAGGGCTTCGAATCCTTGACGGCTTCGTAGCGCATCCACAGCTCGCACACGCACGTGTCCGGGCGCTGGGCCTCATAGCGGACACGCAGGGCGCCATTGAACTGCGTCTCACACTGGGTGGTGCCATCCAGGTGGATGTTCACCTGGTCCAGCATGCAGGCCTGGCCATTCACCTCCGCGACGGCGTTCACCACGCTGCCGTCGATGGAGAAGTCGTCCCCGCCCTCGAGGAAGTAGCCCGTGAGCCGGCTGTCCAGCAGGTCGAGGTCCAGGCTGACGACGCGGCCGGTAATCTGGAGCGTGCCCCGGAACCGGTCCCGGTTGGACTCGGCGAGCCCGCACTCGTCGCGGAAGATCTCCACGAGGTTGAGGACGTAGTCGCCCTGCTCCTGAGCGTAGGGCAGGCAGCCCGCCATGCCGAGCACGAGGAGGGCGGGAAGGAGGAGGCTCAAGCGTCTCGGGGTGGACACGGCGCGCACCATACCCCACGGCCTGCATTGGGTGCAGTGCGTCGTGGCGAGCGCGGTTACACTGCGGGCCATGGCCGGCTACCGCAACCCCTGCTTCGACCACGGCACCCTCCTCTCCGACGACCGGGCCTGCAAGCGGACCGGGCCGCGGCGGAAGCGGTAGCGAGCGGCGCTCCCGGATGCACTACGCCCGCGTCCTGCTGGCCCTCGGGGCCCTGCTGGCCCTGCACGAGCTGGGGCACCTGCTCGCCGCGCGACTGCTCGGGGTGCGTGTACCGCGCTTCGTCTTCGGCTTCGGTCCGCCGCTGGTGTCCTTCCGCCTGTGGGGCACGCAGTACGTGGTGGCCGCGATTCCCCTCGGCGCCACCGCGCACGTGCAGGGGCTGAACCCGCACCGCGCGGATGCGGAGGAGGCGGGCAGCTTCCGGGTGCTCGGCCCGCTGCGGCGGATGCTCATCATCCTGGCGGGGCCGCTGGCCAACTACGTGCTGGCGCTGGGCATCCTGTTCGCGCTGTACACGTCGGGCACGCACGTGGTGGTGCCGCTCACGGTGGGCACGGTGCAGCCCGGCTCGGAGGCCGCGCGGGCGCAGCTGCTGCCGGGAGACCGCATCGTCAGCGTGGCCGGGCAGCCGCCGAGGAACTGGTCGGAGTTCGTGGAGAAGGTGGCGGAGTCGCCGGGCCGCACGCTGGAGCTGAGCGTGGAGCGGCATGGCGAGCAGCGCACGGTGCAGGTGCGCCCGCGTCCGGACGAGCGGGGCACGGGCCGCATCGGCGTGAGCCAGCAGTACGTGTACCGCACGCATGGCGCGGGCGAGGCGCTGGGCCACGCCTTCGCGCACACGGGCAGCGTGGCCGCCGAGGGCCTGGCGATGCTCATGCGGCTGGCGCGCGGGCCACACCCCGCGGATACGAGCGGGCCGGGCGCGCTGGTGCGGCAGGAGTCGTCGGACGCGGCGGCGTCTGGAATGGACTCGCTGCTGCGGGCCCTGGTGGCCGCGTCCGTAGCGCTGGCGCTGCTGACGATGCTGCCCGTGCCCGGACTGGATGGAGGCCGGGTGGTGCTGCTGCTGGTGGAGGCAGCCAGCGGACGGAAGCTGCCCACGCGCGTGGAGACGGTGGCGCAGACGGTGGGCTTCCTCGGCATCTCCGCGGTCATCGTCGCCATTGCCGTGCTGGAGATTCGCCGGGCGCTGCCAGAGCG
>JBKGHK010000258.1:0-13104 GCA_046520375.1 Pyxidicoccus sp. 3LFB2
CCGGCGGCGTGGAGTACCGGCAGATGTACGTGAAGCTGGACGCGGTGGACGTGGCGCCCGCGTGGACGGACGGCACGCCGCGCCGCACGTGCACCGCCGCCATCGGCCTGTCCATGCTCGCTGGCGCGGAGGACGGGCCGGGCTTCGGCGCGGAGGGGGCCTCGTGCGCCGCCATCCATGACGTGTGGAGCCAGTTCACCTGCGCCGTCACCACCACGCCCTGCCAGGCGGAGAAGCCCATCGTCCTGGAGACGGGCAGCCTGGGGCCCTACCCGTGGACGCCCGAGGTGCTGCCCCTGCAGCTCGTCACCGTGGGCAACCTCGCGCTGGTGGCGGTGCCTTTCGAGCTGACGACGATGGCCGGCCGCCGGCTGCGGCGCACGGTGCAGGCGCGGCTTGGGCCCCTGGGCGTGACGGAGGTGGTCATCGCCGGGCTCGCCAACGACTACGCGGGCTATGTCTCCACCCGCGAGGAGTACGCGCGCCAGGCCTACGAGGGCGCCTCCACGCACTTCGGCCCGTGGACGCTGGCCGCGCTCCAGCAGGGCTTCGACACGCTGGCCACCGCGCTGCGCGACGGCCAGCCGGTGCCCCCGGGCCCCACGCCCCGCGACCTGCGCCACGTGCAGACCAGCCTCAAGCCGGGCGTGGTGTTCGACGACAAGCTCCTGTGGGTGGACTTCGGCGAGGTCGTCACCGACGCGCGCCCCGCCTACGCGCCGGGGGACAGGGTGAGCGTCACCTTCTGGGGCGGGCACCCGAAGAATGACCTGCGCCAGGAGGGCACCTTCCTGCGCGTGCAGCGGCTGGGGCCGGGCGGGGCATGGGAGGACGTGGCGGACGACAGCGCCTGGGAGACGCGCTACCGGTGGCGGCGGGAGAACTGCCTGCCCACGCTGGCCTGCTCGCACGTCACCGTGGAGTGGGACGTCCCCGCGGGCACCGCGCCGGGCACCTACCGCGTCGTCCACGAGGGGGACTGGAAGTCCGGCTGGGACGGGCGCGTGCGCCCGTACTCGGGCGCCTCGCGCTCCTTCCTCGTCCGCTGACGCCCGCGGCGCGCGCCTACCTGCAGACGCGCTCCGCGGTGCATGTGCTGCCGCGACAATTCTGGCAGGCCGCGCCGCCAGTGCCGCACTTGTCCTTCTCGTTGCCGGGCTCGCAGGTGTCCCCCACGCAGCAGCCGTTGGGGCACGAGCCGGGCGTGCAGCGGCACTGGCCACCGACACACTCCTTGCCCGGGCCGCAGGGGCTGCTGCTCCCGCACTTACACTGGCCATTGTCGCACCGGTCCACGTTGATTCCGGAGCAGACCGGGTTGTTGCCGCACGTGCACGTGCCCAGCCGGGAGCAGGCATTGGCGCGGACCCCGTCGCACACCGTGCAGTCCACGCCGCCCACGCCGCACGACTGGAAGGTGCGCGGCACGCAGAAGCCGTTGCGGCAGCAGCCGTCCGGGCAGTTCTCACAGAAGCTGCCCGCGTCCGGAGTCCCCGAGTCCACGTTGCCGCCGTCCGGAGTCCCGGAGTCGGGCCTGCCGCCGTCGGGCACCTCCGTCCAGGGCACCAGCTCCACGCGCACGTCCACCTCGCGCCCTGACTGGACCTGCGCCTCCGCGGTGCCCTCCGCCGCCAGCGCGGAGCCGCTCCGGCCCTGCAGCCGCAGCGTCACCCGCGCGCCGTCCGGTGCGTCCGGCAGCAGCACGCGGAACGTCTCGCCACTCTGCAGGATGCGGCCCGGGTTCTCCGGCAGCAGCGCGACGGGGATGTCGCCGCCGTCCTCCACCTGTCCGGACACCTGCAACTGCGTCAACTGAAGCAGCGGGTCGAAGTCCGCGGTGACGAACAGCGCCGTCCCCGTCGACGCCTCCTGGCAGGCGCTCGTGGCCAGCAGCGCCAGCAGGCCCGCGAGGACGACTCGGATGGGGGCGGGCCGGACGTGCCTCCTGGCCCTGGGAACACCTTCATGCGCCATGATTTGCAAAGGCTAGCGAATTGCGACTGTCCTGGAAGCCTCGCGTGCAGACGGAAGCCCAGGCGCGTCAGGAATGGAACGCTGACCCAGGGGGGACACGGTTGGATACCGCACGTGTGCGGGTCGACCCTGTCCCTGAGTACAAGCGTCGCGGCTCACAGGTGGGCCTCGGGCGGCGGGCCGGGTGGGGCGGGCGTGCCGGGGCGGTGGGGCTGCACGCGGTGGATGAGCTCCCGCAGCCGGGCGGAGGGGTTGATGAACTGCACGCCCACGCCCGGGGACATGCCCCACGCGCGGGCCTGGGCCGAGTCCACGTGCCGCACCACCTCGCCCGCGCACGTCACCTCTTCCCCGGCCAGCAGCAGGGTGAACTCCAGCCGGTTGAAGAGGCGGGGGAAGGGCTCCGCGCAGCACATGAAGAGGCCGCCCTTGCTCAGCTCCGTGCAGCGCACCTCCACCTCGCCCGAGCCCGCCCGGCGGCGCACCTTCGCCACCCACGTGAGCGGCGGGGTGAGGTGGGTGGGCGTCTGCTCTGGTGTCTCCGCCTCCAGCACCGCCAGCGACGGTGAGGGCACCGGCGTGTCCCCGATGGGGTGTCGCTCCGCCGCGTGGGGCCGGACGGAGGGCGGCACGGCCGCGGTGAGCAGCGCCTCCTTGAAGTCCAGCGCGGTGGCGTAGCGGTCATCACACCGGCGCGCCAGCGCGCGCAGCAGCACGTCCGACAGGGCCGGAGGCACCGCGGGCGCGAGCACGTGCGGAGGCACCGGGCCCACCGGCCCCAGCGACAGCGCCAGCTCCGCCATCTGCCCGCGCTCGAAGGGCAGCTGCCCGGTGAGCAGGTAGTACGCCGTCACCGCCAGCGCGTAGATGTCCGCGCGCCCGTCCACCGGCTGTCCCGCCCACTGCTCCGGCGCCATGTACGCGGGCGTGCCCAGGACGATGCCCGCCGCCGTCTGGTCCTCGTTCTGCGGGCGTGCGCCTTGGCCACGCCGAAGTCCAGCACCCGCAGCGACGGCGGCTCCGACGCATGCCGCACCACGAAGAGGTTGTCCGGCTTCAAGTCGCGGTGCACCACGCCGCAGCGGTGCGCCGCATCCAGCGCGTCACACGCCTGCGCCAGCAGCAGCGCCAGCTGCATGGGGTCCACCGGCCGGGGCAGGCGCGACAGCGGCACGCCCTCCAGGTACTCCATGACGAAGTAGTGGATGTCGCCCGGGGCTTCGCTGATGTCGAAGATGTGGACGATGTGCGGATGGCCCACGACGTTGACGGTGCGGGCCTCCGCGTAGAAGCGCGCGCGCAGGCTCTCGTCCTGCGCCAGGTGCGGGTGCAGCACCTTCACCGCCACCCGGGCGCCAATGCGCGTCTGCTCGCCCAGGTACACCGTGCCCATACCCCCCGCGCCCAGCCGGCGCACCAGCAGGTAGTGGCCCAGCGTCTGGCCCGTGAGGTCCACGGTGGGCGCTTCCAACTCGTGGGTGGACAGCCCCACCTGCGTCCAGTGCACGGGGTCGCACAGCACGTCCTTGGGGTGTTCAGACAGACAGAGCTCGCAGTGCATGGTTGGCCAGAGCAGACACCAGGATGGGGATTTCCTGGACTGTGCGAGGTTGATGCACCGTTCGTCTCTAGACCGCGCACACAGCCGCGGGACGATGGCCTCCGGTACGAGACGCCGGTTCGCGCCGTTGCGATGACCGCTAACGCACACCCGTGAAGAGGTCGTCTTCTGTGGGCGCATCATTTCGCGCAGACGGTGCGAGCGCGTTTCGTCCAGCGCATTCGTGCACGCCTCTGCTCGCTGAACCTGCCTGCCTTTCGCCAGCGGGCACTGCGCGGCCGCTCCGTCGACCAGCGGACCGGGAGCGGTACCCGGGGGGCGGGAGTCCGGAGCACCCCGGCCGCACGGCGCGGACTACGCGCGGGCCTTCGCCTGGGCCTTCGCCTTCACGACGAAGGGGGCCGCGTCGATGCGCACGCCCACGTACGAAGGGAAGCGCGGCACGCCGTCGTCGGACAGCTCCTGGTAGCGGAAGGTGATGACGGTGCCGACGGGCGGCGGGGACCCACGCTCGGCGTCGGACAGGCCGGTGCCCACGCTGAAGCGCGTGCCGTCGCGCAGCTCCACCTCCAGCGCGCCCAGGCGGCCCTTGTGCCGGCCGGCGCCGGCCACGTGCCCGACGACGCGGGCCTCGTCGTCCTTGAAGCTCTTCACCTTCAGCAGCGTGTGCGAGCGGCCCGCCTCGTAGGCCGAGCCGGGCTTGCGCAGCATGAGCCCCTCACCGCCCAGGCCCTCCACGCGCTCCAGCTCCGCGCGCAGGTGCGGCGTGCCCTGGCACCGCTCATGCGCGTGCCACTTCGCGTACGCGGGCTTCGCGTCCTCCATCCACTTGCGGCAGTGCTCCAGCCGCTGCTCGAAGGTGCCCTCCACCGACGGCGCATCGAAGGCGACGAAGAACAGCTCCTTCCAGTCGTCGCTGCGGTCCTGCCGGCGGACGATGCTCACCGTGCGCTGGAAGCGCTTGCGCCCGCCGAACAGCTCCCCGTCGAGCGGGAAGTCCGGCAGCCCCGCGGTGAACCACGCGGGGGCGAAGAACTCGTTGCCCAGGCGCGACCAGAAGCGCTTGCCATCCCAGTACGCGCGCACGCCGTCGAGCTTCTCGCTCATCCACCAGTCGGTGAGGTCGACGTCGTTCTCCCACGAGTGGGCCAGCAATAGCGGCGGCGCCTTGTCGGCGGCGTCCTCGGAAGCGCCGTCCTTCTTCGCCTTGCCCCCGGCCTTCGCGGGAGCGGCGCTGGTGCCCGACGCGGCACCGGTGCGCGCGTCCTCGGCGGCATCTCCGCGCACCTTGCGCAGGTGCTTGCAGGTGCGGCGCTCAATCGCAATGGACTGGTTGCGCCACGCGGGGCATGAGCACGAGTACACGCCGCCGGTGTTCTTGAGGATGTAGGGCTTGGAACCAGAACCCTGGAGCGCGAGCTGGGCGCCGTCCGCGATGTCCGCCATGTACTTCCCCCTCCGTGCCGCGTTGGTAGCGGCGATGAAAGGAAGAGTACCTGGGGGGTCTGACATTCCCAGGACGTGGTGAGGTGGGCATTCGGCATCCAAGGGGGTGGCGCGCGGGGGCGCGGGGCCGAATGATGGGGGCGCAGGTACACGGCACCGGGAGGCCGCACGGGATGGTCGTCATCGTGATGGGGGTGTCCGGCGCGGGCAAGACGACGGTGGGGCGCGTGCTGGCGGAGTCGCTGGGGTGGCGCTTCGTGGACGCGGATGACCTGCACCCGAAGGACAACATCGTGAAGATGGCGGCGGGCGTGCCGCTGTCGGACGAGGACCGGTGGCCCTGGCTCCAGGTGCTGCGCGAGGTGGTGGCGGAGGCGCTGGAGCGCGATGAGGACCTGGTGCTGGTCTGCTCCGCGCTGAAGACCGCGTACCGGGAGCTCTTGGAGGTGGACCCGGCGCGGATGCGCTGGGTGTACCTGGATGCGCCGCGCGAGGTGCTGGCGCGCCGGCTGTCCAACCGCCACGGCCACTTCATGCCGCCGTCGCTCCTGGACAGCCAGCTCGCCACGCTGGAGGTGCCCGCGGATGCGCTCCGGGTGGATGTGTCGCCTCCGCCGGAGGAGGTGGTGCAGCGCATCCGCGAGGGGCTGGGGCGCTGAAGGGCCCCCGGTCCGCGCTGCAGGCTCCTCGTCGGCCGCCACGGCTTCCCCTGCTTCCACCAGCGCGGTGTGTAGCTCCGGAGCGCCTGGCGCCGCTATCGCGTTGGCAGTTCGTGAAACGTGATGCCGTCTAGCTCCAGGCGGCGCACGGCCTCCATGAATCGCTCAGTACCCACGATGACCGTCGAGTAGTCGCCCACCCGGAACAGGTCCAGCTCCGAGGGCAGGGACGCCGCGTCCAGCATGGGTTCATCCGGCAGCCGGAAATACACCCAGCCGCAGGTCGGGCACGGCGGAGGCACGTCCGGGGGAATGCAGTCCGGGTGAAGACGACCGTGCGGCTCTATCTGAAGCTCCAGCAGCTCAGGCGGGTTCTTCTGCCGGAACCGCAGCTCCGTCGGGCAGCCCGACAGCCCCCTCACACCTTCCGCCTGGAGGCGCTCCAGTGCATCCCGGAGAACGACCCAAAGCACGTCACCCAGGGAGGTGAACGGGCCGAGCTTCCCGGAGACAAGGCCCACCAGGGGACCCAGGTGGGTACCGGGTGGCAAGGGGGCATCGGGCGGCGCCAGGGGGCGCACCAGCTCCCGCAGGCGCGCGAACTCACCAAATGGCTCGGGTCGGGCCTTCTCGAACTCGCGGCGCTCCGGCAGCTGCGACAGGTCCACCGCGGGATACTGATGCCCTGCACTCGCCCACGTGGCGCCGCACGTGTGGCACCGCACGCCGGGCAGACGCCACTTGTGGGTGGCGTCGAAGCCAGTCGTTACCGCCTTGTCCTCGCGCAGCCAGAAGAACCGGCTCATCTGTCGGAAGACCTCACGCTCCAGGGCGAGAGTAGTATGGCTGAATGGGGCCGCCGATGAGCTCGAAGCGGTGAATCAGCTCCCCCGCGAACTTGAAAATCTCCCTTGGTGGGGCGTTCTGGTTTCTCGTCTTGAACTCGCGCCATGCATCATTCCATGCGCCACCACGTGCGCTGCCGTCGTGAATGCGTCTGTGGACGTGTAGCGGAATGGGCATCGTGTAGTCGTGGATCTTGACGCCTCGGGCCTCGAACCACTCCGCCAGGTCCTGAGATTGGGGAAAGACGTGGTGCTTCTCCCAACGGCCCGGCGGGAGCTGGCGTGAAGGGGGGATGATTTGCTCGGGGGCGGCGTTCCAGTTGGGGAACACCATGACGGCCCCACCTGGGAGCTTCCCCGCGCCTCCCCAGTTCCTCCGGGGGCCACTCCCCGGCGCCGCGGAAGGCGCTGGAGGACGTACAGGAGGGAAGCGCGCCAGCTCGACTTCACGGGCCAGGTCCGCGCACCGGTAGAAGCCACAGGCGTCCCCCAAGCATAGGAGCGAAACGCACTGGTCCATCTCGGCGGTGTGGCACTCCACCTCCTCCTCGTCCCATGCCTGCGCCATGGGAGTGGGTGACGTGGTGGCGCAGCCCAGCCAGAACACTGCAACCAACGAAAGCCAGATGGCAGGACGAGTTTGCATCGCGAGCAAAACCTACCATTCCAGCTTGCCTGGACGAGAGATGCGGCAAGACCCTGTCATTGCGCCCGCTCTGCAAAGCTACCGCGACCCTCACGGCGTTCGAGTCGCGCGGAGCAGAAAAGTGCGAGGGGCGCCTCACCTCGGGCGCCCCCCTGTTCAACCCACTTTCAGCTCAGTTCGCGTAGCCCGGGGACACGTAGTTCATGCCCACGGAGCCCGCGGGCACGAAGTCGCCACCGGGAGGCAGGCCCTTGTTGAAGGCGGTCCACTCCGGGTCGTTCTCGGGGTAGCCGTACTTGGTGCCCACCGTCCTGTGGAGCCACACGTTGCTGAGGACGAAGTCCTGCGTGCCGCCCGCGCGGAAGAAGATGTAGCCCCCGTCGCTGGTGATGTTCATGTTGCGGAAGTCGGCGAGCACCGTCGGATTGCCGAACTGCTCCGGCTGAATCATCAGCCCCTGGTAGTCGGTGCTGCCCGTGAGCCGGTCGACGCGGTAGTACGTCGGTCCGCCCCAGTTCTGGAGGATGTCCGGGTGGAAGACGCCCGGGCACGTGTAGCAGGCGGCCTCCTCGGGCGTGCCGTGGACCTCGGCCGTGCGGATGTTCTGGAGCTGCAGCGTGGCGCCGACGGTGCGGGTGTCGATGTTCACCGCGTCACCCAGGTGCTCGCCGTCGATGAGCAGCCCCTCGACATGCATGGTCCCCGTCCAGTGCTTCAGGTACAGCCCGCGCCGGTTGGTCACGCTCTGAATCTGGATGTGGCCGCCGATGAGCACCACGTTGCGGCCGCCATAGATGCTCAGCTCGCCGAGAAGCTTCTCCTGGATGACGACGATGTAGTCGCGCGTCATGTCCAGGGTGAGGCTCCGGTCCGCGTTCGTCACATTGACGGTGGTGGGGCTGGTGAGCGCGGGCGGCCTCCAGCTCAGCTTGTAGCTGGACGCGGCCAGCGTGACGCCAACGTTGTCGAAGGCGGCGCCGTCATTGTGCGAGCCCACGCCCACGCGGCCGGTGGCGGGTGTGGCGCTGGTGGCGGTGGCCACGAGCGCGTCGTTGATGAACGCCTTGAGCGTGCTTCCGGTCCGCTCCACCCGGACCCGGTACAGCGTCCCCGCCGTGACGGCGGTGGTGATGTCCGCCAGCTGCGTCTTCACGCCGCCGGACACCTTGAAGATGCCCTTCGTCAGGTCGTCGTTGCTCTCGTTGAGGCTGACGAAGTGGTAGTTCTGCGCGTCCTGGTAGCTGAAGACGATGGAGAAGTCGTTCCACGCGCTGGTGGTGGGCGTCGTCTTCCCCTCGGCGGTCAGCACGTAGTCGCCCGTCACCACCGTATTGTGGACGGCGAGGTTGCCGTTCACCGCGCTGGCGTTGGAGGGACTGGTGAGCATGTACTGCCCGCCGCTCACGGCCCACGTCCCGCCGCTGACCACGGTGAAGCCCCCCGCGGAAGTGGTGAAGGCCTCGGTGATGACCGTGGAGCCCGCCTGCGCGTGTGAAGACAGCGGCGTCAGGCCCGAGCCCAGCAGGCCGACGGACAGTCCGGCGCGGAGGACCAGCTGCTTGAACTTCTTCATGGAATCGCTCATCGAGAGTGGGGGTGGATTCCCGCCGCGCTCTGGAGGGCCCCGAGCGTCCCGCCGTCTCAACAAATCGACCCGGGCCCGCGCGGTGTCCATGTCTCAGGTGTGTCACGCGCGAACAGGCGCCCTGTCACACTCCCGCGCGAGCCCTCGAAACCGCGCGGTTTCCCTCTGAAGACGCGGGTAAGGCTCGCATGCGCACGGGGGTTGCAATCAGGCCCGGCGGCGCAAGCGAGTGCCGGCGCACGCGCCTTCCGTTCCCCCACCGGCAGACCCACGAAGACTCCCATGCGTCCTTCTTCCTTCCTCGCCGTCTGCGGGCTTGGCCTGCTCTCCCTCGTCGCCACGGAGGCCCGCGCGGAGGACTGCGCCACCATGCTGCAGCCGCACTTCAACTGGGTGCAGACGGGTGACACCAACTCCCGCGCGTATGACGTCAATGTGCGGGCCGTATCCATCGTCAACGTGAGCGGCGGCGGGCGGCGGGGCCTCGCGTCGTCGCTCACCGGAAAGGTCACCACCTACAACCCTTCCTATTGCCGCCTCGTGGGCGGGCTCTATACGTGCTACCCGGCCCGGCTGAACAGCGCCTCGCCCAATGCCAGCCAGGTCTTCAGCGACCGGAGCTACTGGACGGGCGACTTCGCCGCGGGCTACCAGGACTTCTCGGCGTACTCCCGTGACAGCTGGAACATCTCCCTGGCCTCCACGGGCCTCGTGACGCTGTATTCGAACACGTGGAACTTCACCACGACGGTGACGCCGACGGGCTGCGGCAACGGCGTGCTGTACGGCTTCGAGAACGGCGGCACGACGTTCTGGTCCTTCACCTTCGAGAACGTCGACAACACCATCTACATCAAGTGAGCCGCGCCACGCGCACGGGGACGCGCAGTGCCCCGTGCGCGGTGCCCGCGCTGGACTTCAGTCCTGCGTCAGCTCGCGCACCAGCGTGTCCATCAGCTCCTTCGCCGTGTGGTGCTTGAGGTTGGGCGCAATCTGCCCGCTCCACAGGGAGATGAGGTCCGTGCGTCCCGCCTTCACGACGGCGGGCCGCAGCTGCCCCAGGAACCAGCCCTGGACGGGGAAGGGCGGCTGCTCGGCGGTGCGCGGGCCCATCTCCTCGCTCCAGCGGTTGCGCAGGCCTCGCGCCAGCCGTCCGGAGAAGGCGCGCGTCAGCGCCGTGTGGTGGGACTTGTCGCTGAACAGGGCGGCGCGGTGCTCGGGCGTGGCGCCGGACTCCTCGCAGGCGAGGAATGCGGTGCCAATCTGCGCGGCCTGCGCGCCCAGCGTGAGCGCCGCGCGGATGCCTCGCGCATCGGCGATGCCCCCCGCGGAGATGACCGGCGCCTTCACCCGGTCCGCGACGAGCTGCGTGAGGACGAAGGTGCCCATCAGCGAGTCCTCCGCCCGCGCGAGGAACGACGTCCGGTGGCCGCCCGCCTCGAAGCCCGTGGCGACGATGAGGTCCACCCCCGCGCCGTCCAGCGCCTGCGCCTCGGCGATGGACGTCGCCGTGCCCACCGTCACGATGCCGCGCTTGCGGCACTCCGCGAGGATGGTCGGCGAGGGCACGCCGAACACGAAGCTGAACACCGGCGGCCGCGCCTCCAGCAGCGCCTCCACCTGCTCGTCGAAGCGCTGGCTGAAGCGCTGGGGCCGCTCGGGCTTCGGGACGCCCAGCTCGCGGTAGAAGGGCTCGAACAGCGTCCAGGCGCGCTCGAAGGCCTCCTCGCTCAGCTCCCGCCCGCCGGGATCATGGTCCGACACCCACAGATTCACCGCGAAGGGCTGGGACGTCAGCGTCCGCAGCTCCTTCGTCAGGCTGACAATCTGGTCGGGTGTCAGGCTGTAGGCACCGTAGGAGCCCAGCCCACCCAGGTTGGACACCGCCGCCGCGAGCCGCGCGGTGGACAGTCCACCACCGAACGGCCCCTGGACGATGGGATACCGCACGCCCAGCCGGCGGACGGCGTCCGTGGGGCTGCCCCGCTTCCCGCTCCATGTCTCGCTCATGGAGCCAGGATAAACGCCGCGACATTTCTTCGCGGCGTCCCGGGGGCAGCGCCCATCACTCCGGCTACTGCACCCAGCGCTTGCTGGTCTGGTACACGTCCACCAGCGGGGAGATGAGCGTCACCCGGGGACGCCAGGTGGTGCCGTCCTCCCCCTCCTGCAAGGATTTCAGGGAAAGAATTTCCGACATACAGGCCAGCGGAGAGTGCTCCCACACCTGCTGGAGGTCGTCGGACGTCACGTCGCCGATGAGCTCGCCGTCCTTCTCGTCCACCACCGGCAGCCGGGACAGCCCGTAGCGCTTCATCAGGGACAGGGCCCGCACCACGGTGTCATTCGGAAACAGAGTCACTGCCTTCGCCACGAACGCCTTACGCACTTCAGACTGCGCCGCCATCGCCCACCTCGCCACCCATGTTGCCTGCCCCGGTGCATAGCAAAGCCGGAGCCAACCACCGCGCGTCTCAGGAGCCCTTGCCGCCGGTGCTGCCGGAAGGCTCGGCCATCACCTGCACCGTGTGCTTCAGCCGCTCCAGCCCCAGCCGCACCAGGGCGCCGCGCAGGTTGGGCTGGGTCATGATGGTCTTCTCGAAGACCTCCCGCTCCAGCTTCAGCAGCGTGCACGGGGTGAGGGTCCGCACGGTGGCGGTGGCCAGCCGGCTGCGCAGCAGGGAAATCTCCCCGAAGAGCGAGCCCTCTTCCAGGCGGGGATAGGCCGTCTGGGTGCCGTCCTCGTGGGTGTGGAACACTTCACATTGGCCACGCAGTAACAAATACAACGCGTCACCGGGTTGGCCCCGGGTGAGCAAGGTCTCACCCGCGGGCACGGTGGTGGGGACGAAGGCGCGGCCCAGCTCGGCCTGGAGCTCCGGCGACAGCGCGGCGAGCAGCGGGTTGCTGCGCATGGCGTCCGCCATCAGGCGCTCGCGGGCGGCGCGCTCCACCTTGTCGCCCTCCACGCCATAGTCCGCCCACGTGGCGCGGTCTCCCGTCTGCGACAGCTCCAGGACGACGGCGTCCTCCAGGGCCACCACGCTGGCGGTGCGAGGGGCGCCGGTGAGCAGGGCCAGCTCGCCGAAGAACTCCCCGGCGCCCAGCTGCTCCATGATGATGGGCTCGCGGCCCTCGGCCTCGCGGGCCACGGCGACGCGGCCCTCCAGCACGACGAACATGGAGGTGCCGGGGTCTCCCTCCTTCACCACCACCTGGCCGGCCTGGAGGAAGCGGGTCAGCACGGGCGGTGGGGGCTCTCCCGCGCCGGGGGCGGGCTGCGCGGCCGCGTCACCCCCCTCGGTGGACGAGGGGGCGGTGTCGGCGGAGAACAGGGACCGGAGGCGCTCCAGCAGGGACATGGCGGGGACTTCCTGGGGAAGGGGCGAGGGCAGCGCCATCCTACAAACGTCGCCAGGGCCCGGTGGAGCGCGGGAAAGCCGGGCCCGGAAGCGGGTGTTACGTCTCGGATGGAGGGGGGCTGGCGGGCGCGCTGGGCGTGCCACGGTCCGCTTCCTTCGAACCGACGACGGTGAGGTTCATTCCAATCTGCACCGACACGGGCTTGCCATCGACGGTGACCAGCGTCTTGCCGTTGATGTACCAGCCGAACGAGCCGGTGGAGAACGACTTCACCTCGGCGAGCATCTCCTGGCCGTTGATGACGACCTTCAGCGGCTCGGCCTTCTCGAGGAACTGCGACAGGGTGACGGGACAGGGGGACTTGGCCATGGCCGAGAACCCTATCATCCTGGGCCGCGTCCAACTTCAGTGAGGAGAGGGCCCCCGTGAAGAAGCTCGTCAACGCGCCCCGCGCCGTGGTGCGGGAGATGCTCGAAGGACTCGTCGCGCTCGCTCCGGGACAGGCCCTGCTGGAGGACGAGACGGTGGTGGTTCGCGCCGACACGCCGGCGGATGTCCACCAGCGGAAGGTGGCCGTCCTGTCCGGTGGAGGCAGCGGGCACGAGCCTGCGCATGCGGGCTATGTGGGCGTGGGCATGCTGGACGCGGCGGTGGCGGGGGACGTGTTCACCTCGCCGAGCACGGACGCGGTGCTGGCCGCCATCCGCGCGGTGGCGGGCCCGGCGGGCGCGCTCCTGGTGGTGAAGAACTACACCGGAGACCGGCTGAACTTCGGCCTCGCGGCGGAGCTGGCGCGCGCGGAGGGCATCCCCGTGGAGACGGTGGTGGTGGCCGACGACGTGGCCCTGCACGACACGGTGGAGCCCGCGAGGCGCCGGGGCATCGCCGGCACGGTGCTGGTGCACAAGTCGCGGGAGCCGCGCCGCGTCGGGCGCGCCCTGGCGGAGGTGGCGCGAGAGGCCAGCGCCGCGGCGGCGGAGCTGGGCACCATGGGTGTGGCGCTGGGGCCCTGCACGGTGCCGGCG
>JBKGHK010000259.1:0-13076 GCA_046520375.1 Pyxidicoccus sp. 3LFB2
GCGCATGCGCGGCGAGCGACGCGCCCACGTCGTCCATGTCCGCCTGGAACTCGCTCTCGTCGGAGAAGCCGCGCCGCACCGGCGCCACCGGCTCCAGCGGCTCGCGGGGCGTCAGCGGCGCCACCGGCTCCGTCTCCACGTTCAGCCTGGCGCGGGAGATGGACGAGGAGATGCCTGAGAGCACTCGGCGGATGGTCGACATCGGGCACCCCATGCGGCACGCACGTGTGGCCGCATCGGGATTGTCGCTCCGGCGCCTGGAAAGTTGCTAGGGCGCCCCCGCCGCCTCGCCGTCCTCATGGTGGGCGTGGGCCTTCTGCTCCCGGTACTCACCGATGTGCGAGTACACGTGCTCCGGGAATTGGAGGTCCTTGTAGACGTTGCAGGCGTCCGGGTCGTCCCCGTTGGGGCAGATGGGGAAGTCCTGGCGCGACTGGAACTCCAGCACCTTCTCGCGACGCGGCGGGCTGTAGTCACGGCCCTTCACCTGCTCCACGAGCGCCCGGGCTGCGTCCTCATTGAAGGCGGGGTCCTGGACGAGCGTTTCCACCAGCTCCTCGTCATCCAGGAAGTGGCGGGCCACCATGGCGAAGACGAGCCGGCCGTAGTGGCCGATGTCCTGCCCCGCATCGAGCGAATCGAGCAGGTGGCTCATCATTCCGTTCTTGCGCAGATCCTCGAGTGCCATCTCGTGCACCTCTCCTGGGCTGAAAATGTGTTCAGTGTTCATTTCCAAGCTAGGCATGGGGTGTGGGGTGGCTACCCCACGCCCGGATGCGCGTTGATGGATGGCGGGCGCTCGCAGCGTCAGCCACCAGACGGGTGGGCCTCGGATGTCGGGGTCTTGTGGCACTCACTCCCCAGGCAGCCCCCGAACGGGAGTATCCGTTTCGAGCGCCCGACCGGGGGAGAGGGCGCTGGCCTCCCGCTTGCTGGGGAAGAGGCCGAGGAGGAGTCATGAGAATGGACAGCGCGGGACAGACCCACATTGGCCGACGGCAGCACAACGAGGACGCGTACTGCGTCCTGCCGGAGCTGGGGCTGTTCGTCGTGGCGGATGGGCTGGGCGGACAGGAGGGCGGAGAGGTCGCCAGCCGGTGTGTGGTGGATACCTTCGCTGGCTTCGGCCTGCGGCTCGGGCAGGACCGGGACTCGACGTGGCCCACGGTGCCGGACCCACAGCGCAGCCGGGAGGAAAATCTTTTGTCGGCGTGCTCGGCCCTGGCGCAGCGCAACCTCCAGGCGCAGCGCGTGGGACGGCTGCGGGAGATGGCGTCCACGGTGGTGGCCCTGGCGGTGGGAGACCACGGCGCGGCGGTGGCCCACGTGGGAGACAGCCGGCTGTACCGGCTGCGCGCCGGGAAGCTGGAGACGCTGACGCGGGACCACTCGCTCATCGAAGAGCTGCGCGAGGTCGGCATGGAGCCGCCGGGCGGGGCGGGCAACATGCGCCACCTCATCACCCGTGCGCTGGGCACGGACAACGCGGAGCCCACGGTGCAGCGGCTGCGCACGGAGCCTGGCGACGTGTTCCTGCTGTGCTCGGACGGGCTCTACGAGCCGCTGGGCATGGAAGGGCTGCTGCGGCGGCTGACGCTGTCCACCGCGCGCGAGGTGTGTGACTCGCTCGTCGCCGACGCGTACGAGGCGGGTGGCAAGGACAACATCACCGCCGTGGTGCTGCGCGTGGCGGAGGCCTGAGGCCGGGCGCTAGAAGCCCACGCCGAAGGAGAGGCTGGCCGAAGGCAGCCAGGTGTCCCCGGGCTTCACCAGCTCCGGGGCATGTGGCAGCCAGGCCATGCCCAGGTTGAAGTCGCCCACCAGCTCGAAGCCGGACGCCAGCGGGCGCAGGAAGCGCAGCCCCACGCCCAGCTCCGGCCCCGCGGTGGACACGCGGCGCGCGTCCGTGCCGTTGAACTCGAGGCCCGGGTCGTCCTCGCCCACCTGCGCCTCGGCGAGCCCGGCGGCGAGGAAGGGCTGCAGGGTGCCCCAGCCCTCCTTCTGGAAGGAGAGCAGCCGCAGCTTGGCCCGGAAGTGCGCCACCTCCGGCTCCGGGTCTCCATGCAGGAAGCCGCTGCCGGTGCCGCAGCCCTCTACGGAGAGGAAGGATACCGGAGACAGCTCCAGGCACAGCTCCGGCCGCCGTTGCCGTTGGCCGTGGAGCCGCCCACCCGCAGTTGCCGAAGTTGCGCGTCGTGAAGGCGGGCTCCGCCTTCGCCCGCGCCTCGCCCACGACTTCCTCCGCGTGGAGCACGGTGGGCATGAGGGCGAGCAGGGCCACGGCCGGCGGCAGGGAGGGCAGGCGCATGAGGGCACGGGAGCGCAGGGCTCCCCACGGGTCAAGTCTGGGGCTCGCCCAGTGTCTGCAGCAGGGCGGTGACCCCCAGCCTCGCGTGCACCAGGACAACCCGTGACGTCCCCTCCGACGACGAGTCATTCGCGACGCGGGGGCCCGCGATTCCAGCAGGGCTGTGATTGGCAATCCCCTCTAAACAAGGAGGGGTTGTCGGAGTAGGCTTGGAAGTCCCCCTCGTGAACTCCCTGGCTTCGCAGCGAATGACGCACAGCCTTGCCGCGCGCATGACCGCGGCCGTCTCCCTGGTCCTCCTCGTCCTCACCACCGTGAGCGTCACGCTCACGGGGGCCCTGGCGCGCTCCTGGGAGACAGTCTCCTTCGGCGCCGTGCTGGTGCTCGTCCTCTTGAATGGCGTCCTCGTGCTGGGCGCGGGGGCTGGAGTCTTCGTGCTGGTGCGCCGGATGACGGCGCCCCTGCGCGAGCTCACCGCCACCACGGCCCGTGTGCTGTCCGAGGGCGACTTCCGCAGCACCCTGGAGGTGCGCTCCCAGGATGAGATTGGCCAGCTCACCGCCTCGTTCGCGGGGCTGATGGCCCAGCTGCGCGGGCTGCTGGTGGCGCTGCGCCACTCGGCCGACCAGCTCGAGTCGGCCTCCGCCCAGCTCACGGAGTCCGCCTCGGTGCAGAACGAGGCGGTGTCCCAGCAGGCCGTGGCGCTCCACGAGACGCAGCTGGCGGCGCAGCAGCTCCAGGAGGCCTCCCGCGCGGCGGCGAAGCGCGTGGAGGCGATTCAGCGCGAGGCCGAGCGGGCCAGCGTGTACGGCCAGGAGGGCGAGGCCGCGGTGTCCGGCAGCGTGGGCGGGCTCACCCATATCCGCTCGCACGTGGAGCAGATGGGGCGCACCATCGCCGAGCTGCACCAGCGCACGCGGCAGGTGGGCGACATCACCCGGACGGTGAAGGACCTGGCGGACCAGTCCAACGTGCTGGCGCTCAATGCGTCCATCGAGGCGGCGCGCAGCGGTGAGACGGGCCGCTCCTTCGCGGTGGTGGCGCGGGAGATGCGCTCGCTGGCGGACCAGTCCGCGGGCTCCACGACGCGGGTGCAGGCCATCCTCGGCGACATCGGCCGGGCCATCGCCGACGCCGTGCGCACCAGTGAAGGTGGCGCGCGCGAGGTGGAGGGCGGGCTGGAGCAGGTGCGTGCGGCGGGTGAGAGCCTGCGCTCGCTGGCCACCATCATCCAGAACAACGGCCAGACGGTGCGCAGCATCGCCGACGCCGTCAGCCAGCAGGACGCCGGCATCGCCGAGCTGTTCGCCGCGCTCAGCTCCATGGCGGACTCGGCGGACCAGATTGTGGACCGCATGGCCGCCAGCGAGCAGGCCGCCATCCAGCTCTCCAACGCCTCCAACGAGCTGGGCGCCATCGTCGGGCGGTACCAGCTGTAGCCCTGCGGAGGGGAAGGGCGGCGGGTCACCGCCGCTTCCGTCTCCGATGCGTTTCCGGAGTCCCGCGCGGGCCTAAGGCCGGGCTCGCGGAGTCCCCGAGCGCGAGTTGCCGCCGCCCGCCGTCACCCAGCCCGAGGTCGCGGGCTCGGTGGGCACGGACAGCTCGAAGGCGCGGATGCTCATCCGCTGCGTCCAGTCATTGCTCGCCAGCCAGTTGGTCCACGCCCCCAGCACCACGCGGCCCCGGTGCAGCGCGGGCGGAGTGATGTAGGGCGCCGTGCCCGGCAGCGCGCATGCCGCCAGCTCCCGCCCGTCCTTCGCGTCCAGCTCGCGCAGGAACGAGCCATGGTGCGAGTCGTCACCCGTGCAGCTGTAGTCCTCCTCGCAGCCCTCGGCCGGCGGCCGGTCCACCAGCAGCAGCGAGTCGCGCCGCGTGAGCACCGGCGCCATGGGCCACGCGCCAATGGGCCGGTGCCAGCGCAGCGAGCCGTCCGCCGGGTCGAAGCCGTAGAGGAACGTGCGGCCGGGGTGCAGCGCCTCCGGGCAGCCCTCGGCGGTGCACGGCTGGTCCGGGACGACGAGCACGCCGCTGGCCTGGAAGACGGCGCGGCCGAAGGGCGAGTTGGAGGCGCCCAGCGCGACATACGAGTCATCCGGCGACGCGGTGGCGAGCGTGGCAAGCGGTGCGCCCGTGCTCGCGTCCGCCACCTCGGCGCGCTCCAGCAGCAGCCGGCCGCCATCCACGGCGGTGGGCCTGCGCTGCCCCGCGCGGCGCGTCTGCCAGCGCGGCTTGCCGTCCGGCGTGTACGAGAAGAGCGTCGTCTGCCCGGTGGCCGCGTCGAAGGAGCCTCCGTAGAGGTTGCCCTCCGCGTCCAGCACCAGGGGCGCGCGGACGGGCGGCGTCAGCGCCGTCCACGCCACCGCGCCCGTGTCCGGCCGCAGCGCCACGAGGAGGCTCTGCTCGTTCTCCTCCTCGACGATGTAGCGCGCCACCGTGAGCACGTGCGTCGGGCCCGGAGAGACTGCGTCGACGAGGAGCGAGGTGCCCGCGGGCGGGTACCCCGGGCGCACCGTGGCGAGGTTGGTGCTCCACAGCTCCCGGCCATCCCCGGGGGCATGGGCGGAGACGGTGGCGCCCGCGGACGTCATGTAGAGGCGCTGCGCGTCCACCGCGTGCACGGCCGTCAGGCCCACGCGAGGCAGCAGGAACCGGTAGCGGATGGCGCCGTCATGCGTGGCCGAGACGAGGTGGCACCGCAGGCTGTGCGGATCCTCGTCCGACCAGTAGGAGCTCTGGCACTCCGTCCAGTACGTCTGGCCGTCCGCGTCCATGGTGCCGCGGAAGTCCACCGTCTGGTCCCACGCGGCGTCGTAGCTCCACGCCAGCCGCGCCGTCCCCTCCGGCCCCGAGCAGGCCGCGGGAGGCGCGGGCTCCTCGGCTTCGCCCGGGGGCTCCTCCCCGTCACCGGGAGGCACCTCTTCCTGTCCTCCCGTTGCGGGGGGAGGCGGTGTCACTTCACCGGCAGGGGCGTCCGGGCCCGCTACCACCGGCGTGTCCACGTCTGGCACGGGTGCTCCGCCACCGTCCTCCGCTGAACAGCCCGCCCAGACACACACGCCCAGCACCGCACCCCACCATCGCCTCACGCCCTACCTCCCCATCGCGAAGCACCCGTTGCCATCCGGGCGACGGCGCAGGGTGGGGATGCGATTCCCGCCGCGCAACATGCCGGGCCACGAGCGGCGGCCCGGCAGGCGGACAGGCGGAACGGGAGTGAAGTGTCAGCCCAGCTCGCCGCCGTCGATGGCGTAGGCGGCGCCGGTGATGGGGGCCGCCGCGTCCGAGGCGAGGAAGAGGCAGAGCGCGGCCACCTCCTCCGGCTGGATGATGCGGCCCATGGCGTTCATGGACGCGAGCGCCTCGCGCGACTCCTGCTCGCTGCGGCCCGTCGTCTGCGTGACGGCGGACGCCGCCGAGGTGAACATGTCCGTCTCCACCCAGCCCGGGTTCACCGCGTTCACCGTGACCTGCTTCTTGGCGTACTCCGCCGCCAGCGAGCGCGTCAGGCCCATCAGCGCGTGCTTGGACGCGCAGTACGCCGACGTGTACTTCGCGCCACGCACCGCCATCATCGAGCCGATGTTGATGACGCGGCCTCCACCGGCCTTGGCCATGGCCGGCATCAGCTCGCGGCAGAGGATGAAGGGGGCCGTCACGTTGACGGCCATGACGCGCGCCAGGTCCTCGGTGCGCGTCTTCGTCAGCGGCGCGGACACGGTGATGCCCGCGTTGTTCACCAGCACGCGCGGGGTGCCGTCCGCGAGGATGGTCTGGGTGATGGCGAGCAGGGCCGCCTCGTCCGCCACGTCCACCGCGTGCGGACGGATGCGCTCACCGCCCTCGGCTCGGAGCGAGGTCAGCGCATCGGCCGAGCGGGCCAGGGCCCAGACTCCATAGCCCTCGCGGGCAAAGGCCAGCGCCACGGAGCGGCCGATGCCCCGGCTCGCGCCCGTCACCACCACCGTCTTGGAAGTCGTTGTCATGGCCGCAAGCCTAGCGTCAGCGATTGCTTTCGGCACCACCGCTTGCGTGCGTCTGCTCAGACAGTAGACGCGAGCGCAGCGGGTTGTTTCGCAGAGCGAACGCGCTCGCCGATGCGCTCCAGTCCGTTGCCGGCGCGCGCGCGGGCGTGGACCTCTTCGTAGTCGTCGAAGGCCGTGCCCAGCCAGCGGTCCAGCATGGGGGTGAACAGGCCGTAGTGCCCCTGGTAGCGCGCGTGGTGCAGGGCGTGGAACGTGGGCGTGAAGAAGAGGCGTCCGGCCCAGGAGCGCACGAAGCGCTCGGGCAGCCACTCCGTGTTGCCATGGCCGAACACGTTGAGGGCGTAGTTGGTGAGGATGTACGCCATGACGCCCGCGAGCGTGACGGGCATCACCTGCATGGCCAGGATGACCAGGCCGAAGCCGCCGCCCATCAGCACCATCCGCTCCACCACGGAGAAGGACAGGGACGTGAGCGGGTCCGTCACCTGGGCCACGTGGTGCTGCGCGTGAAGCCGGTAGAGGGCGCGCGTGTGGAGCAGCCGGTGCGTGACGTAGAACCACACCTCGAAGCCCACGAACATCCAGGCGAAGGTGAGCAGGGTCGCCCCGAGGCTGAAGGGCACCATCCGGCTCTCGTACGCCGCGCGGAAGGCGGTGATGAGCAGCGCGTCGCACACCACCACGCCAATCGCCGCCCGTGCCTCGCTGCGAAGCTGCCCCGGTGCCAGGTCTCTCCGGTACACCCGCCAGCGCTCCGCCAGCCGCGTGCGTCCCACGGCCCAGCCCACCGTGACGGGCACGGCCTTCACCAGTCCGGAGATGACGAAGAAGACGGGCAGCAGCTTCAGGTACGGGTCGACCATGGCGTGCCGATGCTAACGCCGGAGCCTCCGTGAGGGTGGCATGGCGTCCGTAGCGCGACTGGAGGCGGCCATCAGGCGCGCTCGGGACGCACTCGGTGGGGCACGCACCGATGCGGGGGCGGGTGCGAAGGGGACACCGCTCACGCCATGGCGACGCGCGCTCGGACATGAGCGCGCTCCACCGAGGCGAAGCCAGCGATGCGTGGAACACCCTCCCCCGATTCAGGCGGGGGAGGGGAAGAGGCCCGGAGCGGCCGGGTCAGCCGTTGCCGACCTTGTCGCCACCGTCGGGCGTGGGGGCGGGGGCCTCGGCGCTGCCCTCGGACGAGGCCTGTGCTTCGGCCTCACCCTCGGCGGCGCCCTCGGAGCCTTCCGCACCCTCGGAACCCTCGGAACCCTCGGCCTCGTCGGACAGCTCGGGCGCGGTGCCCGCGGCCTCCGACGCCTGCTGCGCCTTGAGCTCCTCGTCGTTCATGAAGCCGACGGGGTTGTCCTTGCGGTTGAGGAAGCGCACGGCCTTCTTCGACAGCGCGTACATCTGCTCCGCCGCCGAGGCAGGCACCAGCGAGTGCTCGATTTGCGCGGGCTCGGGCCGCTCCACCACGCCGAGCTCGCCGTCCTCGAGCTGCTTCGCCTGCGCCGGGCTCAGCTCCAGCCGGCGCAGCTTCCCCTTGCGGGTCATGAAGTAGAAGGTCGTCTCGCCTGCCTCGACAGGCACCTGGGTGCCGAGCACCAGCTCCCTCAGTGCCCTGTCGATTTCGACCTGCTTCTTGGACTCCGCCCGCTGGTACGCCTTGGAGCCAGGCATGGGCGGCAGCTTGGGGATGGCCTTCTCCGGCGCGGCCGCGCTCGGGCGGCCCTGCTGGGGAGGACCGCCGAAGCGGGGGATGGGGCCCGTGGGGCGTCCACCTCCACCGGGCCGGCCACCGCCGCCAGGACCGAAGCGCCCACCGCCACCGGGGGGACGTCCACCGCCCTCGCGCCGGCCGCCACCCTCACGGGGGCCGCCTTCGCGGGAAGGGGGACTGGCTTGTGTCCGGTTCTCGTCACGCGGGGGGGAGGAACGGTTGCCGCCTGGACGGCCGCCCTCCTGGGGAGCGGGGCGCCGGGCTTCCGCCTGGCTGGCCTTCGTCTCCACCTTCTTGGTCTGTTCCTCGGTGACGAGGCCCGCCTTCAATAACTTGTCGCGCAGGTTCTGCATGAGTTGGGCGTTCTATCCCTTGCACGGCCGCACGCAAGCCACTGCTTGCCGCACCTGTATGCCCCACGTAACTTGGCGGCCTTGTCGTACCCCTCTGGAGGAGTCGTGAGCCGTCTGAAGAAGTCCGCCTTCACCCTCGCCATGGCGCTGGCCGCCGTGGGCTGTTCAGACCCGGTCGACAAGGCGGCCAAGGCGCGCATCTTCTCGCCCGAGGACCCGCCCAAGGTGGTGGCCTCCGCCAAGCAGAAGCTGCCCCCCGAGGACGTGGCCAGCAACCCCCAGGTGGCGCGCCGCATCCTGGGCATGGACGCCGCCGAGGTCACCGAGCGACTGGGCCCCCACCGCTTCCAGTCCACCGTCAGCTACGAATGGACCTCCGCGGAGGCCAACCCGGTGAAGCTCACCGAGACGCGCACCTTCCGCGCCGGCCCGGGTGGCGTCAGCGGAGACTTCCACGGCGTGCTGGAGAACTCGCGGGACCAGGGCCTGGAGGTCATGCGCGTGGGCGGCCAGGTGTTCGCCCGCAACCGCTACGGCCCGTTCCGCCAGCGCCTCCGTGACCGCGGCATGGCCGAGCGGACCCGCACGGAGCTGACCGGCGCCATCCGCGACTTCGACAGCCTCTTCCAGGGCCGCATCAAGCTCACCCCCGAGGGCACCGTCACGCACGAGGGCCGCACCGCGTGGCGCTATGCCGTGTCGCTGGGCCCCGCGCTGGAGGGCGCCGCCTCCCGTCCGCTGCCCACGATTTTCGAGCCCAAGGGCGGCGCCGACGAGAGCACCCGCCGCCGCGCCAACTTCTTCGCCCACCGCGTGCCGCGCTCGCTGGATGGCGAGGTGCTGGTGGACTCCGCCACGTCCGTGGTCCTCAAGGCCCGGCTGGATGGCCGCATGGGCGTGCCCTCGGAGAAGACGCCCGAGGCCGCCGAGCTGCGCCTGACGCTGGAGTCCGCGCTCACCGAGGTGGGCCAGGACCCGAAGCTCCAGCCGCCCCAGGACTTCCTCCCCGACGCCGACAAGCCGCAGGGCATCGCGGACGCGCTGGACGCCTTCGGCATCGAGCGCAAGAAGCCGGAAGGCGCCGAGAAGGACAAGCCCGCTGGCGACGCCCCGCCCGAGCCCGAGGACGAAGAGGGCACCTGATTCAAGGCCTGGGGGCCACCGGGTGCGTCCCACCCCTGGCCCCCGCGTCATGTCGCGCCAGGCGCCCGCTGCTCCGGGCCCGGCGCGACGGTGTGAGCGAGGCTGCCCAGCTGTGAGCGAGGCTGCTCGCCTGCCCTGACCGGCCCGCCCGGACGCTGGCGGCAGGGCGCCTCACCCCAGCATGTAAACCCCTGATTCGCCTGGGCTTCTGCCGTGGCTTGCCCCTTGCTCAAGGGGCAGGCATGCGCCGTCTTGCCATCCTCCTGTCGTGTCTGGCCGGGCTGTCCGCGCCTGGGGTGCGCGCCGAGCCGCTGCTCAGCAACCTGGGCGTCACCGTCGCTCCCGTGGGGGCGTACCTCCTGAAGGACCCGGCGGGGGCGCGCGAGACGGGCTACAGCGCGAGCCTGGCCTGGGGCTACCGCAAGGACTACTCGGTGATGGAGGTGGGCGGGCACGTGGCCTCCAGCCGCCGGCACACCGAGGCCACCCCCATGTCCATCCGAATCACCCCGTCGGGGCCCCGGCGCGTGCGGCCCTTCCTGGGCGGCGGGGCCAGCCTGCTGATGGCCCACGACAAGCAGGACGTGGCCGCCTCGCGGGCCCTGCAGGTGGGCGCGGAGCTGTGCGGTGGGGTGGGGGTGGAGCTGGGAAACCAGCTCTTCCTCTCGGCGGAGGCCCGCTACCAGAACTTCTCCGCGGGCGGAGACCCGTTCTCCGGTGAACGGGAGTCTATGACTTCCGGGTACCTCGGCCTGGGTTTCCGTCTGTAGCGGGACGCCCCGGCGCTACAGCCCGGGACCGACCTGTTGGAAGAAAATTTGCGCTCACTCTTGCGTCCTCTACAATCCTCGACGGTTGCGGCTCGGAAGCGTCCGACATGTACGGATGTTCAGCGAGCGGCACAGCAAGGGAGCGGCGATGGAGCGCAAGGTCGGAAGTAGCACGGTGACGGCCAAGGAGGTCAAGGCGGCGTTGGAGAAGACGCGCACGCTGTCGGCCGAGGAGGAGAAGGTTCTGCGCATGCGGCACGGTGCCGGCGCTTCCAGCACCCGTGCTCCTCTTCCCCGCGCTGCGGGTGACAACCAGGAGCTTGGCGACGAGCTGCTCGTCATCGAGATGCAGCTGCTGAAGGCGATGCGCGCCCGTGCGGGCGGCAAGCCGGTGGCCAGCGGGAACAACAAGCAGGTGATGACGCCTGCGACTCCCGCGCCGACGCCCACCAAGGCGGCGGGCAACGCCACCAAGGACAAGATCGTCCGGGCGCTCCGCAAGAAGAAGTAGTCCTCTTGCGGTAGTCCCCTAGCGGTTGAGGATGGCCACGAGGCGCTCCCCGGCCTCGGGCAATGCCAGCGGCGTGCCCGAGACCTCTGTGGCCAGTCCTTCCGCGTCGTCAGTGCCCCCTCGCGCGAACAGCCCCTTCAACCAGGCGGCGGCGGCGGGGTTCCTCCAGTAATCCTCGTTGAAGCGCTCCGTGAGGCGGGCGGTGAGCCGCGTCTCCAGCGCCCACGCGCGCAGGTAGTGGGCCGTGTACAGCTGCGGGTCCACGTCGTGGAGGAAGAAGCCCGGGTGCGGCTCGACGAAGAGCGCCTGGCGCTGGCCGTCCGCGTACTCGTCCGCGCGCTCCGCCGAGGGGCCGCGACGGCTGAGGGACAGCTCGTAGGACAGCTTCGCGCAGTGGCGGCGCAGCACGGCCAGGGCCTGGAACGCGGCCAGTCGCACCGCGTCGCGCGCGGCCAGGGTGGGCAGGTCCATGTAGCGCTTGAGCCAGTTGGGGGACAGCAGCACCCGCTCGAAGAGGGACGCGTACGCCTCCGTCACGGAGGCATCTCCGAGCCGGCGCAGCTCCATGGGCAGCTTCTCCGACACATGGGCGCGGTGCTGCGCGTGGCCCATCTCGTGGAGGAGGCCGGCCAGCGAGTCCATGCCGCCGCGCGGTTGAATCACGAGACGCACCTCCTCCGGCACGCGCACGGTGGCGACGAAGGGGCGGGGGGCCTTGCCGGGACGCGCCTCGTCGTCGATGCGGATGCGGCCCTCGGCGTGGGGTGTCAGGTGCCAATCTCCGAGCCAGCGCACCACGGCGGGGAAGGCGTCCTCGCGGCGGAAGAGCGCGTCCATCCATGGGGCCTGGAGCGCGGCCTGCAGGTCATGCCGTCGCGCCTCGCCGCCGGGAAACGGGCGCAGCATCGGGTCCACCTTCTTGAGGACGTAGGCGAGCACGTCGCGGTAGGCGTCCTCGGTGCGCCGGAGCGTCTCCGCGGCGGCCTCGGCCAGCTTGCCGAAGTCGATGCCGGTGACCTCCTGGCGCAGGGTGGGGTAGTCCTTCGCGCCCAGCCGCTCCACGGTGAGGAGCATGGCCTCGCGCCGGTCGCCGTAGGGGCCGCGGTGGTCCCAGAGGAAGTTGCCGACGGCGCGCTCCAGCAGGGTGCGGCGGCGCCGGACGGACTCGCGGGGGAGCTCGCTGAGCGCCTCGGCGAGCGAGAGGGTCTGGTCGTCCACGGGAAGCTGGGACTGGGCTTCCAGGGTGGCCACGGCCTCGGCGGGACGGGCGGCGAGCGCCTCTTCCACCTGGGAGGCGACCAGCTCACGGACGAGCTGGATGCGGCGGACGGTGAGGGGCTCTTCCTTCAGCCGGGCCTTGGCGAGGGCCTCGTTGGCGGCGGCGAAGGTGTCCGGGGCGGACAGCTCGGGAAAGGAGGCGTAGAGGCTGGAGACGGGCAGTCCCGGCGCGAGGCCGGCGCCATGCCGGTAGTGAAGCGTGGCGAGCTCGGCGAGGAAGTCGTCCAGCCGCGTACGGACGGAGTGCAGGGGACGGTCCATGGGCGCGGAAGGTAACAGGAAGCGGGCGGCGCGGAAGGGCGATGCGGGCGTAGAGTGCCGCCGCAATGACACCCGCCCCTGGCTCATGGATATGCGCGCTCCCCGTCTCGCCGCAGGGGGAGGGGGCGGAGGCGCCTGCCCGGGTGCACGCTCGCCACGGAGGACCGTTGTCGCGACGTACCTCGGGGGCGTGGGTTCCGGGAGGTGGAGGCGTGAGGCGCCTGGGGTTCGACGCGGACCGGGGACGGGCTCGCCGGGCGGAGTTCCTGTTCCATTTCCTCATGGGGGAGGTGCGGCGGTGAAGCGACGGACGTTCCGCGCGGAGGGCGCACTGGTGGGGCGGGCGGTGGGGGATGCGGTGGCGTCCGAGCTGGGCGTGCCCGCGACGGAGGCGCGCAAGCTGGTGGACGTGGGCGCGGTGTACGTCTCCGGGCGGAGGAGCCGGGATGCGCAGGCGCGGCTCACGGCGGGGCAGGTGGTGATGGTGGTGCTGGAGGAGTCGGGGCAGAGCTCCCTGGCCGAGGCCCCCGCGGCGCCGGTGCTGCGCGTGCTGTACGAGGACGCGGACGTCATCGCCGTGGACAAGCCGGCGGGTGTGACGGCGCAGCCCACGGAGGGGCGCGTGGGCGGCAGTCTGGTGGACCTGGTGGGCGCGCACCTGGGACGCGAGGCGGGGCTCGTCCACCGGCTGGACCGGGAGACGTCCGGTGTGACGGTGTTCGGCAAGACGGCGGAGGCCACCTCGGCGCTGGCCGCGG
>JBKGHK010000025.1:0-32730 GCA_046520375.1 Pyxidicoccus sp. 3LFB2
GGGCACGGTCCGAGGTGCTGGCCACGGGCTCCAGGGGCCCTGGTTCCCCGTGGAGTTCAACGGCGCCGTCTACTTCAAGGAGTCCCAGCCCGGCAGCGCCAACTTCCTGCGCCGGGTGCGCGCGTGCGCGCCAGGTACATCGGACGCGGTGGGCCCCGAGGGCACGGGCCCGGGCGGGCTGGTGGTGGACGGCAACACGCTGCTCTACACCTCGCAGGAGAGCGGCACCGGCGGCGCCGTGGGCCGGGTGCCCTGAGCGGCGCGGGAGTCCCCTCCCCTGCCCCCGAAAAGACCACGGCCCCGGCGCCTCACAGAGGAGGCATCCGGGGCCGCGTTCTTCCCATCAAGGACCTTCTACCGAACCCAGGGAGCCCGAGGCGTTTTCAGCCCCGGGCCGTGGGTGTCGGCTCAGTAGTCCATGTCGTCGCCGCCGTAGTCCGGCATTCCACCGCCGCCGGAGCCGCCGTTCTTGCCCTTCTTCTTCGCGGGGCGGTCAGCAATCATCGCCTCGGTGGTCAGCAGCAGCGAGGCGACGGAGGCGGCGTTCTGCAGCGCGGTGCGCTCCACCTTCGTCGGGTCGATGACGCCGGCCTTCTCCAGGTCCTCGTACACCTCGGTGCGGGCGTTGAAGCCGTACGCGCCCTGGCCGTCGCGGACCTTGTTGATGACCACGGCGCCCTCGACGCCGGCGTTGCTGGCAATCTTCCGCAGCGGCTCCTGGAGCGCGCGACGGATGATGTCCACGCCGAAGTCCAGCTCACCGCCCAGCTTCAGCTTCTCCAGCGCGGGCAGGCAGCGCAGGTAGGCCACGCCGCCGCCAGGGACGATGCCCTCTTCGACGGCCGCGCGAGTCGCATGCAGCGCGTCCTCGACGCGGGCCTTCTTCTCCTTCATCTCCGTCTCGGTGGCCGCGCCGACGTTGATGACGGCCACGCCGCCCACCAGCTTCGCCAGCCGCTCCTGCAGCTTCTCGCGGTCGTAGTCGCTGGTGACGGTCTCCATCTGCCCACGGATGAGCTTGATGCGACCCTCGATCTCCGCCTTGGTGCCGGCGCCGTCGACGATGGTGGTGTTGTCCTTGTCCACCGTGACGCGCTTGGCGCGGCCCAGGTCGTTGAGCGTGAGGTTCTCGTACTTGTGGCCGAGCTCCTCGCTGACGACCATGCCGCCCGTCAGGGTGGCCAGGTCCTTCAGCATCTCCTTGCGGCGGTCACCGAAGCCGGGGGCCTTCACCGCGCAGACGTTGAGCACGCCGCGGATCTTGTTCACCACCAGCGTCGCCAGGGCCTCGCCCTCGATGTCGTCGGCGATGATGATGAGGGGCTTCCCGGAGCGGGCCACCTGCTCGAGGATGGGAATCATGTCCTGCATCGACGAGACCTTCTTCTCGCTGATGAGGAGGTAGGGGTCGTCGAGGACGACTTCCATCCGCTCGCGGTTCGTCACGAAGTACGGAGAGACGTAGCCGCGGTCGAACTGCATGCCCTCCACCACGTCGAGGTTGGTCTCCAGGCCCTTGGCCTCCTCGACGGTGATGACGCCCTCCTTGCCCACCTTCTCCATCGCGTCGGCGATGATGGAGCCGATGGTCTCATCCCCGTTGGCGGAGATGGTGCCCACCTGGGTGATGGCCTTCTTGTCGGCGGTGGGCTTGGAGAGCTTCTTCAGCTCCGCCACGACCACCTCGACGGCCTTGTCGATGCCGCGCTTGAGGTCCATCGGGCTGTGGCCGGCGGCCACCAGCTTCAGGCCCTCCTCATAGATGGAACGCGCCAGCACCGTGGCCGTCGTCGTGCCGTCGCCGGCCTTGTCGGAGGTCTTGGACGCGACCTCCTTCACCATCTGCGCGCCCATGTTCTCGAACTTGTTCTCGAGGTCGATCTCCTTGGCGACGGTGACGCCGTCCTTGGTGATCGTGGGCGAACCAAAGCTCTTCTCGATGACCACGTTACGGCCCTTGGGGCCGAGGGTCACCGCGACAGCGTCCGACAGAATCCGGACACCGCGCAGGATGGCCTCACGCGCGGACTGGTGGAAGAAAATCTCCTTCGCTGCCATCGCAACCTCCTGAATTTACTGGGGGATTATGTTGTAACCAAGCGGGTCGTTAGCACTCGACCCTGGCGAGCGCCAACATAAGGGTCAGCGAGATGATGTCAACCGAGAAGGGCGAGCCTGTGGGCGAGCGGACGGGTACAGCCTCCCTGGGTGCAGGGGGGCGGGAGCCCTACTCCGCGAAGCGCACGAGGGTGAGCAGCTGCCCCATATCCAGGGGCTTGTGCAGGGTCAGGGCCACGCCCTTGCGCAGGCCCCGCTCGGTGATGCCCTCGTCGTGGCTGCCGGTCATCATCAGCACGGGAATGGCCTGGAAGCGGGGCTCCGCCTTGAGCATCTCCGTAAAGCGGATGCCGTCCATGTGGGGCATGAGGTAGTCGGTGATGACCATGCCCACCTGGTTGCGCTCCAGGATGTCGAGCGCCTGCAACGCGTCCGCCGCCGAGTAGACCGTGTACCCATGCATCTCCAGGAAGCGAGAGAGCATGGTGCACAGCTCCAGATCATCGTCGACGACTAGGATGTTCACGGGGCGGGCCGTCGCACGTGGACGGGGGGCGGAACCTAACAGCCGTGCCCGTCGTTGACAACGCACAGTGCGCCTTCATATGTGCCGGCCCATGGGGAAGCGGACCGCGAAGTCAGAGGGGGTGGGTGGCGTGGAGGCTCGACTGGACGCGGTGGCGGACGCCTTCGAGGCGGGCGACTTCGAGACGGCCCTGGCCGGAGCGGAGGCCCTGCTGGCCACGGCACCCGAGCTCCCAGAGGCCCTGCACTTCCGGGCGGCGGCCCTGGTGGAGCTGGGGCGGCTGGAGGAGGCGGGCCGGGCCTTTGGACAGGCCCTGAAGGTGGCTCCGGAGGATTTGGAGGTGCTCCTGGGCGCCGCGGACTGCCTGGTGTGCCGGGCCGGGGAGGACCGCGAGGCGGTGGCCGAGGGCCTGGGCCTGTGCGCGCGCGGCCGGCGCCTGGCCCAGAAGGCCGACGATGTGGAGATGCTGTACGAGTTCCTCCTCCTGGAGGGCATGGGGCTGAACCAGATGGGCGAGTGCGCCACGGCGCTGGCCAGCCTGGACGCGGCGCTCGGGCACATGCCGCGCTCGCTGGATGCGCAGCTGGAGCGCGGGATTGCCCTCTTCGAGCTGTGCCGCTTCGAGGAGGCGCGGGCCGCCTTCGAGAAGGTGCTGAAGGACGCGCCGGACGAGGCCTGGGCGCACCACTACCTGGGGCTGATGGCGGAGCGGCGCGGGGACGAGAAGGAGGCGAAGAAGCGCTTCGGCAAGGCGCAGGCGCTGGTGCCCGAGGAGTTCCCGCCCCCGGTGGAGCTGGAGGAGTCCGCGTTCGACCGCGCGGTGGAGGACGCGGTGAAGTCCCTACCCCGCCACGCGAAGCAGTACCTGGACAACGTGACGATTGCCGTGGAGGACCTGCCCTCGGACGAGGACCTGCTGGGGCAGGACCCGCCGCTATCTCCGAGCATCCTCGGGGTGTTCCGGGGCACGCCGGTGGGCGAGCGCAGCGTGACGAACGCGTACGACCACTTCCCCGCGTCCATCGTGCTGTACCAGAAGAACCTGGAGCGCTTCGCGAGGACGCGCGAGGAGCTCATCGAGCAGATTGGAATCACGGTGATGCACGAGGTCGGTCACCTCATGGGACTGGATGAGGACGACCTGTGGCAGCGGGGGCTGGACTGACGGACGGGGCGCGCATGGCGGCCAGCGTCTGGCGGATGCCCTCGCTGTAGGGCGTCTTGGGCACGGTGCCCAGCAGGCCGCGCAGGGCCGAGTCGTCCATGAGGACGGGCTTCGTGAGGAGGTAGTGCATCTCCACGAGTTCGCGCATGAACGGGTCGAAGAGGCCGATGAGTCGCACCATCCCCTTCCCTGACGTCATGAGCTTCGGGGGCCGGCCGGCCTGGGCGAAGATTTCATTCACCAGCGTCCGCTGGGTGGTGACGCCCGCGCTGGCCAGGTTCCACCAGCGGCCGTAGGCGCGGGGCTCGTCCATGAGCGCGGTGACGACGGGGCCCACGTCGGGCACGTAGACGAACTCGTGCGGAGCGTCGATGGGGCCGATGAGCTGGGCGCGCTTGCCCTCCGTGGCGGCGAGGAAGGCGCGGTAGAGGAAGCTCTTGTCCACGCCCGGGCCGTAGAAGTCGGGGAGGCGGAGGATGGTGCCGCGGATGCGGCCGGCGGCGTGCTCGGCCATGAGCAGGTCCTCCTGCTCCTTGCGCATGCGCCCCTTGAAGGTGTGGGGCTCGCGGGGGTGGTCCTCGGTGACGGGCGTGGAGCGCGGCAGGCCATACGGGTAGACGGTGCCGATGAGGAGCACCTGCTGCACGCCCTCGGCGATGGCGGCGTCCAGCGTGCGGCGCATCAGCTGCGGGTGGAGGTGGAACTGCCAGTAGTTCACCCCGACCATGTAGATGAGCGTGTGGATGCCGCGAGCCGCGGCTCGGATGGAGTCCGTGTCCTCGGGGTTCCAGGTGGCGACCTCCGCCAGCGGGTCCGCGCCGAACTCCTTCTGCAGGCCGGCCGCCGAGCGCCCCACCACCCGGTAGGACCGACCCTGCGCCTGGAGCGCCTTCGCTACGCTCTGCCCGACGACGCCCGAGGCGCCGAACAACGCCACCTTGTCCATGCCGTACTCCCCTGTTCCGAACGGCGAATGATTCCTGAACACTGTTCTGCGAACGGTGTTCATTTATTGGTGGCCGTTCGGGATGTCAAGGCCTACACTCGGAACATGGGGACAGCGGAGCGCAAGGAGCGGCAGCGGGCGGAGCTGCGCGAGCAGATTGTCCGGGTGGCTCGGGACATGGTGATGCGCGAGGGGTTCAGTGCCCTGTCGATGCGCAAGCTGGCGGATGCGGTGGAGTACGCGCCGGCAACGCTCTACCTGCACTTCGAGAACCGGGACGCGATTGCGAGGGAGCTGGTCGTCCGGGGGTTCCAAGACCTGCTGGCCGCGCTGGAGCCGGCGGCCACGGTGGAAGAGCCGCTGGAGCGACTGGCGCGACTGGCGGAGGCCTACGTGAAGTTCGGCCTGGAGCAGCCGGAGACGTACCGGCTCATCTTCATGGAGGACCCGAAGCTGTCGACGGCGCTGTTCAGCAGCGCCGAGGGCGCGGGGCCGAAGTCCTTCGGGGTGCTGGCGCGGGTGTTCGAGGACTTGAAGGCGGCGGGGAGGATTACGGAGGACGCCGAGCCCTCGAAGCTGGCCGAGGTGCTGTGGGCCGGCGTGCACGGGATTGTGAGCCTGCGGCTCACGTGCACGGGGTTCAACGGCTCACCCGCGGATGAGCTGGCGCGGCTGCTGGTGGCCACGCTGGTGGATGGGCTGCCGGGACTGAAGCCGGCGAAGGCCGCGAAGAAGGCGCGCTGAGCCGTGGCGTTGGTTGACGGGGCCCGGGCCGTGCGGCAGTAATCGACGGTGGTAGGGCCTCCGGACCTGGTGGCCGGCCCGGTCTTCAAAACCGGTGAGGGGCGCTGAGAGGCGTCCCTGGCGAGTTCGATTCCCGTGCCCTACCGCCACTGCACTCCACGGCTATCACCAGCCGCCATGGACTTCCCTTGGGTTATCGGCTTCCGTTGACTTCGCTGACGCGAGCAAACGCGGCCTCACGGTCCGGATGAATGCGGGTAGCAGGGAGCGACATGGCGCCCAGGAAAGCAACACAGCAGTTATGCCTGTGGGCGCTCGCGACAGCATTGCTGGCAGGCGCGATGGGGCAGAGCGGGTGCACCCATGGACGTGGCCTGGTCGTTGGACGCATCACTCCGGAACACTTCCGCTTCAAGACAGTCGTCGAGGTGGACGCCGACGTAATCCAGCCTGATGGCTGGCGAGCTGTCTGCATCCACGCACGCATCACGGAAGGTGATTCAGGAGCTACCGACGTGTGCAAATTCGAGGTGGGCATTCCGATCCGCAACACCCAGCAGGGAGAAGTCCCTCTAGAGGTTGCACAGCAGGTTGTTGCCCATCTCGCCAACGCGGCGGCGCAAGAAGTTCTATCCAAGGCTGAGCGGGGAGAGATGATCGCCATCCTGTGTCGCCGGTTCAAGACGGAATATGAGCGTCTGCTCAGAGAACGCCTCGCTGGGGCTCGTGTGTCGGAGTGCCGGACCCGAGACTTGGAACCCGTCTATTTCGACATTCCACTGAAGGGAGCAGCGAATGACTGAAATGACTCTTGAGTCATTTGTCGAATTCGCGCGGAAATACTATCCAACCGGGTTCCCCGAGGAGGAGGAGGATCTCACCGAGCCAGTGCCTGCACACCAGCGTACACCCGAGCACGCCAGGTTCATGGCGGCATGGGACAAGGCACTGAGTGGGACTGAATGGAAGAGTCTCCTGAAGGAGCTCAAACGCGCCTTCCCGAGTGAAGGCGTCGGAAGCGGAACCCAGCCCTATGTCTCGGCATGCATGCGCTGCTTTCTGTATCGCACGGAGCCATTGCCTGGAGGCGCACAGCTTGCGACCCGCGTCGCTGCCGCAGTCAGCGTGCTTGTGCCTTTCTACATTGTCTACGTCACGACCCAGGTCTGGCATCCCACATACACTGAGTACCCCATGACGGCAGCTGCCCACCCGAAGACAGGGGAGGCAGGCGATGACTCCTTTCGCCTCCAGCACTTTTCCTCACCTCAGCTCGCTTTCGAGCCGCCCGCGACTGTCAGGCCAGAAGCGGATGCGCTGGCCCATTTGATAGAGGAAAGGCTCGGCCATCGCCGGTTCCCCCTGGCTTTCGCAGGAGTGACGCTTCCAGATGTTCGAGTGGGCTTCTTCCATGGTGAAGGTCCCCCCACTTTGCTGGATGCACTCTTCTCCGACAATCTCGCGCACCTGCCTTGATGGACCCAGTCTCCTGCGCTCCCACATCCACCGCCGTATTCATTGTGCCTGCCCGGGTCGCCCTGCACATCAAGTTGGGGGAGGTTGTGCGGCAATGCCGGGCGTGACGCTCTCGCCGCGCTGCTCAAGCATGACCGAATGGCCGTGTGCGTGATGGCTGCTGCGCATCTGCTCTGCTATCGGACGGCCGAAGCCAAAGCTGTTCTGGAGGAGGCTGCCAAGGGACAGGGTCTGGTCCCATTCGGCGCGCAGCAGGCATTGAAGCACTGGGAGGAAGGGACCCGGGCACTCGTTCCGGGGTAGCCCGCCTCGGATGGACGACCTCATGCCGAAGCGGTTCTTCAAGTTGACCGATGATGTGTACCTCTCCGGCCGGTGGGAGTTGGGGCATCCTCTCGATCACGAGGGACGGAAGGTCGATGACCCGTGGCAGTTCAGGATCGGGCAACGAGCTCAGTCGGATGAGCGCATCAAGATCCCCATCACGATCTCCGGAAAGCCGCTCGACTATTCCCACGCGGCATTCAGCATCCCCGTCGTCCACGCCCGGGTGGCCTCCCTCCTCACCGAGGTGGCACCTGACGACGTGCAGCTCTTCCCGGTGGAGATCGACTCCCAGCCCGCTCAGCACTTCATCCTCAACGCGGCCCGTCTGGTGAAGTGCATCGACGACGCTGCGTGCGAGGAGGTGCGCTACTGGACCCCGGAGGACGGGATGCCGGAAAAGGTGGGCTCCTACTCCTCGGTGTCCGGGATGCGCATCGACCCGGCGAAGGTGGAAGGCGCCAAGGTGTTCCGCACCTGGGGCTGGACCGTGGCCCTGATCGTGTCCGAGGAGATCAAGGAGGCTTTGGAGCGCGCGGGCATCACCGGCGCGAAGTTCACGGACGTCACCGGCCCCGGTGCAGCCAGTGGCCCCTGACCCCTGCCGTCCCCACCCACGTACCCAAGCTGTACCCAAGATGAACGCCAGTGAGGGGCGCTGAGAGGGACCGCGAGCCAGGAGCGCCAGGACGAGGCCCAGCAGGCCCAGGAGGACGCCGCGCAGGCGGTGTTGTGTGCGCCGAGCAGGTTGCCAGCTCGACGCACACCGCCGGTTGCATTCGGCACCAGCCCTCTTTTCCCAAGACCCAGGGCCTCTACCCGCAGCAGGACTCTGAACTCCCCATGCGCTCAATCACCAGGGCACCAGAAAGCGCCTACGTCGACGCAAGCCACGCAATTCTGTACGTGCGCACGAATTGAGCACGGGGCGTCTGGCTATCGCTGGTAGCCGATTGCGATGATTCGGCCTGACGCGTCGCTGCTCACAAACAACTCGCCATGGGGGCCCACACCCAATCCTACCGGCCGATGCGGCCAGTCGGCGGAGGTGTCGCCAGTGCCGTTGAACTCGAAGAACGGCTCGTAGCGAACCGGCAACCCGTTCTCGAACACCACTCGCGCAACCTCGTAGCCCTGGGCGGGCCGCCGATTCCAGGAGCCGTGGAAGCTGACGAAGGCGTCGCCGACCACCGCGGGCGGGAAGGACGCGCCGTCGTAGAAGACGATGTCGAGCGGGGCAACGTGAGCGGGCATCACCAACATCGGAGGCACCACATTGTTGACGTCGCGGCACCACGCATCGGAGTGGGTGCCATCATTCATGAAGCCCGGATCCGCCCACTGCGTCCCTGGGCCCATTCCCACACCGGCCGGAAGCGAGAACTCACTGAAGCAATAGGGATAGCCGTAGAACCGTCCCGCTTCGGAGAAGAGGTTGAGCTCTTCAGCGGGATTATCGGTGTGAATGTCGCCCCCGAGGTCGGCGCGGTTGAGATTGTCTCGCTCGTTCTCCACACCCCACAGCCTGCCCTGGCTGTCGAAACGCAGGCCCACTTCGTTCCGAAGGCCATCGGCGAACACCTCGCCGTCCGTGAAAGCCACGTTGCCTGCCTGAACCTGGGCCGCGGTAAAGCGACGAATGCGAGCGCGCGTCGAATCGCTATCCACGTTCGTGGCTGAACCGACGCTCACGTAGAGGCGGCCTTCGGCGTCGAAGACAATCGTCCGGGTGACATGGCCGCCCGCGACGCCGCCCGAAGGGATGCCGGTCACCACTTCCTCTTGGCCGCTCAGCGCGGCTCTCGTTCCGGTCGCGAATGGCCAGCGCAGGACGCGCGTCGCGGAGGAGGCATAAAGATATCCGTTGTGCAGTGTGATGCCATGGTTGAGCCCGCCAACCTCGACCAGCGTCGCCCGTTCGGACGAATCCGAAACGCCGTCACTGTTCGAATCGTAAAGCGCGGTGATTCGACCGGCGCGGCGCTCGACCACCAGTACGTCTCCGTTCGGAGCGACGATCAACCCTCGCGGATCAGTAACGGTCGCCCAGGTCCATGCACAGTACCCCGCTGGCAACCTCGCATTGGCCACGTTGGCGCTCGAAGGCCCCAGGCAGCTGTTCGTGAGAGCAGTGCCCGCATCGGAAGTCCCAGCATCACCGGAGGTGCCGGCATCGGCACTCCCGCCGCCGTCGGCCTCACCGGCGTCACTCGCTGGGTCTTGCGCTCCAGCATCGGTCAGCCTCCCGGCATCGATTTCGACGCCGGCATCGCTCTCGGCGGAGGGCCGGTCTGAACATGCCACGAGGGCACAGGCACAGAGCGCTGCGGCGAGCCCAAGTCGTTGGTGAAGCAGCATGGCTCCGCAGCGGACGCGTCCGTCCGCGAGCAGCGTCCCGGCGGCCCGGTACGCCCCCACGGTCGCCTCGAACACGCCGAGCCCGAGGGCCGGGATCTTGATGCCGTTGCGAAGCGAGAGGCAGAAGCGTCTTCCAGTCATGGTGTGATTGCCTCGAAAGAAGGAGGGATTTGCTGCGACCCGTGTTCCTTGTCGTTCGCTCGAGTGCGTCTGGCTGGGCGAGCGAGCGCCTGGGTGGAACGGAAATACACCGCGAGTCCGCGAGGCACTAGCAACCAGAACGCAAAGGGCTATTAAACAATGATTGAAAATGGGGTGCGCGCACCAAGCAGCATGTAGGCGTGTATAAAAGCCATGTTGAGGCGCCCCAGAGCAGAACCAAGAGCGACACCCTCACGAATACACGCACTGAATACCCTCCGGCGGGGAGGTCAGGAGCCAAATGGCTGCAATAGACGGGCGTGAGTTCAGAGAGTCCTAGCGTAAAACGGCGTCAGCTTGTCCATCGCGGCATCTACATATTTGGGAACCCAGTAGGTCTCGATGTGCGTCGCGCCATCGATCTTGAACAACTCCTTGTCCTTCGTGCCGGTCGCCTTGGCGAACGCATCCTCGGTCATGTACAGGCTGTCAGCCTTGCTGCCGGCGATCATCAACAGGGGCTGGTTGATCAATTCAATTTGGTTCGTGGCGTCGAAACGCATCAGCTCCACCAAGCTGCTCAGGGTGTACCTGAAGGTTGAGCGGGGGTGCGCGTGCGACCTCCAGTAGTACTCGTAGCCCTGCCGATACAGATCAAACGGTTGTGCGGCGATCTGCGCATCTGTCAGATCCGCATCTCCCGCATAGAGAATCTTCCCGCCCGCCGCTTCCTGGGTGCGGGCGGCCGAAGCCTGCTGCAGACGTTGCTGAATGGTGTTCAGCTGCGAATCCGCATAGCCATTGCGACGAGCTCGCCCGGAGTTGAACATGCTGATTGTGGCAATCGTCCTGAACCGCTTGTCGGTTTGCGCGGCGGCCAGCGAATAGCCGCCGCCGCCGCAGATGCCGAGGAGGCCCAAACGCGCGACATCGACGCCCGAATACCGGACGATGAAATCCGCCATGCCGTGAATGTCCTCGATGCGGTATGCGGGTTTGTCCACGTTGCGTGGCTGTCCTCCGCTCGCACCTTGATACGCGGCATCTGCGGCAATCGTAATATAGCCTTGTTCCGCCAGTCGCTGGGCGTACAGGCCCGCCACCTGCTCCTTCACCCCGCCGTTCGGGTGCGCCACGACGATTGCAGGGTATTTTTTCTTCGGATCGTACTTCGCTGGGGTGTAGACGTTGGCAGAAATCTCCAAGCCGTTGAGCTTGTACGTGACCGGACGGATGTTGACCTTGCCCGGCTCATTCTTGGTGATTGCACCTTGGTAGACCAAGGTGAATGGGTTCGCCTTGTAGTCCGCCGCCCCGACCTTGCCAGCCGTGAGCCCTGTCATCATGACTAGAAGGGTAGCCTTCAAAGTCGTGTCTCTCATTTGCAAACTCCTTTCGTTGAGCTGTCTCAGCGACCCTTGACACCAGGAAAAGTAGCCCTGCGGGCCGCGTCGGACCAGGCGGCGAGACGATGAAGGGCTTTGAAGCAGAGGTTGAGAATGGCACTGCCAAGACTCGACCTCGCGCGAGCCTCCCGGGACGGCCGCAACGCAGGCCTCCTCACCTCCTCGAAGGTGACGCTATGCAAGGGGGCGCAGCTCAGTCCCGCTCGCGGAGGATTCGCTCCCAGAAGCGGGTTCCCTCGGCAATCCACCCTTCGGCCGACGTGCCGGTGCCAACGCCGAAGCCATGGCCCAGCTTCGGGTAGCGGCGGAACTCCACGACGCTCCCAACCTTTCGGAGCTCCGCAACGCGCCGCTCCATGGCCGCTGGCGGAGCAATCCCATCCCGCTCGCCTACGACAACGAAGGTGGCGGGCTCGTCGGAGGAGTGGTCCGAATGCCCCGTGTAGGCCATCACCACGACCGTCGGCTTCGGGAGTTGCGCGCCGCCGAACGCCGCCGCGCCGTGTGAACCGATGGAGGCTGCCATCCTCGCCCCGGCCGAGCTTCCCCAGAGCGAGTAGCCGGACGTGCTGACGCCAAGCGTCTGCGCATTGCGGAAGATGTACGTCACGGCCGCGGCGAGGTCCTGGGTTGCCACCGCGGCGCCCTGTCCGGCCCGGTACCTCAGCACGAAGGCGTTGTACCCCCGGCGGCTGAGCTCGGCAGCGTACGGAAAGCCCTCGTGGACGCTGCCGACGTAGCTGAAGCCGCCCCCGGGACTGATGATCGCGAAGGGCGCTCCGGGCTTGCCACGGAAGTAGAACAGCCCGGTGTGGTTCTTGTCGGGCTGCTCCTGCCGCTCGGTCGCATCGTAGAACCTGTAGAAGACGGGCTTGCCGCCATTGACGTCGTCGACCATGCGATTGAGCGCATGCGTCACCGTCTCGGGGTGGACCTCCGTGTGGTACGGCAACAGCGAGCCAATCTTCGAGAACGGCAGGGCCTCGTCGTACGCGCGCCCATCCCACGGCAACAGCAACGGGCCGAAGCCCGCGAACGCCGGGTGGTGCAGCAGGTCTCGCAGGGTGCTGCGAGGACTGAGATGGCCAGCCGGGCCCTCCTTCATGGCACTTCCCCTCTCCTGCGCGAACGCGGCCCCCGCAGCAACGAGGAGGACGGCTGCGAAGCGGACGCTGCGAAGCAGGGCCGCTGCGCTCTGTCGCCGACGATGGATTTCAAAGTGGCTCATCGCAGCCTCGCTTCGGCCGGCTCCCTGGCTCACGGGTCAATCCAAGTCCTTGTCCGCGAGGAACTTCGAGAGGAGGTCTGCAATCTGCACGTTGTTGGTGTCAGAGAAGGGGAAGTGCGTGTTCCCCCGGATGCCAAGCTCGGGCAGGTGGATGAGGGTGACGTTGCCGCCGTGCCGGTTCACTGCGTCGCGCCAGAGGCGCGCCATGGCGAGCCGCACGCGCCAGTTGTCCAGGCCCGGGTTGGGTGACGGCTCTTCCGGGATGTTGTCTCCTAAGTAGAGGACGATGGGGATGCGGGTCAGCGCCCGGAAGCGCTCCATCGGGACGCCCGTGGCCGCGAGCGGGCCGGTGAGGCTGGGCATGGGCGCGGGCACCTCGCCCTCTGGGAAGACGAAACCGCTGCCCGGCTCGTATGAGACGACGGCTCGCACCTTCGGGTTGCGCATCGCCACCAGCCAGCCGGGGCCGCCGCCCTGCGAGTGCGTGACGAGGACGCCGGCGCCAATCCGGTCGAAGAGCGCGGACACGGCACTCGCGCTCACCTCTGCGTCGAAGGGACCCGTGTTTGGAGTGGCCGCGCGGAAGAACTGCTCGAGCGCTGCCGGCTCCCGCGAGAACTGGACCCCAGGGAAGTAATCGGGCCAGACGCCAATCCGGAACATGCCAAACCACGTCTGATCGTCCGGAGTGGCCGGGATGGTGGACGGGACGGTGCTGCGACCTGCCTTGCCACGCCGTGGCTGGTCGACGAGGTAGACGGGGAACCGACGGCGCAGGAAGAGGGACTGGAAGCCCTCCCGGCCGTCCGGGGTGGTCTCCCACGTCTTGGACGACTGGCCGGCGCCGTGCCAGAACACGAGTGGGAGCGGGCGCGCACCATCGGGCACCTGGTAGAAGACGTACGCGTGGTCCCCGTGGAGCGTTGCGCCTTCTGCCGAGGGGCGGCGCGGGTCGAAGGTCCCCGGACTCGTGACCACCGTCCCGCCGACGGCGAAGCTCCCCTGCTCGCGCAGCACGAGCCCTTGCGGCTCTGCCATGACGGTGCGGGTGGGCCCCGCACATGCCCCCAGCGCCACGCCCGCCACGACGAGCGACCACGACATGAAGCGCCCCGCCACCTGTGTACGCATCTGGACTACCTCCTGGTGACGTCGTCGAGGACGTCCGGCTTCCGAATCACGGCTGTTGGGCCTCGAAGGCTTCCTTCGCCACGCCGAGCGCCATCACCGCGCTCGGCCAGCCCGCATAGAACGCCAGGTGGGTGATGGTCTCGATGAGCTCCTCCCGCGTCACCCCGTTGTCGCGCGCCCGAGCGAAGTGGCCCCGCAGCTGGTCGGGGCGATTCATCGCGATGAGGGCGCTGACGGTGACGAGGCTGCGGTCCCGCTTGGACAGCTCCGGGCGCTCCCAGATGTCGCCGAAGAGCACGCCGTCCGTGAGCTCGACCATCTTCGGCGAGATGTCGCCGAACAGCTGCTGGGCCCGGGTGGGTTGGCCGTCTGCACCGACGCCGGGGCGTGCGGGTGCCGCGGAGGTGGCCGCTCGGCCCGTGGCGGGCGCGCCGTACTGCGCGTCGCTCACCTTCTCCATCCAGTCCACGGCCTTGCCGTCGAGGTGTTCGGAGACTGCGATGTGCGTCATCCGGCGCTCGTGCGAAGCCCCGTGCCAGTGCTTCTGCCCCGGCGGAATCCAGACGACGTCGCCTTTGCGAATCTCCTCGACGGGGTCGCCCCAGCGCTGCACCCGGCCCACGCCCTCCGTCACGTAGAGGACCTGGCCCAGCGGGTGCGAGTGCCAGGCCGAGCGGGCGCCGGGCTCGAAGGTCACCGCGGCGCCCGAGGCGCGTGCTGGGGCCTTCGCCTGGAAGAGCGGGTCGACCCGCACGGCCCCGGTGAAGTTCTCGGCCGGGCCTTCACGCGAGGTCTGTGAGCCGGCCCGGGCAATCTGCAGTCCCTGTGCGCCGTCACCTGGAGGGGCCACGGACACCCGGGCGCCCATCGACTCCCCGGTGTTGTTCGAGTGGGCACAGGCCACGGCCAGTAGCGGCAGCACCGCGGCAGTCAGTGTGGTGAGTCTCATGTCAGCAGCCCTTTCAGATGTGCCATGGCCGGGTCCATCAGAGGCCGGTGGTTCGCTCGAGGTGGTCGGGGTAGCGCGCGCCCTCCACGGAAATCTTCGCGACCTCGCGCTCGATGTCCTTCAAGTCCTCCGGCGTCAGCGTGACGCTCGCCCCGCCGAGGTTCTCCTCCAAGCGGTGCAACTTGGTGGTCCCCGGGATGGGCACGATCCACGGCTTCTGCGCGAGCAGCCAGGCGAGAGCGACCTGCGCGGGCGTGGCGACCTTCTTCTCTGCCACCCGGCCGATGAAGGCCACGAAGTCCTGGTTCGCCTTGCGTGCCTGCGGGCTGAAGCGCGGCACGCTGTTGCGAAAGTCGTCCTTGGCAAACGTGGTCGTCTCGTCGATCTTCCCGGTGAGGAAGCCCTTTCCGAGCGGGCTGAACGGGACGAAGCCGATACCGAGCTCCTCCAGCGCGGGGAACACCTCCTCCTCGGGCTTGCGCCACCAGAGCGAGTACTCGCTCTGCAGCGCCGTGACGGGCTGTACCGCATGCGCGCGGCGGAGGGTCTTCACGCCCGCCTCGGACATGCCGAAGTGCTTCACCTTCCCCTCGGCGATGAGGTCCTTCACCGTTCCGGCCACGTCCTCAATGGGCACTGCCGGGTCCACCCGGTGCTGGTAGAAGAGGTCGATGACGTCCGTCTTGAGGCGCTTCAGCGACGCCTCGGCGACGGCGCGGATGCGCTCGGGCCGGCTGTCCATGCCACCCGCTGGCCTACCGCCCTCGTCGAAGGCAAAGCCGAACTTCGTCGCGATGACGACCCGGTCGCGCACGGGCGAGAGGGCCTCGCCCACCAGTTCCTCGTTGGTGAAGGGGCCGTAGACCTCCGCGGTGTCGAAGAACGTGACGCCGCGGTCCACGGCAGCGCGGATGAGCGCGATGCCCGCCTGCCGGTCCACAGGAGGACCGTAGCCGTGGCTCAGGCCCATGCATCCCAGGCCTAGCGCCGACACTTCGAGGTTGCTCTTTCCAAGTCTGCGCCTCTGCATGGTTTCAGCTCCTGGGAAAGGGAAGGCGAAGGGCTTTGAAGCAACATGAGGCCCGCCAGGGCTCCGCTCCCGCTACGGACCTGGCTTCTTCGGCGCCGCCTCCACTCCCGAGAAGACCTGTACCTGCTCCGGGAGCCGGGCGCCGCGAACCTCCACCGCCCGGACGGCGCGGTTCAGCTCGCCGAGCTCGTCCGGCGTAAAGCGCACGTCCGCCGCCCCGATGTTGTCGAGCATGTGCGCCATCTGCGTCGTGCCCGGGATGGGGACGATCCAGGGCTTCTGCGCCAGCAGCCAGGCCAGCGCGATTTGCGCGGGCGTGGCACGCTTGCGCTCGGCCCAGCGCTTCACCAACTCCACGAGCGCGAGGTTGTGCGGCAGGTTCTCCGGAGAGAAGCGGGACTCGACGCCGCGGATGTCCCCCGGCGCGAAGCGCGTGTTCGCGTCGATGGCCCCCGTGAGGAACCCCACACCGAGCGGGCTCCACGGCACGAAGCCGATGCCCAGCTCCTGGCAGAGCGGGAGGACCGCCTCTTCGGGGCCGCGCCACAGCATCGAGTACTCGTTCTGCACGGCGCTCACGGGCAGCGCGGCGTGCGCGCGGCGAAGCGTGCTCAGCCCCATCTCGGACAGGCCCCAGTGCAGCACCTTGCCCTGGGTCATGAGCTCCTTCACCGCCCCGGCGACGTCCTCGATGGGGACCTCGGGGTCGACGCGGTGCTGGTAGAGGAGGTCGACGCGGTCGGTGCGCAGGCGCTTGAGCATGCCCTCCACGACGCGCTTGATGTGCTCCGGACGGCTGTTGAGCCCCGGTCGGCGCGCGCCGGTCTCCTGGTCGATGTTCCAGCCGAACTTGGTCGCGATGACGACCTTGTCGCGAAACGGCGCGACGCCCTCGCCGAGGATGCGCTCGACCTCATGCGGGCCGTACGCCTCGGCCGCGTCGTAGAAGGTGACGCCCCGGTCGAAGGCGGTCCGGATGATGCGGTGCATCTCGGGCCGGCTGGGGACCGTGGTCTGGTAGGTGCGGCTCATGTTCTGCACGCCGAGCCCGATGCTGGAGACCTCCAGCTTGCCCAGCCTTCGCCTTCCGAGCGCCGTGGGTGCAGGTGGCCTGCTCGGCGCTGCCGCCTTCGCCGCAGCCTCTGCAGTCATACCGCCCAGAAGTGGCGTGGCAGCGACGGCTCCCGCCGACAGGAGGAAGGAGCGACGTCCCATCTTGCTCTTCGGTTCCGAGGCCATGTGCAAACCTTTCGTCAATGAAATGCGATTGGGGCGTTCAGGTCGTCGCGCACATGCTTCGGCTCGTCCTCGAGCGGCAGGTTCTTCATGCGGATCCTCGGTGAGCGGGGCAAACAGCGCGTCGACGTCCTCCAGGGCTCGCACCGCATGCCCGTGGCGGAGCGCCTCGGCGACAATGAGGCGTCCGACGCTCCCGGTTGCTCCTACGACCAGCACCGTCCTGCGGACCGTGCCCACGGCGCCCCCTGACCGCACGCCCATTACAGCTCCTGCCTCGTGGGCCGGAACAGGATCTCGTTGATGTCGACGTCCTCGGGCTGACTGATGGCGAACGCGACCGCGCGGGCGAACGAGGACGCCGGGAGCGCGTACTTCTCGTAGAACTGCCCGATGCCCTTCGCGATGTCGGGCTCTGTGATGCTTTGCGGAAGCTCGGTCGCGATGGCGCCCGGCGAGATGATGGTCGTGCGGATGTTCCAGGGCTTCACCTCCTGGCGCAGCCCCTCCGAAAGCACGCGCACCGCTGTCTTCGTCGCCGAGTAGACGGCGCCGGCCGGGCCGACCCGGTGGCCAGCCACCGAGGAGACATTGATGATGTGGCCGCTCTTCTGCCGCTGCATGTGTGGCATCGCGGCCGCGATGCCGTAGAGAACACCCTTGATGTTGACGTCGATGGTGCGGTCCCAGTCGGCAATCTTGCGGCGCTCGAGGGGCGAGTGCGGCATCAGCCCCGCGTTGTTGAGCAGGACGTCGATGCGGCCAAACCGCTCCACTGCTGCGTCGACCAGGCGTTGCACCTGGGCGACGTCGGTGACGTCGGTGCCGAGGGCGAAGGCCTTGCCGCCGGCCTTCGTGATGTCGTCCACCAGTGCGCTCAGGCGGTCGACGCGGCGCGCGCCCAGTACCACGCTGGCGCCCCGGCCCGCGAGGTCACGCGCGGTCGCTCTCCCAGGCCGCTGCTGGCGCCGGTGATGACGATGACCTTGCCCTGAATGTTCGTGGTGTCGGCCGGTATCCCGGCCTGGCTCGTCGGATTCGTCATGCGGTCCTGTCGCTTTCGATGCCGATGGAATCGCCGGTGGTTGGGGTGCGTGCGTTGGGGCTGTGCAGGGCTGCGGACGTCGCGCCCTAGGCCTCGGGGATGGCGCTGCCGTAGTTGGCGAGGGTGATGCTGTCGGGGTCCGGCCCGCCACGGACTCCGGTATCGAGCACGTCGATTGCCGCCACCTGCTCGCGCGTGAGCTCGAAGTCGAAGACATTGAAGTTCTCAGCGATGCGCGCGGGCTTGATCGACTTCGGGATGGCAGAAAGGCCCTTCTGCAGGTGCCAGCGGAGCATCACTTGGGCGGCCGACTTGCCGTGCTGGCGCGCGAGCCCAAGCAGCGTCGGGTCGTTGAACGTCGTCTTCTCGCGACCTCCGAAGTACGAGGTGATGCCGCCGATGGGCGACCAGGCCTGGGTCACAATCCCGTGCTTCGCGTGCATGCGCTGCAGCTCCGTCTGCTGGAAGTACGGATGCACCTCAATCTGATTCACGGCGGGCACGACCTTCGCTGAGTTCAGCAGGCGCTCAAGGTGCCCGGGCATGAAGTTGCTCACGCCGATCGCTCGCACCTTTCCGTCCGCGAGCAACTTCTCGAGCGCGCGGTAGGCCTCAAGGGTGCGGTCGAAGGCCGACGGCAGCGGCTGGTGCAGCAGCAGCAGGTCCAGCTGCTCGACGCCGAGCTTGCGGGCGCTCTTGTCGAACGCGTGCAGCGTGGCGTCGTAGCCGTAGTCGCTGATCCACACCTTCGTCTCGACGAATAGTGCTTCCCGGGCGAGGCCGGAGCGCCGGATGCCCTCACCCACCTCGCGCTCGTTACCGTACGCGGCCGCAGTGTCGATGAGGCGGTAGCCGGTCCGAAGGGCCGCCTCGACGGCCCCTGCCGTCTGGGCCGGAGGACTCTGGAAGACGCCCAGGCCCAGGGCCGGCATCTGCACACCGTTGTTCAGGCGGATAGAGGGGCTCTTTGCGCTCATGGTCCCTTCTTCCCTGCGCTTTCGTTGCGCGGTTGGTGGCGGGCTCGACTCGAAGATCCGCACGGACAGCAGGAGAAGTAGCCTTCCCGGATGCACCGAACTAGGTGGCCTGAGAGCGAAGGGCCTTGAAGCTGCGGTTGAAAATGCCTGCTGCTAAGACTGCGGAGCACCGGTGCCTGGGGCGCAATGCGCCGACGGGGCGCCCCTTCGGTTGCCCGAATGGACGCTCTCGATGAAGACCAACCTCCTGCCGTACCTGCAGACGTTCCTCGTAGTGGCACGCCTCAAGAGCTTCAGCGCGGCGGCGCGCGAGCTCGGTGTCACCCCGGCAGCCGTGAGCCAGGCGGTGCGTCAGCTGGAGGAGCAGCTGCGGGTGGTGCTCTTCAACCGAACCACCCGCAGCATGGCGCTCACGGAGGCAGGGCGCCGTCTACTCGAGGGCGCGGGGCCAGGTCTCGGCCAGGCGCTCGCCTCCCTACAAGAGGTGTCGGCCCGGCCTGGCGAGGCGGTGGGGCGGCTGAAGCTGACGGTGCCGGAGATTGCAGTGCCCTTCGTCATCACTCCTGTGCTGCCCGCCTTCCGCGAGCGCACCCGCGGGTGGAGGTGGAGGTGGTCTCCGAGAACCGCTTCGTGGACATCGTCGCGGACGGCTACGACGCAGGGGTGCGCCTGCATGAGGCCATCGAGCGCGACATGGTGCAGGTGCGCCTCACCGGGGCCTTCCGCTTCGTCGTGGTGGGCGCCCCCTCGTACTTCGAGCGCCACGGCACACCCCAGAAGCCCGAGGACCTGCTGGACCACGAGTGCTTCACCATCCGCATCCCCTCGAGCGGGGGGCTCTACGCCTGGGAGCTGGAGCGCGGGAAGCGGAACTGGCGGGTACCGGTGCGCGGCAGCGTCGTCACCAACAACCGAGCGCTGATGCTCGCCCTGGTGGAGCAGGGTCTGGGGCTCGCGTACGCCTTCGAACCGGCGGTGAAGGAGCAGCTGCGCGACGGGCGGCTGATGCGTGTGCTCGAGGAGTACGCCCCCACCGTGCCCGGCTTCTTCCTCTACTTCCCGAGCCGGGCGCGGCGCTCGGGCCCCTTGCGCCTCTTCATCGAGGTGGCCAGGGAGCTCGCGGCCAGGACGCCTTGAAGGGTGGGCCTGTCGGGCCCGTCGGAGCTCGTCTTCGTCACCCAGCTTCCACGACACCTGCCCAACGAGGTGCTCGGCCTCATCAACAACTTCATCATCCACAAAATCACGGTCAGCACCGTCATCTCCTGGATGCAGCGGACGGTGGGCAGCATCGACGAGCGTCTCTGGAACCGGGTGCCACGGCTCGCACGGGCCAGGCCCTCGTCTCGTTCAGCAGTTTCACCCGCCCGTTGCTGGTCGCGGTAGACCCGACACCCGTGAAACGGCTGCTCGTGGAGTATCCCCGTGTACGGGGCCTCATGGGTCTACGGGAGGACGCATCCAGAGCGCCGCGCTGGACTCGCGGCGTCCCGGCCTGCCCAGATGCGCCGCATGAACAGGTTCATGAGCGCAGCGATAGCGGCACTGGCCACGTTGGCCCTGGTTTCTTGCTCGGGCGACGACGAGGGGGTGGACTGCGCCCAGGTGGTCGTCTGGGCGCGCCCCGCCTCGGGCGAGTGCCGGTCCTTCCCGACGCCCTGTGACGTCCCCGCTGGCTACACCGAGTGCTGTGGCGGCCTCTTCGGCGGCTGCGTGTCGAGCGGCTCCGCCGACACGTGCGTGGATGACCCCTCCGACGCCTGCAACCCGAATGCGGGCGCCACGGACTGTCCGGGTATCTGCCAGTAACGCCGCTACCTACTTGGGTCGGCGTGCGGGCTCCGGCGCCTTCGGTCCGGGCGCCAATCCCGGCGCCCGGGCCTTCGCTACGGCCGCTCCGAGTCACTCGGGGACTTGGGTCCACCCTCCGAGTTCGGGCCCTCGCGCTTCTTGAAGCCCCACGAGGAGCTCCACATGCCCGGCCCCGTGAAGAGCACCGTGACGAGGGTCATCACCGCGGCACCGATGAGGATCTCCACCAGCATGTCCACGTCTTCCCCTGTCCTGACGACCCGCGTCGTCCCTCGCGAAGGACTCCCACCCACCCCGCCGCGCGGCGCCTGAAGACCGGCCGGGCAGGCATCCGTCGGGCTGTCCACCGACTCTCATGCCGCAACCCCTCTCCGGAAGCAACGCGTCACCCGGGGGAAGCCCTTGATTGAACCTAACGCCTCTCCGAAGCCGGGGGCATGAGCGCCACGGCACCCGCCACCCCGGATGGTAGGCTTGCCGCTCCCATGCTCCTCCGCTCTGCCAGCGAGCCCCGTCCTCCGGACGGTGCCCGCGCGCCTTCCCCGCTCGTCCGCCGCGCCGCCCCCTGGCTCGGCCTCGTCCTCTCCCTCCTGGGCTGCGAGGGACGCGAGACGAACTTCGGCCCACAGGCCCCCTGCCCCACCGGGGACTGCGAGGCTCCCGCCTCCAAGACCGGCCTGCGCATCGCCGCGTTCAACGTGCACCGCCTCTTCGACACCACCTGCGACTCCGGCGCGTGTGGAGGCAGCGCCTACGAGGCTCTGCCCACCCCCGACGCCTTCGGCACCCAGGCGGACAAGCTCGCCAGCGCCATCTCCCGGCTGGAGGCGGACGTGGTGCTGCTCGGGGAAGTGGAGACGCAGGCCTCGCTGGACGCGCTCACCACCCGTCTCCCGGAGTTCCGCCACGCCGTGCTGGGAGAGACGGGCGCCCCTGCCTCCGTGGACGTGGCCGTCCTCTCCGCGCACCCCATCCTCCTGACCCGGGGCCATCGGGACCAGCCGCTCACCAAGCCGGATGGCTCCACGACGCGCTTCTCGCGCGAGCTGCTCGAGGTGCACCTGGACACGCCGGGCACGCGGACGATTGTCTTCTCCGCGCACTTCCGCTCGAAGGTGGACGACGACCCGGGCCGCCGGTTCGCCGAGGCGGAGGCGTCCCGCGTCATCGTCACTCGCACGGCCCAGGAGTGGCCCGGCGCCCTGGTGGTGCTGGGCGGAGACCTCAACGATGTGCCCGGCTCACCGCCGCTGGTCGCCATGGAGCAGGACGGCGCGCTCCTGCGTGTCGCCAGTGACCGCCCGGACAGCGAGACGTGGACGTACTCCTACTTCGGCAACCTCCAGGCCATCGACCACCTGTACCTCGCTCGCGGTGGGGGCACTTACGTGCCCGGCTCGTTCCGCGCGGCCCGCGAGTCACGAGGCGGATACGGCGGCTCGGACCATGCCGCGGTGTACGCGGACTTCCTGCCCGCGGAGTGAGGCGCACAGCGGCGCGGGCCTCCGCACTTCGCTGGAGCTACGGGGGCACGGGTGAGGCGCGCGGCGGTGCACTGGGCCGCCCACTCTTCGCTCCTGCCATGACGGGCACGGTACGGCGCGTGTCCCGCGCGCGCCTCGCTTCAAGCCACGGTGGGCACGGGTTGAGAGCGCAGCGGCGCAGGCCTCTCGTGCTTCAGGCCGTGGCGGGCACGGCCTGGATGTCCAGCTCGACATCCACCTTCTCGCCCACGAGCCAGCCGCCGTTGTCGAGCGTCTTGTTCCAGCGGATGCCGTAGTCCGAGCGATTGATGGTCGCTCGGGCCGTGTAGATGAGCCGCGTGTTGCCCCACGGGTCCTTGGCCGTCGCCGCGTGGCGCGCCTCGAACACCACGGACTGGCTCACGTTGCGGATGGTGAGGTCTCCCAGCAGCCGGAAGCCGGAGCCGCCGGTGGGCTCCACCCGGGTGCTCCGGAAGATGATCTTCGGCGCGTTGTCCGCGTCCAGGAAGTCCGCCGAGCGCAGGTGCGCGTCCCGGTCCGGCGAGCCCGTGTAGATGCTGGCCGTGTCCGCGCTCACCTCCACCTCGCCCTGCGCCGGCTGCTCGGGGTTCACCTTCAGCGTGCCGGAGATGCGCTCGAAGCGGCCATGCACGCGGGCCACCACCATGTGGCGGGCCACGAAGAGGAGGGAGGAATGTGCGGGGTCGATGTTCCAGGTGGTGACAACAGACATGGAGAGGGCTCGGCGATGAACGGGCGGGATGGATGAGTCAGCACGGCCTTGCGGCCGCAGCGGGCCCTCGCATCCTAGAAAGCTTCCTGCTTCACGGCACTGCATTGCGTCAGGCGGAGTGAATCCGCCAACGCTTCACCCCGCGTCACGAGCACCTTCACCGCCGTCGCGCACTCAGGAGACTTCGCGCTCTTCTCCCGGTGGGCGGACCTTCCGGCTCTCCATCAGCGGAAGCTCCACGGTGAAGGTGGCGCCCCGGCCCGGCTCGCTCACCACCGAGACGGTGCCCCCGTGCGCCACCACCACCTGCCGGGAAATCCACAGCCCGAGGCCGAAGCCGCCGTACCTGCGGGCGGACACCGCGCGCTCGAAGCGGCCGAAGATGCGCTCCTGGTCCTCGGGCGCAATGCCAATGCCCTCGTCCCGCACGGTGAGGCGCGCGGCGCTGCCCACGCGCTCCAGGCGGACATCGACGGGCGCGCCCGCGCCGTACTTGATGGCGTTCTGCAGGAGGTTGGTCACCACCTGGTCCAGGCGCAGCCGGTCGAAGCGGCCGACGAGGGGCGCCTCCAGCTGGAGCCTGAGCGTGGAGCCCGTGGACTCGGCCGCGTCCTGCAGCCGCGCCGCCGCGTCCTCCACCAGCGCGCCCAGGTCCATCGCCTCGAGCGAGAGCGCGAGCCGGCCGCTGGTGATTTGCGACACGTCCAGCAGGTTCTCCACCAGCGCTGTCAGCCGGCCCACCTGCTTGCCCGCGGCCAGGATGCGGTCTCCCACGTGCGTGCGCGCCTCCGGGCTCAGGTTGCGCTCGATGAGCTCCAGCTGCAGGCGGAAGGCCGTCAGCGGCGTCTTCAGCTCATGGCTCGCCACCGAGAGGAAGTCATCGCGCACGCGGACCGCTTCACGCAGGTGCGACTCCCTCACCTCACGCCGCGTCACCTCGCCGCGCATCCGCGACAGCTCCAGCGCCGAGCGGACCCGGGCCACCAGCTCACGCGCGGAGAAGGGCTTGACGAGGTAGTCGTCCGCGCCCGCCTCCAGCCCCTCCACGCTGGCCTCATCCCCTGCCCTCGCGGACAGCATGATGACCGGCAGCGCGCGGGTGGTGGGCTCCTCGCGCAGCGCCTTGAGCAGCCCGAAGCCGCCCAGCCGGGGCATCATCACATCCGTCACCACCAGGTCGAACGGGCCGTGCCGGGCGAGGTGCTCCAGAGCCTCCTCGCCGTCCTCGGCCGTGACGACGTCGAACATGGAGCCGAGCACCCTCGCGAGGTACTCGCGCATGTCCGCGTTGTCGTCCACCGCCAGCACGCGCCCGCGCTTCCCGTCGGGAGTGGGCGTCTCGCCCTGGGGACGCACGGACGGGCCCGCTCCCGCGCCCCGGTCGGGAAGCCAGCGCAGCGCCTCCTGCATGAACGTCGCCGCCCCGGTCGCCGTCGACTCCTGGGTGCGTGCGGCGAGGAGGGCGCTCGCTGGGAAGGTGCGCGTGGCCCACGGGCAGCACCACCGTGAAGGCGGTGCCCCCGGCCCTCTTCACTGTCCACGCGCACCTCGCCCCCCGTGCAGGTGCGCCAGCTCGCGCACCAGCGCGAGGCCGATGCCGCTGCCCTCGTGGGTGCGGCTCCGGGCGCCCTTCACGCGGAAGAAGCGGTCGAACAGGCGCGGCTGGTCCGCGGCGGGGATGCCCGTGCCGGTGTCCTCCACCGTCAGCAGGGCCTGGCCTCCCTCCTGGCGCAGGCGCACGGTGATGCCGCCCTCGAAGGTGAACTTCAGCGCGTTGGACAAGAGGTTGAGGACGATTTTCTCCCACAGCTCCCGGTCCACGAACACGGGCGCCGCCAGCGGCGGGCAGTCCACCGTCAGCACCAGCCCCGCGCGTTCGATGGCGGAGCGGAAGCCGCTGGCCAGGTCCACCGTGAGCGTTGCCAGGTCCACCGGCTCGAAGCTCGCCTCCAGGCGGCCCGCCTCCAGGCGCGAAAAGTCCAGCAGCGTGTTGACGAGCCGCAACAGCCGCATGGCGTTGCGGTGCACCAGCTCCAGCTCCCGCCGCTCGGCGTCACCCAGGCGCCGCGACGCGAGCAGGTCCTCCACCGGCCCCAGCATCAGCGTCAGCGGCGTGCGGAACTCGTGGCTCACGTTGCTGAAGAAGGCCGTCTTCACCCGGTCCAGCTCCTCCAGCGCCTCGGAGCGGCGGCGCTCCTCCGCGTACGCGCGCGCGTTGCGCAGCGCCCCGGAGACCTGCCCCGTCAGCAGCTCGAAGAAGGACTGGTAGCCCTCGTCGAGCACGCGGTTGGGGCTCACTCCCGCGACGAGGACGCCCAGCGGCGCCCCCTGCCCTTCCGCGGCCAGGGGCAGCACCAGCGCCGAGCGCACCGCGTCGCCCCAGGGGCCACCCTTCAGCGATGCCCGGCGCTCGACATCGTCCACTCGCACCGTCTCGCCCGCCGCGGCCCGCGCGAGGGGCCAGCCCCCTGCCTCCCCGGCCGACAGGTCCACGGAAGCAGGGCTGGCGTCCCCACCTTCCGGAAGTCCGACGGCGCCACATAGCGTGAGGCGCTGGCCATCCTGCGAGCGCAGGTAGAGCAGCGCGAAGGGCACGTCCAGCGGGTGGCCAGCAAGGGCCGCCGTAAGCCCCTGGCAGGTCCGCTCCATGCTGTGCGTCTCGCCGGCCTGACCGGCGAGGTCACTCAGGAGGCGGAGGCGCCGCTCGGAGATGACCTGCTGCGTGACTTCCGTGCACACCGCGAGCATGCCCACCACCGCGCCCGAGTCGTCCTCCGCGGGCGCGTGGGACACGTCGAAGTAGGCCTCCTCGCGGTAGCCCGAGCGCTCCAGCAGCAGCAGCAGTGCCGGCAGCCAGCTGGCCACCCCGGTCTCCATGGCCTGCCGGATGACCGGCTCCAGGGTGTCCCAGGCCTCCGCCAGCGTGACGCGGATGTCGATGCCCAGGGCCGCCGGGTGCTTGACGCCGATGAGCTTCGAGTAGCCATCGTTGTAGAACTGGGTGAGCTGGGGTCCCCACGTGAGAATCATGGGGAAGCGCGAGGCCAGCATCGTCTTGACGAGCACCTTGAGGCTGAGCGGCCAGGTCGACGGCGGTCCCACCGGCGTGGACGCCCAGTCCCGCGCGCGGATGAGCCCGCGCAGCTCGCTGGTCTCGCTCAGGGCATCCAGCCAGGTCTCCCGCGCGAGCCCCTGCGGCACTGCGCGTGGCTGTGGATTGTCCCGCCTGCCCTGGTCGTCCATCTCCCTCGGTCTCCTCCTGCGCTACTGCGTTGACTCCGCCTCGGGTGAACGGATCTCCGGGCCCGGCCGGGCCCACGCCCATCGGTAACCCCCTTCCAGCACAGCCGCCCCTCGGAAGGTCCTCCTGATGGGGACCTGCGCGGGCCGGAATGAAAGCTGTCATGTGCCCGACGTTCGAGGCTGTCCACCCGGAATGGCCCGGCAGACGGGGAATCAGGCGGACGTTCCCGCGCAGGCCGGCACCGCGCAACGGCTGGTTGCAGCGGGCACACCTGCTTTCCGGGGCTGACGTCAGGGGCCGGGCCGGGAGGGTGCCCGGGACGCCTGGCATCAGCGCTCCCCTTCAGGAGGCTTGAAGACGGCTCGCCACCGTTCAAGCCAGACCGGGTCGAACTCCTCCCGGTGCATCGCCTGGAACCGCGCCAGCCAGACGGAGGCCGAGTCCCGGCCGAAGGCGTGGCTGACGAGTTCCGCGTCTTCCTGAGACGAGCCAGCGATGGGGTGGGTCCAGGTGTCGACGCTGCCCGCGACCAGTCGCTCGTAGTGCAGGAGCCATAGCAGCGCGAAGCCCGCCCGCTCCGTCAGCGGGTACGGAACGCTCCGAATCACCCTGAGCAGCGCCGAGTGGTACTCCCTTTCAGGACTGCCCTCGCGGAACTGGTTCAGGAATCGCTCGTCGTTCTCGTCGCTCACGCGCACTCCATCCTCCAACACCTCCAACTCCCATGCGACCCACCATCGCGGTCATCAACGGCGAGCAGTACTGGCAGCGTTACTTCCCCGACTGCGAGGTCGTCCCGCGACGGCTGCAGGACGCGTCGTGGGTGCTGCGGGACGGAGAGCTGTGGTGCCTCAACCGCGAGGCGGCCACGCGCATCGACGGCGTCTTCTGGCGCGTGGGCGCGATTCGACCGGACCCTCGCCACCGGACGGTGCTGGACGTGCTGCGCCTGAGCGGCGTGCCCTGCGTCAACCCCGCGGGGACGCTGGCCCGCTGCCAGGACCGGCTGTCCATGCTGGCCGAGCTGCGCGCCGCGGGGCTGCCCGTCATCCCCTTCGACGTGGCTCTCGGCGACGACATGGTCCGTCGCATCGCCCGCCCCACGCCCTTCGTCGTCAAGGTGGGCAACCACCACGGGGGCTATGGCAAGGCGCTGGTGCGCAGCGAGGCGGAGTGGTTCGAGGTCGCCGACCTGCTGTTCGCCGCCAATGACTACGCCGTCGTCGAGCCCTTCATCGACTACCGGCGCGACGTGCGCTGTCTGGCCATCCGGGACAAATATTGGGCCATGGCTCGCGAGGGTGCGGGCTGGAAGGCCAATGTGCAGACTCGGAAGCACCAGGTCATCGACCCGCCGGAGGAACTGGTCGGCTACACCCGGCGGGCCATGGAGCACCTGGGCGCGGACATCGTCGCGCTCGACTTCCTGGAGACCCAGGAGGGTGCCTTCGTGCTGCTCGAGTGCAACGACACGCCCGGCCTGTCCGGCTTCCCGGAGGTGCTCCGGGAGGAGCTGGCGGACTGCCTCCTGACGCGCCTGCGCCGGTAGGGCGGACGTGGGCCTCAAGCGGCGAGGAAGCCGCCGTCGACGGAGAGCGGCGTGCCGGTGACATAGCCGGCACCGTCGCTGCACAGCCAGAGCGCCGCGCTGGCGATTTCCTCCTCCGTGGCCATCCGCCCCATGGGGTGCTCGGAGACGAGCCCCTGGACGAGCTCCGGGGCGAACGTCTCCGCTTGGCGCATTCCGGCAGTCCGGGTGACACCGGCGCAGAGGGCATTCACCCGGATGCCGCGAGTCGCGTATTCGAGCGCCACCGAGCGCGTCAGGCCCACCACCGCGTGCTTCGAGGCGACGTAGGCATGGTGCGCGGCCCTGCCCGCCAGGCCGTAGATGGAGCTCAGGTTGACGATGGCCCCGCCTCCAGACTGGAGCATGGCGGGGATTTCATGGCGCATGGCGAGCCAGACGCCCCGGGCATTGATGGCCATGACGCTGTCCCAGACGTCCTGGTTCGTGTTCTCCAGCGAGGCCATGTCGCCGCCAGCCCCGGCGCTGTTGACGGCGAAGTCCAGCCGGCCGAAGTCCTTCAGGGTGCCCTCCACGGCCCGCGCCACGGAGGCCTCGTCTCGCACGTCGGTGGAGAAGAAGCGGACCCGGGCGCCCTCGGCTTCCAGCGCCGCTCGGGCCTCACGGCCGGCGTCTTCGCCCCGCGCGGCGAGGACGATACTGGCGCCCGCTTGGGCGAAGCCACGCGCCGTGGCGAGGCCGATGCCGGAGGTGCCGCCGATGAGGAGTGCCACCCGCCCGCTGAAGTCATAGCGAATCATCCCGTCTTCCTTTCCGAGCCCAGCCCGTTGCGGATGAAGAGGACCGCCTGGCGGGCCAGGGCCCGGCGGCGCTTGAGGTTGAGCCGCTTGCGCAATGAGTCCGATGCCAGGACTTCATGGAGCTCGGCGCCGAGCTCCTGGAGAATCACGTCCGTCAGGCCGGGGCCGATGACCGTGGCCACGAAGCGCGTGGCGATGTCCAGGTCGGACGCGCTCAGGGCTCCGCTCCGGGCGCCCTCCTCCAGGACGGCGCGGAGCTCCACGATTCCGGCCTCGCAGATGGCCTTGTAGAGGCCACGGACCTCCACGACGGCGGTGGGCGCTGCTGCGGCGGCGGAGAGGCGGGCCAGGCGCGGGTGCTCGACGAGGAATGCCATGCCCCGCTCGATGAACATCTCCAGGCGCGTCCAGAAGTCGCCGTCCTGACTGGCGGCGCCAATGAACTCGCGCTTGCGGCGTGGGGCTTCGTCCGTGAGCAGCCAGCGGTACAGGTCGAGCTTGTCCTCGAAGTACTGGTAGACGCTGCCTTTGGGGATGCTCGCGCGGCGCGCGATTTGCGACAGCGAGGCCTCGGTGTAGCTCCGGTCGGAGAACTCGACGATGGCCTCGTTCACGAGGCGGTCCCGGCGCTCGTCCGGGAGGCGGAAGAAGGTGGGCGTAGGCATGTGACCGGTCGGTCATATGACCGGCCGGTCGCATTGGCAAGCCCGGACAGGCTCAGCCCGCCGCGACCGCCTGTGCGCCCACTCGGGACTCGGCCTCCAGCCGCTCCACGCGCCGCAGCTCGGCCTTCGCGTCGATGGCGGTGAACACCTCCCTGGCGCGAGGCAGCAGCTGCGCGCGCCGGTGCGGGAGCGCCACCGCCGCGTCGAAGTACGCCACGCCCGTCTCCCAGCGGTTGGGCGTGGCCTCCAGCACCTTCAGCGCGCGCTGGAACAGCGGCTCGGCCGCCTTCGCGCCCTTCTTCAGCGCCCGGGCCCTTGCCGTCACCCGCAGGGCCGGGCCTCGCAGATACGGGTAGAGCCTGCCCAGCGCCCGCGCCTTGAACGTGCAGCGCCGCACGATGGCCAACAGCTGCGCCTTCGGCACCGAGGTGGCGCCCTGCTCCAGCGCGAAGAGCGCCCCTTCCGCCGCGTCCACCAGGCCAATCTGCACGAAGGGCACCAGCACGTGGTAGCGCCAGAGCGCCTCGTCCGCACGCACCGCCAGCCGCGCCGCCTCCTCCACCTGATGCTCCCGCACCGCCACGTTCACCAGGTGGTTGAGACAGGCGCACTGGTTCGCCAGGTCCTGCACCTCGATGCCGATGCGAAGCCCCGTCTCCAGCTCCGCGCGCAGCTCCTCCACCTCCCCGTCCCCCCGCAGGTAGCGGCACATGGGCACCCAGGCGTGCGCCCAGCCCTGGTGCATCAGCGCGTTCAGCTCCTCCCCCACCTGCCCCATCTCCCGGAAGGCCCGCTCCGCGCTCTCGAAGCGCGAGGCCAGGAACTGACTCGTCGCCTGCATCATCAGCCCCGTCTGCACCTCCCACATGTCCCCGACCTGCCGCAGCAGCGCCACCGCCTCCTCGCCATACTGCGTCGCCTTCGACTGCTCGTTGGTGAAGATGGACAGCGCCGCCAGCCGGCTCAGGGCAATGCCCTCCGCCGCCGCGTCCTTCGAGCGCCGCGCGTACTCCAGCGCCTTGTGGCACCACCGCCCCGAGCGCCGGAGGAAGCCCGCGCCGAACAGCAGCGAGCCGTAGTAGCTGCCCGCCAGGCTCAGCACGAAGTCACTGCGCGAGCGCTCGGCCATCGTCGTGGCCACCATCGTCGCCCACGTCAGCTTCCCCAGGTCCGCGAAGTAGTAGATCTTGATGAGCGAGATGAGCGTCGACAGCTGCTGCAGGAACTGGGGCAGCCGGGAGTCGAGCGGCCGCACCAGCGCGGGGAAGAGGCCGTGCAGCAGGTGCAGCCCCAGCGCCAGCAGGGTGCGCACCGCCAGCATCCATAGGTTTCGCGGCAGCGTCTGCCCCATCAGCACCAGGGCCGTCTCCAGCTCCTGGATGGCCCGCTTCGACTCGCCCTTCTCCTGGTGCGCCCGCCCCAGCCCCAGGTGGATTTCCGCCTTGCGCGAGTCCTGCTCCTCGTCCGCGAGGCACTGCTCGAACATCAGGATGGAGCCCGCGTAGTTGCCCGCCGCGAGCAGCGTCTCCGCCAGCTCCTGCATCACCCGGCGCGTCTTGAGCAGCACCTCGTCCGGGTCCAACGCCACCGTGCCGCCCAGCACGTCCAGCGCGCGGCTGTAGTGGTGGGTGGCGTCGTCATTGGCGTACTGCTCGCGCGCGCTGCGCGCCGCCATCAGGGTGTACTCCAGCCCCTTCTCCTCGTCGTTCCCCGCGAGCGAGTGGTACGCGAGGATTCCCGCCGACTTCGCCGGGTTGTCCCCCACGCGCGCTTCGATGTAGCGCGCCATGCGGCGGTGCAGGTCCTCGCGCGCCGACACCAGCAGCGTGTTGTACGCCACGTCGCGGATGACGATGTGCTTGAAGATGCACGTGAAGGGCTCCTCCATCTCCAGCAGGATGAGCCCCAGCTTCGTCAGCGTGTCGATGGCCTCGCGAATCCGCCGCCGGGGCACCGAGTCCGGCGCCAGCTCCACCACCGCATCCAGCGTGAAGATGCGTCCCACCACGGACGCCACCTTCACCACCAGCTTCTCCGTCTCGCTCAGCAGGTCGATGCGCGCCAGCACCACGTCCTGGATGCTGTTGGGCAAGGCCAGCGCCTGGAGGCTGCGCTTGCGCTCCATGCGCTCCGCCCCGGGCGACACCGGCCCCAGGTAGCCGCCCTCCACCAGCCCCCGGACGATGGACTCGGCGAAGAACGGGTTGCCCTGCACCTTCGCCAGCAGCAGGTCCTCCAGCACCGTGTCCGGCGGGTCCATGCGCAGGTGCAGCCGCAAGAGCGCCCGCGTGTCCTCGTCATTCAGGCTCGCCAGCTCCAGGCGCTGCAGGCCGGCCAGCCCCTTGAGGCCCTTGAGCTGCTCGCCCGGCCGCATCGTCACCAGCAGCGTCACCCGCAGCGGGGCGAGCCGCGCGGCCACGTACTCGATGAGGTCGACGGAGATGTTGTCCGCCCAGTGCAGGTCCTCGAAGAACAGCAGCACCGGCGTCTGCCGCGACAGCTTCTCCAGCAGCTGGAAGACAATCTGGAAGACCTTCTGGTGCTTGCGGCGCGCGTCCAGCTCGCGCGTGGCGGGCGTCTCCTCCACCGGCAGGCCGAGGATGCCCGCCAGCACCGGTATCCACTCGGGCCCGGTGTCCTCCAGCCCCTCGAAGCCCTGGCGCAGCTGCCCCAGCTGGACTTCCAGGGCGTCCCCGTCATGCAGGCCGAACGCCTGGACCAGCGCCTCCTTCCACGGGAAGAAGGGGGTGAACATCTCGTACGAGTAGCAGATGCCGTAGAGGCACCGCGCCCCGCGCCCCTCGGCCTCTTCCACCACCTTCGCGCCCAGCCGCGACTTGCCGATGCCCGCCTCGCCGGACACCACGCAGATGCGGCCCGCGCCGCCGATGGAGTCCTCCACCGCGGTGCGCAGCGCGCGCAGCTCGCTGTGCCGGCCGACGATGTCGCCCCGGCCCTTGATGAGCCGGTTGCGGCGCACCTCCGTCTGCAGCCGGTACACCGGCACGGCGCGCGCCACGCCCTTGAGCTTCGCGTTCTCCACGAAGTCGGTGGCGAAGCCGTTCTGCTGCAGCTTGCGCTCCGTGTTCGCGTCGATGTGGATGCCCGTGCCCCGGCCGTGCGTCATCAGCCGGGCGGCCATGTTCACCACTTCGCCCAGCGCCGAGTAGCCCTTGCGCCACGGCGAGCCCATGTCGCCGAAGTACGCGTGCCCCGTGGCGATGCCAATCTGCAGCTCCTGGACGAAGGGGAAGTGCTCCCGCTCGCGGATGATCTTGCACGCCAGCCGGCTGGCCAGCACCTCCTTGCTCTGCAGCGCAGTGGGCGCGCCGAAGACGAGGTAGAGGACGTTGCCCTTGTCCGTGAAGTCCGTCATCAGCAGCACGCCGCCGTGGTGCGCGCTCTCTCGCTGGACGTATTCGTAGAAGGCGTTCAGCTCGCGGGTGAACTCCTCCGTCTGGGCGGGCTTGCTGTCGCTGGTGAAGCGCAGGAAGAAGCACGTGAGGTCGCGGAAGTCGCCGCTGAACTCCTGGTGCGCCGTCGTAATCCGCGTGAAGAGCACCGGGTGCAGCAGCATCCGCGCAGCGCCCCACCAGCTCCTCACTGCGCGCCAGGGTGAAGGTCGCCGGGGGCCGGGTCCGCAGCGGCGCGGAGGACTCCAGCCGGAAGGCCCGTCGCGGGCCTCGCCCCGGGCGCGCGGCCCTCGGGCAGCAGGCTCCCAAGG
>JBKGHK010000260.1:0-13068 GCA_046520375.1 Pyxidicoccus sp. 3LFB2
CCCTGGCGCGCGTGGCCCGGGCGCGAATCGCGGACCGCTTCGCGCTGGTGGGAGACGCGGCGGGCTACGTGGATGCGCTGACGGGGGAGGGGCTCTCGCTGGCCTTCGCCTGTGCGGAGTCCCTGGGCACGCTGCTCCCGGAGGCGTTGGCGAAGGGCGCCACGACGGACGCCCTGCGCCCCTACGAGGCCTGCTTCCAGCGCGTGTTCCGCAAGTACAACTGGACGACGCGCGCGCTGCTGATGCTGGCCCGGCGCCCCCGGCTGCGCCGGCCCGTGGTGCGCCTGTTGGGAAGGGCGCCCTGGCTCTTCGAGCGCATCCTCCACGCCGTGGTGGCCTGAGCCGCCGGAGAGGCTCCGGGGTTGATTCCGTGACTGGCCCCGGATTGGCACCACCGCAAGATTACCGCGCGTCTGTGCTGCATGGACTTCCCGCTGTCCTTGGCGCAGCGTGGAGGGGCCGCTCTCGCCGAGCGGCAATCCCCTCACGAGCAGGAGTCATCTCATGCGCCGTTTCGTCATCGCCGCATCGTTGCTGGGTCTGGTCGCCTGTGGTGGTCAGGTGGCCCCGGAGTCGCAGGAGCCCGTGGAGGCACCCGCGCCCGAGGCCTCGCAGACAGAGCAGGGCGTCGCGGCGTGTAGCGACACCTGGGAGTGCAGCTGCGTGAAGCACACGACCCAGGCGGCGTGCCAGAAGAGCTGGCCTCCGTGCTTCTGGGCCAGCGGCAAGTGCTACCCCACCTACGAGTAGCCGCGGTCTCCCACGCCTGAGTGGGAGCACTCCTGGGAGCGTGGCTTCGCGCCATGCTCTCAGGGGCCACCCCCACCGCAAAGTCGGGATTTGCAGGTACAACCCCTGAGATTGCATGTGAGCCTGAGGATGTCAGGGGTCTGGTGCATGCTGGACACATGAGCGAGGACATCCTGGTGGAGGGGGAGGGGCGGCTTGCGACGAGGTACGCGTAGCCGCATCCTGAGGACATGAGCGACAAGCCGTCACGACCGGAGAGCGCGTACGAGGCGCTGGAGCGCCTTCCGCCAAACGTCGTCGGCGAAATCATCGACGGCGAGCTGTACGTGAGCCCCCGGCCTCGAATGGTTCACGGACGGGCGGCCTTCCGGCTCGGTAAGCGGTTGATGCCGTTCGATGATGAACCAGGGCAGGAGGGGCCTGGCGGCTGGGTCTTCATTCCCGAGCCTGAACTGCACCTGGGCGGCGATGTGCTGGTTCCCGACCTCGCGGGCTGGCGGCGCGAGCGCATGCCTGAAATGCCGGACGTCGTCGGAGTGGAGCTTGCCCCCGACTGGCTCTGCGAGGTGCTGTCTCCCTCCACCGAGAAGTTGGACCGGGCGAGAAAGATGGCGGTGTACGCACGGGAGGGAGTGAAGCACCTGTGGCTCGCGGACCCGCGTCCTCAGACGCTGGAGGTCTACCGACTGGAGGGCGGAAACTGGCTGCTGCTCGGCACGCATACGGGTGATGCCGCGGTCCATGCCGAGCCCTTCGACGCACTTCCGTTCAACCTGGGCTCCCTCTGGCAGTTTTGACGTCACCAGGAGGAAGAGGCTCACACCACCCCGGGGTGCAGGAAGCCGTGAATCGCCTGCACCACCACGGAGCCTTCACCCACGCTCGACGCCACGCGCTTCACCGAGCCCGAGCGCACATCGCCCACCGCGTAGATGCCCGGGCGCGTCGTCGCATACGGTGAACCGAGCGCGACGCCCTGCGCATCCTGCCCCGTCCGGACGAAGCCCTTGCTGTCGAGCGCGAGGCAGCCGTTCAGCCACTCCGTGTTCGGCTCGGCGCCAATCATCACGAAGACGTTGCCGATGCGGTGCGTACTCTTCTCCCCCGTGGGCCGGTGCACCCACGTCACCGCCTGCAGGAGCCGGTCCCCTTCGAGCGCGGTGATTTCGGTGCGCGTGTGCAGCTCGATTCGCGGCGAGGAGTGGATGCGCTGGACGAGGTAGTCGGACATCGTCGCCGCGAGCCCTCCGGCGCGCACGAGCAGGTGCACCCGCGCCACCGTGCGCGACAGGAACACGGCGGCCTGGCCGGCGGAGTTCCCACCGCCCACGACGATGACCTCCTCGCCCTTGCACAGGCTCGACTCCATGGCCGTCGCCGCGTAGTGGATGCCTTGTCCCTCGAAGCGCGCGAGGTCGGGCACGTCGAGCTTGCGGTAGCGCGCCCCGGTGGCGATGACCACCGAGCGCGCGGCCACGAAGCGGCCGTCCTCCAGCCTCAAGCGGTAGGGCTGCGCGTCGCAGTCGATGCCCGTGACGGAGCGGGAGATGATGAGCCGCGCGCCGAACTTCCGCGCCTGGACCTGCGCCCTCCCCGCGAGCGCCTGGCCAGAGATGCCGGTGGGAAAGCCGAGGTAGTTCTCGATTTTCGAGCTGGTCCCCGCCTGTCCCCCGGGCGCCAGCGACTCGACGACGACGGTCTCCAGCCCTTCCGAGGCCGCATACACGGCCGTGGCCAGCCCCGCCGGGCCGGCGCCCACCACGGCCACGTCATGGACATGCGAAGGGTCCACGAGCTCGCTGAAGCCCAGGTTGTCGGCCAGCGCGGCGTTGGACGGGTTCCGGAAGACGTTCCTCCCCGGCGCGATGACCACCGGGAGCTGGGTGGGCGTCAGCTGGAAGCACTGGAGGAAGCCGCTGGCCCCCGGGTCCACGTCGGTGTCGAGGAGCCGGTGGGGATAGCCATTGCGCGTCAGGAAGCGCTGCAGCCGGAGCGTGTCGGCGCCATGCCCGGAGCCAATCAGCACCACCCCCGCCTGCGAATGCCGGATGAGCCCGACGCGGCGGAGGATGAACGCGCGCATGATGATTTCGCCGATGTCGGACTCGGTGCTCACCAGCCTGCGGAAGTCCTGGGACTTTACCCGGATGACCTGGCAGTCACCCCGGGCGCGGCCACTCACGAGAATCTGGTGGTCGGTGAAGAGGTCCAGCTCCCCGGTGAACTGCTGCGCGCCCTGGACGGCGAAGACGTGGGGCCGGTCCTCGTCATCGAGGTCGAAGATTTCGACGGCACCCTCGAGGACGAAGAAGAAGTCGACGTTCCGCTCTCCCCGCTTGAAGAGGAGGGTGCCACCAGACAGCCGCTCCTCGGTGCCATAGGCGGCAACGCGCTCCGCCATCTCCGGGCTGAGGCGAGGGAAGGTCTGCGCCTCGCGAGCGTAGGGGTCCGACGGGTCCAGCTCCGCTTCGCTCGCGACAGGGACAGAGTCCATGTCACGAAGGTGGGAAGCCCTCGGGCATCGCAACAAGCCCCCTGACTGGCGGGCGAGGGAGCGGCGACACTCCGCCCGTGGAGCGACCCACCTGGCTGACGCCAACCCGTCCCCTTCGGCGTCCTTTCGTGATTGAAAGCGAAGTGTCGGGACCCGGGCCGCGCCGGGACTCCCCGCCACACGGAGCGCCCGCACCATGTCGCACCCCCAGGACCTTCTTCCGCTGATGACGAAGCGCCTCGCGCTGCTCCTCCTGCTGTGCGCGCCCTGGCTCCAGGGCTGCCTCTTCGCGGGTCCCCGCCACGAGGGCCCGGTGACGGACCACTTCGACGGCGAGCAGTTCGAGAACCTGGAGCCCGTCCGCCGGCTCGACCCGGGTGACGTCCTGAAGGCGCTGCGCACGGAGCCCCGGGGCGCGTGGCGGGACTACGAGGACCTCACCCCGGGCAGTCCGCCGCCGGAGCGCGTGGGCGCGGGCCAGCTGCGCGTCACGTTCATCAACCACGCCACGGTGTTGCTCCAGGCGGACGGGCTCAACGTCATCACGGACCCCATCTACTCGGACCGACCGAGCCCGCTGTCGTGCGTGGGGCCCCACCGCGTGCGTCCTCCGGGCATCCGCTTCGAGGACCTGCCGCCCATCGACGTGGTGATGGTGAGCCACAACCACTACGACCACATGGACCTGCCCACGCTGCGACGTTTGGAGGAGAAGCATCGGCCCCTCTTCATCGTCGGCCTGGGCAACAAGGCGCTGCTGGACGGCGAGGGCTTCGGGCGCGTGGTGGAGCTCGACTGGTGGCAGTCCACGGAGGTGGCGCCGGGGCGGACGGTGACGGCGGTGCCGGCGCAGCACCGCTCCAACCGGGGGATGACGGACGTGTCCGCGACGCTGTGGGCGGGCTTCGTCCTGTCCACCACGGGCGGGCCGGTGCTCTTCGCGGGGGACACGGGCTATGGCCCTCAGTTCGCGATGATGGCCGAGCGCTTCGGGCCCATGCGGCTGTCGGTGATGCCCATTGGCGCCTTCCGGCCCACTGCCTTCCGGCCGGTGCACATGGGGCCCAGGGAGGCCCTCCAGGCGCACAAGGTGCTGCGCTCGGCCACGTCGGTGGCCATGCACTACGGCACCTTCGCGCTCGCGCTGGATGGCCAGGACGAGGCGAAGTACCTGCTGCTGCGGCTGCTGGCGCGAGAGCCCGTCCGTCCCGACTTCTGGGCCCTGGCCTTCGGCGAGGGGCGCGACGTGCCCCCGCTCGAATCGGCCTCCACGCCCGCCGCCCGCCGCGAGTGAGCGCGGTTCCGCGGTTGAGGGGACGCGGTGCGCCGGAGGCGGGCGTCATTCCTCCCAAGACGTGTCGATGAGGGGCCACAGCTCACCCAGCCGGAGCTCGATGGCCTCGAAGGGGGTGGCGCGGATGACGTCGTCCTCGCCGTACACGCCAAGCTCCAGCCATCGGCCCTCCCTCAGCTCACTGACCGAGAGCGTCTTCACCTCCAGGTCGATGAACCACAGATGGCGGATGCCGATGCGCGCATAGAACGGTCGCTTGATGCGCTGGTCATAGGCACGCGTCGACGGTGAGAGGATTTCACAGACCCAGTCGGGAACCAGGGTCCAGGACCTGGCGGGAATTCCGCGAGGCGCGCGCTCTCTTCGCCAGCCCGCGAGGTCGGGAACGAACTCCGGAGCCTCTGCCAGTCGGACGCCGGGCTCGGCCTGAATCCACCAGCCGCCAGGGCCGTTCCGGCCATTCTGGAACGGGCCTCGAAGCTCCGTGGCCAGTCCGGTCAGGATGTCCGAATGCCCGGCCCGGGGCCGGGGATGCACGTACAGCGTCCCATCGATGATCTCGCCCACCACGCCCTCCGGCAGAGCCTCGAGGTCGGCAAGGGTTGCGGGACCCTCCTGCTTTCGCGCGCCGTAGGCCATGCTCGAAGTGTGGGGATATCAGCCCCGTCTGACAAGCGGTGCCCCACCTGTCAGGTGGGGCCGGGGCCGTGACGGCTACAGCTTCATCCGCTTGAACATCGTCTCCGGAATCGTCCGGATGATGAGCATGATGAGCGCCCAGATGCCGGGCACGTAGACCTCGTTCTTGCGCGCATCCGCGGCGCGAAGCAGCCCGCGCGCCACCTTGTCCGGCGAGGCGAACAGCTTGTTCTTCGGCAGGTGCGCCGTCATCGGTGTGTCCACGAAGCCCGGCTTCACGGTGACGACGGCCACGTTGGACTTCGCCAGCCGGTTGCGCAGGCCCTGGAGGAACACGTTGAGCGCGCCCTTCGACGCGCCGTACACGTAGTTGCTCTGCCGGCCGCGGTCTCCGGCCACCGACGAAATCACCACCATCGTCCCGGCCTTCTGCGCCTCGAAGCGGTTGGCCAGCACCGTCAGCAGCGACACCGCGCTCAGGAAGTTGGTGCGCAGCACCGCCTCCGTCGCGGCCCAGGACTTCTGCGCCTCGGCCTGGTCTCCCAGCACGCCGTGCGCCAGCACCACGCCGTCCAGCCCGCCCAGCGCCGTGTAGGCCGCGTCCACCATCGCCTCGTGCGCGGCGAAGTCATTCAGGTCCACCGCCTGCGACGCCACCTTCGCCGCGCCGCGCGTGGTGGCGTCCTGCGCCACCGCCTGCAAGTTCTCCGCGTTGCGGCCGACGAGGTACAGCGAGGCGCCGCGCGCGGCCAGCAGCCGCACCGTCGCCTGGGCAATGGCGCTGGTGGCGCCGAGGACAATCACTTTCTTCATGGGGGGCGGAATCTCGGGGAGGGGTCAGCGAATCGCAAGCAGGGACTGGGGCCGCGAGGCCTGCGGGCCCCGCTCGGACTCCAGGGAGAAGGGCAGGGCCACCGGATTCGTGCGCCGCCAGAAGGACGACGAGAAGGCCGGGTCCAGGTAGCGGGCAAACTCCGCGCGCCGGGGGAAGTACGCCGCGAAGCTCTCCGGGCTCATCCGCGCGTCCTTCGCCGGGTACACCGCGCCGCCCGCTTCACGCGTCACCCGGTCCAGCTCCTCCACCAGCCGCCAGGTCTTCTCGCCGCGGTTGGCGAAGTCCATGGCCAGCGTCACGCCCTGGCGGGGGAAGGACATCCACCCCGGCGAGGGCAGGTCGCCGAAGGTCTTCAACACGGAGAGGAAGCTGGGCAGCCCGCCGCGCGAGCTGCGCTGCAGGATTTCCGTCAGCGCCTCGCGCGCGGTGGCGTAGGGCACCACGCACTGGAACTGGAGGAAGCCCCGCTTGCCGTAGATGCGGTTCCACCCGTAGATGGCGTCCAGCGGGTAGAAGAACGGGTCGTAGTGCGTGAGCCGCTGCTTCGGCTTGCCGTTCTGCCGGTGGTAGTAGAGCCAGTTGAACGCGGACACCGACAGCCGGTTGAGGCAGAAGGCCGGCATGTCCATGGGCACCGCCAGCCCCGAGCCGTGGGACAGGTGGCTCTTCGCCAGGGGCAGCCCGTCGAACTGCGGCGGCGCGAAGTTGCCCCGGTACAGCAGGCCCCGCCCCAGCTTCTTCCCCCGGGCCAGACAGTCCACCCAGGCCATGGTGAACTCGTAGTCCTGCTCGGACTCGCGGGCCACGACGAGGAACTCGTCCAGGTTGCCGAAGGGGACGGTCTCCTGCAGCACGTACGGGTTGCTGATGGGCTTGAGCTGCACCTCCGCCCAGGTGACGAGCCCGGTGAGCCCCAGGCCGCCAATCGTCGCCCCGTACCAGTCCGGGTTCTCGTCCGGCGCGCACACCCGGCGGCTGCCGTCCGAGCGCACCAGCTCGAAGCGCCGCACGTACCGGCCGAAGGTGCCGCCCCGGTGGTGGTTCTTCCCGTGCACGTCATTGGCGATGGCGCCGCCCACCGTGACGAACTTGGTGCCCGGCGTCACCGGGAGGAACCAGCCGCGAGGCGCCGCCAGCCGCAGCAGCGTGTCCAGCGTGACGCCGGCCTCGCAGCGCACCACGCCCGTGGCCGCGTCCAGGGAGATGAGCCTGTCCAGTCCCGAGGTGAGCAGCAGCGTGCCGCCCTCGTTGAGGCACGAGTCGCCATAGCTGCGGCCCAGGCCATGGGGCAGCAGGGTGCCGCCGGGCCGGGGCAGCGCGTCCGAGCGCCACACCAGCGGCTGCGTCCGTTGTTCGACCTGGGGATAGCGGCCCCAGGACTCCAGAGACTTCATCGCGCGAGTCCTCTCACCGGGCGACCCATACCACCAGCGCCGAGACGAGCCCCACCGCGTAGCTCACCCGGTCCCTCAGCGCGAAGACGAGCGGGTCCTCGTTCACCAGCCCGCGGTGCGCCAGCACCCACACCCGCCCCACCCAGTAGAGCATCACCGGGCACAGCAGCCAGAGCCGCTCGGGGTGCGAGTACAGCGCCGTCACCTCCTTGGAGGTGATGTAGAGCGCCAGCACCAGCACGGACACCTGGCCCGCGGCGGCGCCCAGGCTGGCAAGCTGCTCGTAGTCCTGGGCGAGGTAGCCGCGCCCATGGGCCGCCGACTCGTTGGTCAGCCGCAGCCGCCGCACCTCGCTCAGCCGCTTCACCAGCGCCAGCGAGAGGAACAGGAACATGCTGAACATCATCAGCCAGCTCGACGTGGGCACGCCCACCGCCAGCGCGCCGCCGAAGATGCGCACCGTGTACAGGCCCGCCAGCACCAGCACGTCCAGCATCACCACCTGCTTGAGCCGCAGCGAGTACGCCAGCGTCAGCGCGTAGTACGTGGCCAGCAGCGCGGCGAAGGCGGGCGGCAACAGCAGGCACACGGCCGCGCCGGCCAATAGCAGCGTGGGCGCCAGCACCACGCCGGTGCTCACCGGCAGCGCGCACGCCGCGAAGGGGCGCTTGCACTTCGTCGGGTGGCGCCGGTCCGAGTCCAGGTCCAGCAGGTCATTCAGCACGTACACGCTGGAGGCGCACAGGCTGAAGGCGACGAAGCCCAGCACCGCCTTCAGCAGCAGGTCCCCGTCCAGCACCTTGTGGGCGGCCAGCACCGGCACGAAGACGAGCGCGTTCTTCGCCCACTGGTGCACGCGCAGCGCCTTCACCCAGATGCGCGGGCCCACGCGGGGGCGCTCGAAGACGCGGTGCACCTCGCGGCCCAGCCCGCGCGCCTGCCGCAGCACCCCGGCGGGGGCATGCACCACCACCACCTGGCGGGACTCGCGCCACAGCGGCACGTCCACCCCGTCATTGCCCGCGTAGTCGAAGGTGCCCAGCGACGCCTTCAGCTTCGCCAGCTTGCGCGCGCCGGACAGGTTCACCGTGCCGTCGCTGGCGTGGACCTCGGAGAAGACGCCCAGGTGCGCGGCCACGGCATCGGCGATGCGCCGGTCCGCCGCGGTGGCCAGCACCAGCCGGCGGCCCCGTGCCTTCTCCTCATGGAGGAAGGCCAGCAGCTCTTCGTTGTAGGGCAGGCGCGTCGCGTCCAGCGCCACCCGCCGTGCCACCTCCGCCTTGAAGAAGGCCTTGCCCCGGAGCACCCACAGCGGCACCAGCAACATCAGCCAGGGGGCGTGCTTGAAGAGGGCGAGCAGGTTCTCGTGGAGCGTGTCCGTGCGCACCAGCGTCCCGTCGAGGTCGACGGCAAGCGGCACGTCCGGTGGGTCGGCTGGCAGGGGTGTGTCGGGGAGCATCGGAAAGAGGGGCGCAGGCTAGCCCAGGGGAGGGTGGGATGCCGAAATGCGGCATTGGAAGAACAACGCCCGGCTGGCCAGTAACGGACGAGACTTTCGGCGCGGGCGAAGGCTCCTCAGTCCGGCCGGGCCACCAGCAGCGTCTGCAGGGGCAGGTGGCGGATGGGGCGGGTCTGCTCGATTTTGAAGCCCGCGTCGTCCAGGAAGCCCTCCACCTCCGCCGGGGTGTAGGCCGCCGCGCCGGAGGTGAGGAAGTAGTGCAGGCCGATCAACGGCGCGGAGCTGGCCGGGTCGTTGATGTCCTCGCGCAGGTACTCCAGGACGGCCAGGGTGCCTCGCGAGCCCAGCGCGCCGCGCACCCGGCGCAGCAGGGCCACGTTCTGCGCGGGCGACAGGTGGTGCATCACCTGGAAGAGCAGCACCGCGTCGTACGGGCCGCCCAGCTCCGCGGTGAGCACGTCGCCCTCGCGGTGCGTGACCAGGTGGCTCAGCCCCGCCGAGGTGATGATGTCCCGGCCCACCCGCGCGCTGCCCTCCAAATCCAGCACCGTGGCCTTCAGCCCCCGGTGACGCAGGCACAGCTCCGCGGCGTACCAGCCATGCGCGCCGCCCAAATCGAGCAGGCTCTTGGCGCCCCGGGGCAGGGGAATGGCCTCGGCCACCTCGGGCGCCGCCAGCCGCGCCAGCTGGTGCATGGCGTGGATGTAGTCGCGCCAGCGCGAGTCGTCCGGCGCGAAGTGGTGGATGTCCACCGGCTGGCCGGAGCGCACCACGCCCTCCAGCCCCGTCCACCAGTCCCACTGGGCGTAGTTGAACTCCAGGAAGGCGCCCACGTACTTCGGCGAGCGCGGGTCCAGCCAGCGCTTCGCCCGGGGGGCAATCCGGTAGCGGCCACCGCGCTGGCGTTCCACCGCGTCGCAGGCCACCAGCGCCTCCAGCAGCGTGCGGGTGCCTTCCGGGGAGAGCTTCAGCCGCTCGGCCAGCGCCTCCGCCGAGGCGGGCCCCTCCGCGAGCGCGGCGTAGACGCCCAGGCGCACGCCCGCCATCAGCGTGCGCGACGCCATCATCCCGAAGAAGGCATGCGCCACCGGCTTGGGGGCCAGGTTGAACCAGTCCGCCACGCGCTCCAGCAGGTTGTCCGCCTTGAGCCCCAGCCGCATGCGTATCCCCCGCTACCGCTTCTGCCGACGCGCGGCCACCGCCGCCAGTCCCACCAGCACCAACGCCGCCTCGGGGCCCAGCAGACACCCCACGCGCTCCGCCTCCCGCACACCCGTGTAGCGGCAGGTGCCGCTCTGGCAGGTGAAGCGGGGCGAGCAGTCCGAGGTGCTGCGGCAGACGGTGTTCACCCGCCCGGTGCCATCCTCACCCTCGGGGTTGTCCCGGTCCGCTCCACCCTCTCCGGCCGAGGCATCCGGCAGGGGGATGCGGATGCCGCCATCGGGGATGCCCGCATCGTCGGAGGACGACTGCGCCAGGGCCACGGCGGGCAGCAGGAGGGGCAGGCAGGCCAGCAGGCCCACCATCCGGGAGAGGAGGGGATGACGAATGGGAGACATCACGAGGCAGCCACCCTAACCCCCCGGCGGGGCGGATGCATCCTCGCCGGACATTGCCCCTGGGGACAGGCTCCCGGCGGGTGGCGGATTGTCTGACCCTTCACTCCGCTTCTGGTACGGTACGCCCCGCGATGGCACCCCGAATCCTCGTCGTCGACGACAACCAGGAACTCCTGTCCCTCCTCACCCAGCTCTTCGAGGAAGCGGGCTACGAGGTCACCGGCGCCAATCGCGGCAAGCAGGCCGTCGAGGTGGCCAAGGCCAACCCGCCCGCGGCGGCCGTGCTCGATATCCTGCTGCCGGACATGATGGGGTACCACCTCGCGGACGCGCTGCGGAAGGACAACCCCCAGCTGCCGCTGCTCTTCATCACCGGCGTCTTCAAGGGCGGCAAGCACGCCGTGGAGGCGCGCACGAAGTACCAGGCCGCCGGCTACTTCGAGAAGCCCTTCGAGGCCCACAAGCTCCTGGAGGCGATGACCAAGGTCCTCCCTCCGGAGAAGAAGGGCCCGGCCCCCACCTCGCTCCAGGACGCCTTCGAGGTGGAGCTGGACATCGACGTGGAGGACGAGGGTCCGCAGGACGTCATGGAGCTGACGGGCCGCATCAAGGTGACGGGCGGCGGCAACATCACCGCTGAAATCCGCGGCGCCAATCTCACCGCCAGCCCCATGCAGAAGGTGCCCTCCACCCAGGTGCGCCCGCCCACCCCGGGCCGGCCGCCGGACCCGGTGCCCGCGGGCTCGGGCGCTCCGGGCAGCCGCCGGGGCGAGCTGCGGGACAACCTGCCCTCGCTGCTCACCGCCTTCTACCTGTCGCGCGAGACGGGCGAATTGGGCGTGCAGAAGGGCAAGGTCAAGAAGGTGGTGTACTTCGAGAAGGGCACCCCGGTGTTCGCCCTCTCCAACCTGCTGGCGGACCGCTTCGGTCAGTTCCTCGTGCGCGTCGGGAAGATAAAGCCCGAGCAGCTCCAGGACGCGTCGGCGGTGGCCGCGCAGACGAACCGCCGCACCGGCGACGTGCTGGTGGAGCGCGGCCTGCTCAAGGACACCGAGCGGCTCTACTACGTGGGCCAGCAGGTGAAGGCCGTCATCTACTCGCTCTTCGCGTGGGACGAGGGCACCTACGTGATGAGCTTCCGGGAGAAGGCCTCCTCGGAGTCCATCAAGCTGGACGTCCACCCGGCCAATCTCATCGTCCGGGGCATCAAGAAGCTCTACAAGCCCGAGCGCCTGCGCCGGCTGCTGCAGCCCGAGGACCGGCTCATCCCCGCCGTGGCCCCCGCCTACCAGCTCAACGAAGTGGAGCTGGAGCGGTGGGAGGCGGAGCTCCTGCCGAAGATTGATGGCAACCGCACCGTGGCGGAGCTGCTGGCCTTCGCCAACCGCCCCGAGCACGTCGTCTACGGCTTCCTGGTGGCAATGATGTCGCTGGGCATCCTGGACAAGCGCTCGTAGGCGCGCGCGTCACCGGCGGACGGCCCGGGCGGCTTTCAGCCCCCGAGCCGGGAGCCAATCCAGAACAGCCCCAGCGCGCCGGAGCCCAGGGCCACCGCGCGGTGCACCCACGCGGTGAGGCCGGCGCTCAGGCGGGACAGGCCCTCCGCGAAGAGCAGGCCCACCGCGCCCATGCCGATGAGGATGCCGAGCGCGAAGCCGGGCAGGTACGTCCACGCCGCCAGGCTCATGCTGCCGCCCATCAGCAGCGGGGGCAGCGCCAAGAGCAGCGAGCGCACGCCGCTGATGGCCATGAAGGCGCCGGCCGCGGTGCTCACCGTGTGCACGTGCTCGTGCGGCTCACGGGAGTGGCCGGGCAGGTGCGGGTGGCCATGGCCCAGGCTGTTGGGGAAGAGCAGCGCCGCCACCGCCAGCGCCACCAGCACGGTGCCGCCGAAGACCTCGGCCCAGCGCTCGAAGGTCTCCGACAGGCCGACGCCGGCCAGGAGGCACACGGCGGCGATGCCGCCCAGCATGGCCGCATGGCCCAGGGCGAAGCGCAGGGCCGTGGCGATGGCCAGGCGCTTGCGGCCCCCACCCAGGGTGCCGAGCGTGGCCATGGCGGCGCAGTGGTCCGGTCCAATCGCGTGGAGCAGGCCCTGCGAGAGACCGACCAGGAAGGCAAGGAGGATGGGCGACACGACGCGGCACCCTACCCGTGGTTCAATCGGGAGGCCAGCAGGACAGGAGGACCCGACCTTCATGTGGATGACCATCCGACGTCTCGGGGCCGCGCTGCCCCTCGTGCTCTGCCTCCACCTGGCGGCCGGGTGCGACAAGGGCCCCGAGCAGCTCCGGGACGCCGACGCCGAGTACAAGGCGCTCATCGACCGCAAGGTGCCGCCCCGGGACGCGGCCTGGGACGCCGTCATCGCCGCCTTCGAGGCGGTGCCTCGCGACTCCAAGGCCCGCCCCGAGGCCGACCGGCGACTGTCCGCCATCCGCACCCTGCGGGGCACGCTGCCCCCGCGCCCCCTGGCGGTGCCGGGCGCGACGGGCCCTGGCACGGACGAGGTGGATGCGAAGCGCGCCGCGTGCGAGGCCCTGGCGAAGAAGCTGGGACAGACGCCCGAGGAGGCGGCCCGCGCGCCACTGCAGGCCGCGCTGGAGCAGTGCCGCGCGGACCTCACCCGGCTGGAGGCCCATGG
>JBKGHK010000261.1:0-13034 GCA_046520375.1 Pyxidicoccus sp. 3LFB2
CCAGCGCTCGATGAGGGCCTCGCAGGCCTCCAGCGCCGCCGGGGCCTCACGCAGCACCCGCCGGGGGCGCGCCCCGGTCCATCAGCGTCAGGCCCGCCATGGCCCGCAGGCCGCGCCGGGACAGCTCGGCGAACAGCGCGTCCGTGGCCTCGGGGTGGCTGGAGCTGAAGATGGAGGCACTGGTGGTGCCCTGGGCGATGAGCGCGTCGCAGAACTCCACCGCCACCTGCTCCGCGTACGCGCGCTCCCGGAAGCGGCCCTCCTCCGGGAACACCGAGCGCTCCAGCCAGGTCAGCAGCGGGCCGCTCGCGCTGCCAATCATCCGCGTCTGCGGGAAGTGGATGTGCGTGTCGACGAAGCCCGGCAGCAACACCGTCCCGGGATGTGTCTCGGGGATGCGGCAGTCCGCGGGGGCCGGCCCCACCGACTGGATGCGTCCGTGCGCGTCCAGCTCGATGAGGGCATCCGGCAACAGCTCGAAGCCGGTCTGCTCCGCTCGGGGACGGAGGACACGACCACGCAGGGTGCTCAGGGACTGAGGGGGCAAGTAAGGCTCCAGCGAAAAATCCCGCGCAGTATGGCCCAGCCGTGCACAGGGGCCACCTTCATGGGTTGGCCGCAAAACACTGCCAGTGAACATTTAGTCACTCTCAGTGGATGCGGGCAATTCTCCTCGGCACACTGCCGCGCCATGACGCCCCGCGGACCTTCGATGCGGGCGGAGGAGAAGAGCCATGGATCCCACCGAGCTGTCCTCCCTCTACCGGCAGGCACTGAAGGTGAAGGACGAGGCGGTGCGTCAGACGCTGGCCCGGTCCGTCGCGCAGGTTGCCGCTTCGCGCACGGTGCTCGCCGATGCCCGACAGCGTGCCAGCCTGCCCCAACTCGCGGAGGCGCTGATGACCCGCGCCAACGCCGAGCTGGATGAGGTCCAGAAGGCCGCCCAGCGGGCCATGGGCGAGAAGAGCGCCGACGCCCAGGCCGCCGCCGCGCAGGCCATCGCTGCCCAGGCGCTCGCAGCCGAGACCATCGCCGCGGAGGCACTCGCAGCCGAGGCCTTCGCCGCGGAGCCGATGGCCGCCGAACCGATGGTGGCCGAGCCCTTCGCCGCTGAACCGATGGTGGCGGAGCCCTTCGCCGCTGAACCGATGGCTGCTGAGCCGATGGTGGCCGAGCCGATGGCCGCCGAGCCGATGGCCGCCGAACCGATGGCCGCCGAACCGATGGTGGCAGAGCCCTTCGCCGCCCAGCCCTTCATGGGGCAGCCCGGGATGCCTGTGCCCCAGCTTGGGGAGGTCACCTTCGCAAGTGCCTTCCAGCCCGTCGCTGGGCAGCCCGGAGTGCCTGTGCCCCAGCTCGGCGAGGTCACCTTGGCGAGTGCCTTCAACGGGCAGCCCGGAATGCCTGTGCCCCAGCTCGGGGAGGTCACCTTCGCGAGTGCCTTCAACGGGTTCGTGGCCAACGCCACCCGCACGGGTGGCGACGAGTGAGCCCGGCGGCCGACTCCGTCCACGTGCTGCGTGACACGCTGCTGAAGAACACGGTGGCGTGGTGCACGGAGCGCTCTCCCTTCTACCGGCAACGCTTCGCGGAGGTGGGCAACCCGTTTCGCGGACTCGAGGACCTGGCGCGGCTGCCGGTGCTCCACCGCGAGGAAGTCGTCGAGCACCATGCGGACCTGCTGTGCGACCCGGGCACGCCGGCCGCCGTGCAGCACACCACCGGCACCACGGGCGCCTTCCTCCAGGTGTACCGGGGCCCCGCCGAGCAGGCCTTCGTCTGGGACTTCTTCGGCGCCCAGCTCATGGCCGAGCCCCGGCCCGGCCCGCGCCCGCTGTACATGAACCTGATGAACGCCTACCACGGGGCGCTCACCCCCGTGCCCAGCCACGCCTACGTGCTGTCCGTGGGCGTGTATGACAAGGCGCAGGCCACCCAGGCGCGCGGGGTGCTGGAGCGCACCCACAAGATTCCCGGCGTGGAACCGCATGTTTCCTTGGTGATGGGCACCGAGCGCATGGTGAAGGCCCTCACGGCCTACCTGCTCGCCGAGGGCGTGGACCTGGCGAAGAGCCCGGTGAAGACGTTGGTGCTCTTCGGCGGCCATGTGACGCCCGCCCGCCAGCGGCTCCTGGGCTCGCTGTGGGGCGCGAAGGTGCAGAACCGCTACAGCCTCACCGAGATGTTCGGGGGCGCGGTGGAGTACGGCTCGGACGGCACCTGGGTGTTCGACCCGCACATCGTCCCGGAGGTGGTGCACCCGCGCACGCTGGAGCCCGTACGTGAAGGCCAGGGGGTGCTGCTCCTCACCGGCCTCTACCCGTTCATGCAGCAGATGCCGCTGGTGCGCTACTTCACCGGGGACGTGGTGGAACCCGTGGGCGAGGCGCAGGGGCCTGGGGGCCTGCAGGTGCGCTACCTCGGGCGGCTCAAGCGCTCGGTGCTGGACACGAGCGGCCCGCGGGTGGTGCCGCTGCTGCTCTCCGGCCCGCTCTACGAGGCGCTGGAGGCGTTGCCGGACCTCGCCATCTCCCCGCGCTTCCCGGACCTGCCTGGTGGCCAGGGGCTGGAGCTCACAGGGGACCTGCACTACGCGGTGGAGCACCGGCCCGCCGAGCCCGGCCAGGGCCCCGAGCGCATCACCCTTTCGCTGGGCCTGCGCTACGCGCCATGGCTGTTCCCCGAGCGCGTGAAGGAGCTGGTGCGCGACCTGGTGCTGCGGCTGTTCGCCATCCACCCCGAGCTCGCCGCCCGGCACCAGGACGGAAGGCTGGAGCTGAAGGTCCAACCGCGCGCGGCCAACGAGGTCGCGCCCTACGACTCGAAATGACCATGCACGAGCGGCGCGCGCGGGGCGGACAGCCCAAGACGGTGTTCCTCTCGGGGATGATTGACGGGCTGTCCCTGGAGGACGCCTCGACCTGGCGGCAGCGAGCCTCCCGCGTGCTGGAGGACGCGGGCTTCCTCACCTATGACCCGACACGGGTGATGGTGGCGGCGGGCCCGCAGTACAAGGCCACGCCCAACGAGGTCTTCACCAACGACTGCTGGCACCTGGCGCGCGCGGACGTGCTGCTCGTCAACCTGACGCTGCCGCCCACCATCGAAAGCCAGAAGGCGCCGTTCTTCACCATCGGCGAGATGTTCCTCGCGCACGCCGCGGGGCTGCCCATCCTCGTCTTCGGCAACTGCTTCCGGGGAAGGCCCGGGTACGAGGCCATCGTCACCCGCGACTTCGACGGGCTGGAGCCGGCCCTGCAGTACCTCATCCACCACTACGCGTAAGCCGCGGCTTCGCGGAAGGAGCGCGCCATGCTGTATGCCACGTCAGTGCCCGAGCAGGACGCCCGGGCCCGGCTGCAACGGGCCATCGCGGGCTCCGAGCTGCCCTGCTACGTCTACAGCTACCCGTCCAAGCGGGCCTACCGCGCGGTGGAGCCCGCCCGCACGCTGGCCCAGGTATGGGCGGGCGCGCGCGACAGGCTCAACCTGTACATGCACATCCCCTTCTGCGGGTACCGCTGCTCGTTCTGCACGCTGTTCCTCACCACCAGCCACTCCCCGCAGCTGGTGGAGGACTACGTGGCCGCGCTCCAGCGGCAGATGGCGATGTACGGCGCGCTGCTGGGGCACCTGGAGGTGGTGTCGCTGTACATCGGCGGAGGCACGCCCACCACGCTGTCGCCGGACCAGTTCTCCTCCCTCTTCGATGCGCTGCACCGGGCCTTCCCGCGCTTCTCGCCCACGGCGGAGGTGGCCGTGGAGGGCTCGCCGGACACGATGTCGCCCGAGCGGCTGGAGCGGCTCAAGGCCCTGGGCGTCAACCGCGTCAGCATGGGCCTGCAGACGCTGGACGAGCAGGAGCGCAAGCGCGCGGGGCGGCCCTACTCCACCCGGACGCTGTACCAGGCGGTGGAGGCCATCCAGCGCGTGGGCTTCGCCAATGTGAACTACGACCTCATCTACGGGCTGGAGGGCCAGCAGCGCGAGACGTGGCTGCACAGCCTGAGCACCACGGTGGGCTTCGGGCCCCGGACGGTGACGCTCTACCCGGTGGTGTTCCGGCCGCTGACGGTCATCGACAAGCGGCGCGAGAAGCATGCGCAGGGCTTCATGGACGACGGCTCCAAGTACGCGCTCTATGACGAGAGCGTGGCGTGGCTCGCCGGGCGTGGCTTCCGGCAGAACAGCTTCGTGCGCTTCTCCACGCTGGAGCACGACGGGCTGCAGCAGGAGGTGGCGGACTTCGCCGGGGTGCCGCTGCTGGGACTCGGAGCCGGCGCGCGCAGCTATGCCGACGCCGTCCACTATGGCACCGACTTCGCGGTGCGCCGCCCGGAGACGCTCGACATCATCCGGGGCTTCATCTCCCACGACCACCGTCCCGACGAGCCCCTGGGCCTGGGCTTCGTGCTGGACGAGGACGAGCAGAAGCGGCGCTTCTGCATCCTCAACCTCTCGCTGGGGCGGCTGGAGCCGGGCGCCTACGCCCAGCGCTTCGCAGGCGCGGGGCTGGACGACTTCGCCGAGGAGCTGGACGCGCTCGTGGCCGAGGGCTGCGTGACGGTGAGTCGCGAGGGGGCCTACGCGCTCACCCCCCTGGGCTTCAAGTTCAGCAACGTCATCGCCACGCTGTTCAAGTCCCCCAACGTGGACGCGCTCGAGCGCGCCTTCCTTCCCACCTGACGAGGGCCTCATGAAGACGACCCGCGAGTTCGAGCACCTGCCGTTCAACGCCTTCTGGGAGAAGGGCTACAAGGACGGCAACGTCTCCACCATGGGCGGGCCCAACCACGACATCGTCGAGTTGGCCGCCGCGCTGCCGCCGGGCACCCGGGTGCTGGACCTGGGCTGCGGCGAGGGGCGCAACGCCTTCTTCCTGGCGGGGCGCGGGTGCCGCGTGACGGCCGTGGACCGCTCGGCGGCGGGAATCGAAAAGCTGAGCGCGCTGGCACGGCGCACGGGGGTTCCGCTGCACGCGGTGGTGGGAGACATCGCCGAGCTGGAGCTGAACGACACCTGGGACGTCATCATGGCCCACGGTGTCATCGACTACCTGGACAACAAGACGTGGCGGGGCCTGCTGACCCGGCTCAAGGAGCACACCGTGCCGGGCGGCTACAACGCCTATACCTGCATGCTCTTCACCGACGAGTACCCCGCCGGCCCGGAGTTCCAGGCCGCCGGCTTCAAGCACTCGCTGGCGCAGGGCGAGCTGGCCGCCTTCTACGAGGACTGGGAGAAGGTGCGGCACGACCGGTACGTGAAGTGGGACCAGCATCCGGGAATCCCCCTGCACTGCCACCCGGTGGACAAGCTCGTGGCGCGCAAGCCGGGCGGCACGGGCCCCGGGCCCCGGCTGACGTCGGTACCGGTGGGCGAAGTGGAGCTGTCGCGCCCGGTGTTCGACAGCCTCGCCATGGGCATGTCCGCCGAGGAGGTGCTGGCCCGCTGCGGCGAGCCCGCGGTGGTGGACACCTTCACCCTGGATGGCGTGCAGCTGGGCGTGGGGCCCACCGACTCGCTCACGGTGGACGGCTACCGGCTGAGCCTCTGGTACTACGGCCGCGCCGTGCTCTACGTCATCAACGGCCGCGTGTGGGGCCGCGCGCTGTATGACTCGCGGCCCGTGCGGATGGCCTTCGGGTAGCCGCCCTCATCTCCCAACCCCGCGAAACTCCGTTACCCCTGCAGCGAGCAAGTATGCTGAGGCCGCAAAATACCGCCTCAGTTGCCATTTCTCGTCCGTGTGTGGCATAGAAAGCAGCCGTAGATGTCGGGGCGCCGACTTCACCCGCGCTCCAGACCCGGCTGCCCCGCCTGAGCGTGGGCGCACACAAGAGGGGACGACGAACATGCAAGGCAAGTGGATTGCGGCGATGGCCGCGGCGCTGGGGCTGGTCACGCTGGACGCGAACGCCACCGACGACATCCCGCCCATCCAGACGGGCGACATCAAGATCTTCAAGCGGGTCAACGGCCAGGACTTCAAGTTCCTCGGCGACCTCGCCTTCACGTTCGAGATCCGCAAGGGCGCCACGGCGAACTACCCGGGTGGCGAGGGCACTGTCGTCGTCGGCGGCCTCATCGCCAACTCGGACAACATGGGCCTCATCCACGTCCCGGCCCTGCCCTTCGACACCTACCAGGTCTGCGAGGTGAACATCCCCGCGGGCTGGCGTTCGTCGCTCAGCGTCGAGGGCGGCTTCATTCCCAACAGCTTCGGCAACCCCAACCCCAACACGCGCACCGTCTGCAAGGACGTGGTGGTGCAGTACCCGTGGGTGCACCTCATCGAGGTGAACAACACCGAGTACACCGAGCCGCCGCCTCCGCCCCCGCCGCCCCCTTCGGCCCCCGCGCACACCATCGGCTACTGGAAGAACTGGTCCTCCTGCACCGGCGGCAAGCAGGAAGCGCTGCTCGACCAGGCCCTCGCGGCCGCCGGCGGCATCCGCATCGGTGACCTGCTCGTCAAGAACTGCCAGGACGCGGTGGACCTGCTCAGCAAGTCCGACCTCAAACGGCGGGAAGCGCGCCACGGACGCCGCCTACCGCCTCGCCGCGCAGCTGCTCGGCGCGCGCCTGAACTTCCAGGCCGGCGCGGTGCGCTGCGACGAGGCCGTCGCCGCCGCCAACAGCGGCCAGTCGCTGCTGGACGGCATCGGCTTCACGGGGCTGGGCGCGTACAAGTCCGTCATCAACACGGACGCCGCGGACATGCTCGCGGAGAGCCTGGACGAGTACAACAACGGCCACCTCTGCAAGTAACGCGGGGGCTCAAGCCCTGAAGCACCCAAGGCCCCGGCCGCGCGAGCGACCGGGGCCTTCGCATTGCTACGGCTGAACCACACCCAGCTCGTAGGCCTTGCGGATGGCCTGGGCACAGACGCGTGACTTCTCGCCCTCCTCATTCGCGCCAAGCTGGCGATTGCGCGCCAGCAGCATGTACCGGTTCCTGGCGGCGTTCACCCAGGGGTAGAAGCCGTACGCTCCCGGCGAGGAGTGGCCCGTCACGACCCACGTGCCATTGACGGTCTCTCCCTCAATCCAGTGCCCGAGCCCGTAATACGCCTGGCCCCCCGTCCAGGGCGTGAAGGACACATTGGGCCCTCCCTGCCAGGCCGGAACGGCATCCACGGTCAGCTTGGAGGACAGCTCGTACTGGTTGTTGAGCAGCTTCGTCAGGAAGACGCGGTAATGCGCCGCGCTGCCCGAGAAGCCTCCGGCCGGAGCAACGTCGCTGTCGGACTCCGGCAGGGTGGTGCCCAGCCGGTTGTTGACCCAGTCCATGACGCTCAGAAGCCCCGTGCCCTTCCTCGCGCCGATATCGTCCAGGGCCAGCTTCTGCAGGTGACCTCCGTTGTAGAAGTACCGACCGTTCTGCAGCGGGCGGTAGGAGACGTTCTTGTACGCGGGGCCGTAGCAGTCCGAGACAGTGGTCCCGGCGTCTCCACACAAGGTGGTGTTCTCGTCGATGTAGCCGCTGGTGAAGTTGAGCCGCTTCTTCTCGTCCACGGTGAGGTTCGCGTACCCTCGCGACTGCACGTAGGCCCCCGCGTACAGCCACTTGCTCGCGGACGCGATGGGAATCACCGTCGTGGCCGACACGCCGCTGCCGCGCGAGAAGCCGTAGAGCGGCCCCGCTCCATTGCCAAGCTCCCAATAGAAGTTGCCGAGCTGCGTGCAGCTCGCCGAGGTGTTGGCCGTGTCCACCGCGGCCTGTTCGTACACCGTGAGGGCCGCCTGGGACGTGCCGGGGAGCGCATCCGCGATGGGTTCAAAGGTGTCCTCGGCGGTTCCACAGCCGATGACGCCCAGGGCCAGCAGCCCGCACGCCGAGATGAGAGTCGTCCTTCCGTCTTGCTTCATGGGGTGATGCCTCCAGGGAATGGCCCTGTGAACCCGGGAGGCGCCCGGAAGTTGCGCGAAGCCCGCCGATTTTCGAAATCCGCTCACGGCCCGCACCTTCGTGGCCGCCGGCTCGAAGGTGCGGGCCAGCGCGGTGAGGAAGATGCCGCGCGAGACACGGTGCAACTTCACCGCGGGGCGCGGGTTGACAGGGCATGCACTCTTCCCTGCTCCTGCTCCCCACCCTCCTCGCCTGCGTCGCCTGCGGTGCGGGAGAACCCTCCCATCAGCCCCCAGGTGACGTCGCCACGGGCACGTCGAATGACGGAGTCACCTACCCCGAAGCGATGGCGCCGGTGTGCACCGCGGGCACCTCCGTCGCCTGCACCAGCCTCGCGGCCCTGTGGTCTGGCGGCTCCGCCACCTGTCGCGCCTCGGGCAATGGCTACGACGTCTCCTCGTGCACTCGCGCCGGCAATCCCACCCGGCGACTGACAGAGACCGTGCGCCCCGCGCTTCGCGACGCCCGCTGGAAGGACGCGCGCTGCAACGTGGGCGACGAGTTCGTCTTCGAGGTCACCTTCCCTCCCGCGCCCGCCGACGGAAAGCCCCTCACGCAGTGGGTCCTTCGCCTGGAGGGCGGCGGCTTCTGTGCCTTCGACAGCAACAGCCCCTATGGCGGCTGCTCCAACCGGGCCATCGGCCTCGTCTCGTCCGTGAATCTCCCCGCCGACCGCGCCCTGCACGAGAGCGCCCCCGCGCAGCCTGACGACTTCAGCGGCGCCATCGACGTGCTCGGGCACTACTGTTCGAGCGACCTCTGGACGGGCACTGCCCTCGACGCTCCCGACATCACCTACAAGGGCACGAAGCGGGACTGGCGCTACATGGGCGCCCTCAACGTGGAGGCGATGCTCGCCGTGCTCGTGGAGCGCTACGGCCTCGATGACAGCAAGCCGCTCCAGGTGCTCTGGCGTGGCGGTTCTGCGGGCGGCTTTGGCGCCTTCAACAACACCCACCGCGTCGTCCGGCGGCTCCCCCGGGCGGCAAAGCAGGGGCGGTTGCTCGTCTTCCCCGGCGCCGGCTACCTGCCGCTCGACTGGGACGAGCCTGACTACCCGGTGCTCGGCATCGGCTCGGCCCTGGAGGCTTTCGGCCAGCTGACGACGACGTGGCGGTCCTCGCTCACGCCCTCCTGCGTAGCGGCGCGGACGCCTGGAGACCCCGTGCACCCTCCGCACGAGTGCATCAGCGGGCCCGTGCTCTACGACATCCTCACCGCGCCAGAGTCCGAGGGAGGCTTCGACCTGCCCACCCTCGTCTGGCAGAACCGGCAGGACCAGCTCTATATGTCCAACTCCGGGCTGCCGTTCCTGTCGGCGACCAACACCCCCGCCGAGCGCGCCGTCCGCGGCAGGTGGGTGCAGACGATGAATCAGGCGATGAGCCTCACCGGCAGGAACACGTCGTCGCGCATGAAGTGGCTCTATGCGCCGAGCGACCCCCTCGTGCAGCGCGCCAACGGCTCACTCGAGCCCAACGTGCACGGAGCGCAGCTCTACGGAACCGAGGCCCCCAGCGGCCAGGCCAACTCCCTCAACGCGGTGCTCTCGCGCTTCTGGAACACGATGCTCGGCTCCGGACCCGGCCGAGGCCGCGCCATCGGCGAGGTGCACACGTTCGACTGCAACTGGGTGCCCGACCGGGACCGGAGCGGCTGCGAATCGCCGCCCCTGGCGGAATAGCGCACCGGGACATACCTGTAAAACACGTATACGATGCTTTCTTTGTGACGCCCTCACGGAGGACACCATGAAGAGGCTCCCTGGCGCTGGCGCGGTATTGGCTGGCCTCGTGACGCTGGGAATGTGGATGAGTGGCTGCGACGCGGAGGGAGGCGCGGAGGACACGCCCTCCCTCGACGAAGCGGGCGCCGCGCCGCTGGGCGAGTCGCTGGGCTCGCTGCTCGGCACGGTGGTGGACTCGGATGACACGTGCCGGAGCACCAGCGCCGTCCGGCCCGCGTGGCGCGCCGTGGCCGACAGGCGCCCCGGGCGTCTCCTACCTGTGGCGGGCTCCCTCCTCGGGCACCTTCACCTTCTCCACGTCCGGCGCCCGCTTCGCCCCCGTGCTGGAGGTGCGACGCGAGGACGGCACCTCCGCGCCCCTGGGCTGCGACGCCGCCACGGCGAGCGGCCATGGCGAGTCGGCGGTGACAGCTCTGCTCGAGGCCGGCCAGGCCGTGCGCATCTTCGTCCACGGACAGGGGGGCGCCTGCGGCACCTTCAATCTCAACGTCCGCGCCGGCGTGCAGGCAGTGGCCGGAACCGTGCCAGGGCCCGACACGGCCACGAGCGACAAGGGCTCCGAGAGCCTGGAGCCCGGGAGCGGGCCGGGCCTCCTGGCGGTGGACGTCGCGCTCGGCAAGCCGGCGTCCTCCATCACCGAGTACGACGCCGCCTCCGTGGCAGCCCACGTGACGGACGGCGCCTCCGCCACGGGCTGGTACAGCGGCTATATCCGCCCGCATGTCTATGTGGAGGTGGACCTCCAGGGGTTCTACGCCATCCAGCAGTTCCAGCTCGAGCTGGGGACGACCACCGGGAGCGCTCCGGCCAACTTCCAGATTCAGCACTACGAGCAGGGCTGCTGGAAGACGATTGCTGAAACGGTCGTCACCGGCCACCCGGCGGCCACGCTCACACGGACGCTTCCGCTCTCCACGCCGCTCGTCACCAGCCGGGTGCGCTTCGTCTGCACGGACAAGGCGCATTGCCGGCTGCGGACGTTCTCCGTCCTGGGCGAGCCCTCCTCCGAGACACAGGCCCCGGCCCCGTCCTGCACCGCCGGCACGCAGTCGGTGAGGCGCTCTCCGTCCTACGACTTCCTGCAGTTCCTGCCCGCCAACTACAATCAGGCCCCCCAGGCGAAGTTCCCCCTCGTCATCGCCCTGCATGGCATTGGCGGGACGCAGCTCACCGCGGACCACACGGGCGTGTCGACCTCACCGGAGGGGCTGTCGCGCCGGCTGAAGAATGACGCGACGTTTGCGTCCACCTTCCCTGCCATCGTGGTGTCTCCGCACTGCCGGGAAGTGGGAGCGACTTCCGGCAACTGCTGGTTCACCCAGGACCGCCTCGACCAGCTGTGGAAGGACGTGCTGGCCAGCTACCGCGTCGACCCGGAGCGCATCTATCTGACCGGGTTGAGCGGCGGTGGCATCCGGGGCCACCAGTTCGCGGTGAACCACTCCACGGAGCTGGCGGCCTTCGTTCCCATCTGTGCGGACACGAACTCCGTGCCGTCGACGCAGAAGGCGTTCGATACCGCGGGCAATCCCATTCCAGACGCCAATGGGCGCCACATCTGCGACCTGCAAGGCCTGCCCGTCTGGCTGCGGCATGGCACCAGCGACCCCACCGTCAGCTACAACGGCACGCTGACGTTCAAGAACTACATGGACGCGAGGTGCGGCGCCGGGCCGAGGAAGGCCATCATGACGCTGTACGCGGGCGCCGGGCACAATGTCTGGGACACCACCTACAATGACAACCGGCTGTACACGTGGTTGTTCGCCCAGCGTCGCGGGAATGCGAGCGAGCCCGCGACGTTCCTGGAGCCGACCGCAACGACAGGCACGACGGTGACCATCACCCTGCCGACCTCGTCGGCGACGGTGTCCGGCAGCGCGACGGACCCGGATGGCACCATCTCCAGGTGGAACTGGATTGAGCTGAGCCGCCCCACCGGAGCCGCCGCTCCCACGCTGACGAACGCCACCAGCGCCACGATGACCGCGAGCGGCCTGACGACCGCCGGTACGTACAAGTTCCGGCTCATCGTGACGGACAACCACGGCGTCACCGACTACGCCGACCGAACGGTGAGCGTCCGGGCCGCTCCGTAGCCGGCCACCCGCCGGGCCGTGTCCCGGCGATTGGCTGCGCCCCCGTTCCGGAAGGCGCCGGTCGCGTGAGCAGGCCGGCGCCGCCCCTCCTGCGCTGTCACTGAGTCACGGGGTGATTCCTCCGGGAAATGGCCCTGTCAGCCCGGGAGGCGTCCGGAAGTTGCTCGCGTCCCCGGGCAACTTCAGAAGGGCACGTAGTCGAGGACGTCGTCGTGGTCACCCGGCAACCGGGGGGCGGCCTGCACGGCAAGCTCCCGGATGCGCGCCGCGGAGCAGTTGCAGCCGAGGGCGTTCTTGAGTGTCTGCCCACCCGCGACTGGCAGGTTCTTGACCGCGTTCCACGCGTTGACGAGACCGAACTTCCGGGTCCTCACGGTCTCCCCCCGGAGCGCCTTGCAGATCAGCTCCAGGTCATCGGAATCGAACTCGGTGAGGTCGCGGGCCTTGTTGTCGGTGACGCCGGCATAGAACACCCTGCGCTGCCTGGAGAAGGTGGGCCGGGTGTTCAGCGTCTCCATGAGCGCGCTGCCCGCGGTGAGGTCTCCCAGTCCGGGCACGCAGCTGGAGACGAACAGCGGCGCATCGCCGAACCCCTGGAAGATGGGGTCGACGAGCGTCATCCGCAGGTCGAGCTGACTGGCGGCAGGCGCCGGCTCGAGCACGAAGCCCGGGCGATGGCGCCCGCGCACCTTCACATCGAACCCGCAGTTCGTCGGCACCTCCGTCGGCATCCACTCGTCGTCCGCGAGCGAGTGGTCCGCGCCCGCCGCGACGACCGCCCCGAGCGAATGCCCCACCACCTGCACCGTCTTCCCTGAGTGCTGCCTCAATACCTGCACGATGGCGTTGCGCAGGCAGTCCGACGTCTCCATGGGGTGCCGGTTGTCTGGATAGAAGAAGTCATAGACCTGCGCATTGGACGGGAAGTGGTTGATGGCCCCGTTCATCGCGTCGGGTCCGGCATTGATGCCATGCACGGAGATGTACGGCACCTTGCTCGGATTGATGGGCGCTCTGGGGCGGACCTCGCACATGCCGCACCGCGCCTTCATCCGTGCGGTCTCCGCGGCCCCCGTCCGCTCACCCGCCGACGTCGGCACGGGGTTGAGGACGGGCGTGGGCGCAGCAAACGCCATGGGCTCGAAGGACGCCTGCACACCCAGCGCCTCGGCCAGCGCGGAGCCCGCATCCGAACCACCATCGGCGCCCGCGTCCGGCGACGGTTCCGTCCCGCACTCACGTCCGCCGTCCGCGCCAGCGTCGGAGCCGTCCGCTC
>JBKGHK010000262.1:0-12978 GCA_046520375.1 Pyxidicoccus sp. 3LFB2
GCCTTAAGCCTGATATGCACGAGGCCCTCAACAACTGGGGCTCCGCGCTCTCCGACTGGGCCAAGACGAAAACGGGGGCAGAGGCGGACCGCCTCTTCGCTCAGGCCGGCGAGCAGCACGCCGAGGCCCTTCGCCTCAAGCCGGACAAGCACGAGGCTCTCAACAACTGGGGCGTCGCACTATTGGAACAGGCTAAGCGGAAGGCTGGCACAGAGGCGGAGTTCCTGTTCAACCAAGCGCACGACAAATTCAACCAAGCAGAAGTATTGAAGCCAGGAATGGGCTCCTACAATCTGGCCTGTGTTGCAGCGCTAACGGGGCAAGCAGAGGATTGCCGCGTATGGCTCACGCGAGCACACGAGCACGGGGACCTGCCAAGTCGCGAGCACTTGGAGAATGATAGCGACATGGACCCTGTACGTAAGCACTCTTGGTTCACAGCATTTCTTGAGAATCACAAGGGATGACCGTCGCTACGCATAAGGGTGCATCCGTGGCTTGGACTTGTTCACGTTCAGCCCAAGAGGAGCGTGGGTCCGTCCTCCGCCCCTCACCACTCCCCGGGCTGGCAGTCGTGGAAGATGCCACCCGTGGATCCATCGTGCGATAGTTTGGCGAGCCACACCAGCGTGTCCGCTCCCTGCTCCACTAATCGTGGAGCCCCAGGCCCGCCCATATCCGTTCACACTCAGCCCGGTCACCACGTTGATGAACACCCCGGGCCTCCCTCCACGGTCCATCCTAGCTGCGTCGCGGGCTCGTGTAGTCGGCGGGGCCGGGTGGTCCGGATAACCCGGCGTCGTGTATGGAGTCAGGGCATGAGGTCAACCCTTCTGCCGCTGCGAGTCGCCGTGACGCTGGGCCCGCTCATTTCTCTGGCCTGCACCACGTCGCAGACGCAGTTCGTAGAGTCAGGGCAACAGCAGGCACGTGAGATGGACGGAAAGCGACTTTTAGGGGTTTGATGCAGCGGGGCCGAGAATATCCGCGGACGAGTGCCGCTGGGGTTGCGCACCGGGCCGGTGAATAGGCCGTGCAGCCACTTTGGGCACATGCCTGCGCAGGCCGCGCTGTCTTTAAGGGCTAGAAATGGCTGCAGTTTCCCATATGGGGCGAACACGTCATGTAGACTCGTAAGGCTTACCCGAGGAGGCGGTACCAGGGACGCCTCCGGCGGTAGGTTCAACTCCTGCCGCTTCCCCTGAGGCGAGAAGGCCCCGTGGCAGCGGCAAGGCGCCACGGGGCCGCTCTGCTTCAGCAGGAAGGGGCCTCCACCCTGCAAGGCCCCTTCCCGCCTCACACTACGGAAGCAGGGTGACGCGGCCCAGCTGCGGCGTGGTGATGGGGTTGTTGGCGCGCGTGTAGGCCTCGAGCACATCGGTGTCGATGGGGCCCGTGCGCGGGTTCTTCCCCTCGGTGAGCACCGCGAGGCCGTCACCGCCGCCCGCCATGAAGTTGTTCACGGTGACGCGGTAGTTCGCCGCCGGGTCCACCGTCACGCCATTGAGGGTGATGGACGCCGGGTCCACCTTGCTTCCCCTCGGCGCCGACGCGCTCCAGCTGAACGCGAAGCCCTGCGACACCTGGAGGATGGAGGTGCCCGCCGGCTGGAACTGCTGCTCCAGCAGCGTGTCAAGCTGCGCGCCCGTGAGCGTCAGCGTCACCATGTTGTTCGCGAAGGGCTGAACCGCGAAGACCTCGCCGAAGGTGATGTCCCCCGCGTTGATGTCCGCGCGCACGCCGCCCGGGTTCTGCATGGCAATCACCGCCCCACCCGTCTGCTCGCTGCGCGTGGCCGCGAGCATTCCATCCGCCACGACGTTGCCCAGCGTGGACTCTCCCGAGGACCCGGCAGGCAGCGGCCGCACGGGCGCCGCCAGCACGCTCGCGGTATGGCCGATGACCCTGTCGCGCAGGGGCGCGACCTTGCCGATGACGTTCTGCACGAAATCCGCCACCGGGGCATGCGGCGTGTCCCGCGTCACGATGACGTTGCGAGCGGTCGTCTCCTTCACGTCCCGCGTGGTCGGGTCCAGCACCAGGTCGATGTCGGTGAGCAGGCGCCCGTTGCTGGCCGCGCTGGTGACGCGCTTGCCGTCGATGATGCAGTTGTACGCCTGGTGCGTGTGGCCGGAGGCGACCACGTCCACCTCGTCGTCGAACCGCTCGGCGAGGTCCTTGATGGGGCCGGAGATGCCGGGGCACTCATCGAAGGAGCCCGTCGGCAGGCCGCCCTCGTGGATGACCACCACGATGGCCTCCACGCCCTGCTGCTTCAGCTCGGGGACGAGCGCGTTGACCGTGTCCGCCTCGTCCTGGAACGTCAGCCCCGACACGCCCGTGGGGTTGACGATGAGCGGAGTGCCCTCCAGCGTCATCCCGATGAAGGCGACCTTCACCCCCTGGAACTCGCGGATGTTGTAGGCGGGGAACAGCGTCTTCCGGGTGGCCACGTCGGTGAACACGTTGGCCGAGAGGAACTTGAAGCTCGCGCCGGGGAACGTCGGGCCCGCCTGGCACCCGTCCGTCGGGTGGCAGCCGCCGGTCTGCATGCGCAGCACCTCGGTGAACCCCTCGTCGAACTCGTGGTTGCCCACCGAGTTGATGTCCAGCCCCATCAGGTTCATCACCTCGATGGTGGGCTCGTCATGGAAGATGCCCGAGGCCAGCGGCGACGCGCCGATGAGGTCTCCCGCCGAGACGACCACCGTGTTTTGCGGGTTGTCCTGCCGCAGCGTCTGGATGTGGTGGGCCAGGTAGGCCGCGCCGCCCGCATTCACATCCACGGGGGTGCCGCCATCCGTGGCAGGCACGCGGATGCGGCCGTTGCTGCCCGCCGGGGCCTCCAGGTTGCCGTGAAAGTCATTGAAGGCCAGGACCTGGACGCGAATCGGGTCCTTCTGCTCGGGTAGCGGCTCGGGCTCGGGCTTGGGCTCCTCGTCGTTGCAGCCGGGCTGGCTCATGAGCGCGGCGCTGGTGAAGAGGGCTCCGAGAAGCGTGAAGACACGGGTTCTGTTCATGGGCGCGGATGATGCAGAAACCCGGCTATCGACACCACTGCCCGGAAGAAACATTGGCATCACACGGGTCAGGAAGGACCGCCGGAGCCTTCGCGTCCTGAAGCATAGGGCTTTCCAATATCAACTTCTGAGAATGACAGGGCAGGCCTACTCATTGCCCATCCCCGAACCCCGGAAGAGGAACAGCCCCATGGTGTATTCAACCGCGACCGTACCCGTGAACCCCGAAGGTGCGCTTCCCCTCACCCGTGAGCAGCTCTGGAAGGGGCTGGTCCTCAAGGCGCGTGACGCGAGGCTGTTCCTGCCGCCCGGCGTCTGCACGAAGTGCGACGTGGTCTCCGACGGTGAGGAGGTCATCATCCGCGAGGCCACCCTCCTGGGCGACGACGTGAAGGAGATCATCACCTTCGAGCCCCAGACGAAGGTGTCCTTCCACCAGTTCAAGGGGCCGCGCGAGGGCGTCATCGTCAATGAGGTGCTCGAGGCCGCCGATGGCTCGCTGCACCTGAAGTTCTACTGCCTGCTGGGCTTGAGGAACTCGGAGCCCGGGAGCGAGCAGGAGCGGGCCGAGCAGGCGGCCATGGACAGCGAGGAGCGCGGCTACAAGCGGGCCCTGCTGTCGACCCTGGCGAGGACCCGGGCGCTCGTCCAGGAAGGCCGCATCTAGGCTCACCTGGGCGGCTGGAGCCCTGCCGCGCGCACGGCGTCCCGGAGGACCCCTCGGAACCAGAGGTGCTTCGGGTCCCGCTCGTGCCCCGGGTGCCACGTCAGCTCCATCACGATGGGGGGAAGCTCGAAGGGAAGTGCCCGGATGACGACCTCCAACTCCCGGGCCCGGGCCAGCGCGAAGCTGCGCGGCAGCACCGCGATGCGGTCGGAGGAGACGAGCAGGGGCATCGCCAGCGCGAAGGACGTCACCACCCGCGTTATCCGCCGCGACAGCCCCTGCGCTTCCAGTGCTTCGTCCACGGCCCCGCGGCGAGACTGCGCCCGGGGAGCAACGAGGATGTGCTCCGCGGCCGCGAAGCGCCGCAGCGTCCACGCGCCCTTCAGCAGCGGATGCTCCTTGCGCAGCAGGCAGACGAAGTCCTCCAGGAACAACTTCTCCGTCGAAAGCCCCCGCTCCCGGGCGGTGGTGGGCACGACGGCCACGCCCCCCTCGTCTCTCAGGAAGCTGGCCACTTCGACCGTCACCGTCCGGACTGACAGGCTGGCTCTCGGAGCCCGTGCACTCAGCAGTCCGTCGAGCGTCGGCAACAGGGCTTCGGCCACCCGGTCCGACGTGGTGAGCACGAACTCGCCGTCGTAGGTGTCGGGCTCGAAGGGCGCGCTCACGTCGAAGAGGCGCTCCGCCGCGGCCAGGACTTCTCGCGCGGGGCCTCGCAGCTGCTCGCCCAGCGGCGTCCTCACCAGCGTGCGGCCCGCCCGGACCAGGAGCGCGTCATCGAAGTCGCCGCGCAGGCGCCGCAGCGCATTGCTCGCCGCGGCGGGAGTGATGCCCAGCCTCCGCGCGGCCCGGGCGACATGCGCCTCTTCGAGCAGGAAGTGCAGTGCACGCGCGTGGTTCAGGTCGAACGCGGAGACATTCATGGGCTGAAGCATACGCCTGTCCAACATCAAGTTCCGTGAATCACGCCACAGGCCTATCCATTGACTCATGCAAACGGTCACCTACTCCCGCTTTGGAAGCCCCGACGTCCTGACGCTCTCGGACGTGGCCCCGCCGTCCCCTCGCAGTGGGCACCTGGTCGTGCGCGTGCACGCGGTGTCCATCAACCCGCTCGACAGCAAGATTCGCCGTGGCGACGCGCGCTTGCTCAGCGGCACGACGTTTCCCAAGACGCCGGGCCTGGATTTCGCCGGCGTGGTGGAGCAGGTGGGCGAGGGCGTGTCGGGCTTCCAGGTCGGTGATGCGGTCTTTGGCGGCCCTGGCTCCTTGAAGGCGGGGTACCTCTCCGAGCGCATCTCCGTTCCCGCGCGGGTCGTCGCGAAGAAGCCGAAGTCGCTCGACTTCGAGGGAGCCGCCGCCATCGTCGTCGTGGGACTCGCGGCCCAGGCCGCCGTGCAGGCCGCCCGAATCAAGGCGGGCGACCAGGTGCTCATCAACGGCGCCAGCGGTGGGCTGGGACCGTATGCCCTTCAGCTCGCCAAGCGGGCGGGTGCCCAGGTCACGGCGGTCAGCGGCACCGACGGCGTGGCCCTGGTGCGCGAGCTCGGCGCGGACACTGTCGTGGACTACAAGCGTGAGGCCATCACCGCGTCGGGAAGGACGTTCGACTCGGTGCTGGAGCTCTCCACGCGACTGCCCTTCAGCGAGGCGCGCGTCCTCCTGAAGCCCCGGGGCGTCTACGTCGACCTGGAGCCAGGCCCCGCGAAGCTCGCCAGCGCCACGCTCCAGAATCCGTTCCGCTCCCAGCAGCACCGCTTCGTCATCATGAAGTCCTCCGGTGCCGCCCTGGAGTCCCTGGGCCGGAAGGTCGACGCGGGGGAGCTGCGTCCCGGGCCTACCCGCGTGTTCCCGCTCTCCGAGTACCGGCGCGCCTTCGAGGTCGCCGAGCAGGGCGGCCTGGTCGGCAAGGTCGTGGTCCGGCTCTGAGGGCCCGCTCGTCTCCAATGCATCACCGCTCTACACTGCCTCCATCCCGGAGGCTTGATGCACCTGAAGAGACTTCACCGGCGGCCCTCACCTGCTGTCCTCTCACTGGCCGCGGGGGTCGCGCTCGCCTTCGCAGCGGGCTGCTCGGATGACAGCGTGGACGTGCCCAACCCGCTGACCAATCCCAAGGATGGGCCCCCCGCCGGCAACCCGAATGCAGAGGCCACGTGCAGCGTCCCCGCCGAGGCGGGCCTCGCGGATGTCTCGAAGCCCACCACCGTGGTCGGCACGGGCACTCCGGCGAGCTGTACTGGTGCGGCCTTCGTCGAGGCCGTGGCCAAGGGCGGCGTCATCACCTTCGACTGCGGCCCGGAGCCGGTCACCCTCACGCTCGATAGGACGGCGAAGGTCTTCAACGACAAGGGGCCGGAGGTCGTCATCGACGGGAAGGGCCTGGTGACGCTGAGCGGAGCGGGCAAGCACCGCATCCTCTACATGAACACCTGTGACCAGAAGCAGGTGTGGACGACCTCGCACTGCGACAACCAGGACCACCCCCGGCTGACGCTGCAGAACCTGACGTTCGTGGACGCCAGCTCCAAGAGCGAGACGGAGTTCGACGGAGGCGGTGCCGTTTGGGTGCGCGGTGGGCGGGTGAAGGTCATCAACTCGCGCTTCTTCAACAACGCGTGCGCCGATGTCGGGCCCGACGTGGGTGGCGGCGCCCTCCGCGTATTCGACCAGTACGAGGACCGGCCCGTCTACGTGGTGAACACGACCTTCGGCGGCAAGCCGGGCTACGGCGGGGTGTGCTCCAACGGCGGCGGCATCAGCAGCATCGGCGTGTCGTGGACCGTCATCAACAGCCTGTTCTCCCACAACCGGGCCATTGGCAATGGCGCGAATCCCGCCAGGGAGGGCACGCCGGGCGGAGGCAGCGGCGGGGCCATCTACAACGACGGCAACAGGATGACGCTGTCCCTGTGCGGCACGCGCATCGAGCACAACGAGGTCAATGCCCACGGCAGCGCCATCTTCTTCGTGAGCAATGACCACTCGGGTGACATCCGCATCGACCGCTCGGTCATCCAGAACAACACCGGCGGCTCCTGGTACGTGACGTATCCGCAGATCTCGAACCATTCGGATACGCCCATCCGGGTGACGGACTCCACGATTGAGTGACGAAGCTCGAGGCCGGCGGGTCACCCACGCACGGGACTGAGGCGCGCGGCCCCCACGAGTTTGAGCGCGAAGACTCCAAGAACGGCGACGGCCTGGGCCACCACGAGCGCGACGCCGACGCCCGACATCCCAGGCGCATACGCCATGAGCAGCGCCCCGCTCCCGAGCACCCACGAGGCGTCGACCGCGAGGTGTACCCGCGCGGCGTTCAGGGGGACTGCCGGCTGGGCAGCCACCCACGCATTGAACCCGGCCCAGGGCACCAGGAACAGCCCCACGCCGAGCAGGAAGGCGGGGGGCAGCGGCCAGCCAGCGAGCGTGGTGAGGGGCGCAGCCCAGACCAGCGACACGGCGCCCATGAAGATGGCGGCGAAGGCATCGAGACGGTAGACGAGGCGGTCATCCATGAGGGCACTCCGGTGTGGGGTTCGCCCCGAAGACTCCATGTGCCCGGGGGCGCCCCGCAATGACCTCGGAGGGAAGTGCGGCGGCGTTCATCATCGGGTAACCGCGAGGAGGACCTGCTGTGCGTGACGTCGATAGCAAGGATGCGATGGACGCCAGGCGCCAGCTGGGCACGCTGTTGAAGGACTGGCGTGCCTTGCGTGGCAAGAGCCAGCTCAGCCTGGCGCTCGACGCCGACGTCTCGCCCCGTCACCTGGCCTTCATCGAGTCGGGCCGGACGGCGCCCAGCCAGGACATGGTGCTGCGGTTGGCCGACGCGCTGATGCTCGGGTTGAGAGAGCGCAACGTGCTGCTCGTGGCGGCCGGCTACGCGCCGCTTTTCGGCGAAGGCGCCTGGAACAGCGAAGAGCTGAAGGAGCTCCGTCGGGCGGCGGAGATGATTCTCAAGGCGCACGACCCGCACCCGGCCCTGGTGCTCGACGCGGCCTCGACGGTGCTCGACGCGAACGTCGGCGCGCTCACGCTGATGGGAGAGGGGCGGGCCGCGCTCGGACACCTCAACCTGATGGACCTGGTCTTCTCGCCCGGACGGGTACGCTCGGCCATTGGAAACTGGCAGGAGGTGGCGGGCTTCCTGCTCCACCGGCTGAGGGAGAATGCCCGACTGCGCGGCCCCCACTCCGAGGCCGCGCGCGTGCTGGCACGCGTGCTCGCCTTTCCCGACGCGCGCCAACTTCCACCCATGCCCGGAGGCTCGGGGTCCGTGCTGGTGCCGTTGACCTTCACCGCCGACGGCGTCACCACGCACTGGTTCACCACCATCACCACCTTCGGAGCACCCCTTCACGCGCTGGCCGAGGAGATCACCATCGAGCAGTTCCACCCGCGCTGAGCCGTGTCGCTTCCGGCGCGTGGGTGTGGACTGCGTTGCAAGCCGGGGGTGGACGGGAGCGTGCTGCGCATCTCGAAGGACGCAGGCTCGGAGGCGAGGTGACAGACCTCCGAGCCCAGGGCCTTCCGTGTGAGGCCTACTTCAGCAGCTCACCCTTCTCGGCCTTCTCGACGAGCGACGCGGGCGGCAGGAAGTGCTTCCCGTAGCGCTCCGCGAGCTCGCGCGCGCGAAGCACGAAGCCGCGCGGCCCCGTCCCGGTGCGCCCTTCATAGCCGTTGATGTACTGCACCACGCCGCCCGTCCACGGCGGGAAGCCAATGCCCAGGATGGAGCCGATGTTCGCGTCCGCGACCGAGCGCAGGACGCCCTCGTCGAAGCAGCGCACCGTGTCGATGGCCTCGGCGAACAGCATCCGCTCCTTCATGTCCTCGAAGGGAATGGTGTAGCCCGGCTTCGTGAAGTGCTTCGCCAGCCCTTCCCAGAGGCCCGTGCGCTTGCCGTCCACGTAGTCGTAGAACCCGCCTCCCGTGGAGCGGCCCTTGCGCTGGTGCTGGTCAATCATCGCGTCCATCACCGCGTAGCTGCCGTGCACCTCCCACGGCTTGCCCGCGGCCTTGGCGGCGGCCTCGGTCTCCAGGCGAATCTTGCGCGGCAGCGTCAGCGTGAGTTCGTCCATCAACTGCAGCGGCGCCGCGGGGTAGCCCGCCTGCTGGCCCGCCTGCTCGATGGAGGCGGGGGCGATGCCCTCGCCCACCATGGCGATGGCCTCGTTGAGGAACGTGCCAATCACGCGGCTGGTGAAGAAGCCCCGGCTGTCGTTGACGATGATGGGCGTCTTCCCAATCTGCACCGCGATGTCCATCGCCTTCGCCAGCGTCGCATCGCTCGTCTTCTTCCCGGCGATGAGCTCCAGCAGTGGCATCTTGTCCACCGGCGAGAAGAAGTGCATCCCGACGAAGTCGTCCGGACGCTTCACGCCCTCGGCCAGCAGGGTGATGGGCAGCGTCGACGTGTTGGACGCCAGCACCGCGTCCGGAGCCACCACGTCCTGCACCTCCTGGAACACCTTGTGCTTGAGCTCCACGCCCTCGAACACGGCTTCGATGACCAGGTCGCAGCCCTTGAGCGCGGCGGCGTCCGCGGTGGGCAGGATGCGCGCGAGAAGCGCGTCACCCTTCTCCTGGGTGACCTTGCCCTTCTCGATGCCCTTCTGCACCAGCTTGACCGAGTACTGCTTGCCCTTCTCGGCCGATTCGAGGCTCACGTCCTTGAGCACCACGTCGATGCCGGCCTTCGCGCAGACGTAGGCGATGCCCGCGCCCATCATCCCCGCGCCGAGCACGCCGACCTTCTTCGCCGTGTGCTGCGGGAAGCCCTTGGGACGGCCGCCACCCGACTTGATGTGCTGCATGTCGAAGAAGAACGCCTGAATCATGTTCTTCGCGACCTGGCCGGTGGCCAGCTCGGTGAAGTAGCGCGACTCGACGGTGAACGCGGTGTCGATGTCCACCTGCGTGCTCTCGACGGCCACGGCCATGATGGCGCGCGGCGCCGGCATGTTCGCGCCCTTGAGCTGCTTGCGCAGATTCGCGGGGAAGGCAGGCAGGTTCGCCGCCAGGGCCGGAGTGGACGGCGTGCCGCCCGGAATCTTGTAGCCCTTCTGGTCCCACGGCTGCTGCGCGCTCGGGTTCGCCTTCACCCACGCCTTCGCCGCGGGCAGGAGCGCGTCCACCGACTCGACCACCTCGTGCACGAGGCCGACTTCCTTCGCCTCCTGCGGACGGTAGCTCTGCCCCTGGAGCAGCACCTTCATCAGCGCGTCCACGATGCCCAGCATCCGCACCGTGCGCACCACGCCGCCGCCACCGGGCAGCAGGCCCAGCGTCACCTCGGGCAGGCCGACCTGCGCGCCCTTCACGTCCGCGATGATGCGGCGGTGGCACGCGAGCGCGATTTCGAGCCCGCCTCCGAGCGCCGCGCCGTTGATGGCCGCGACGACGGGCTTGCCCAGCGTCTCCAGCGTCCGCAGCTGCGCCTTGATTTCCTGCCCCAGCTCGAAGACCTGCTTCGCGTCTTCCTTCTTCACGCGGCTCAGGTCATTCAGGTCTCCGCCCGCGAAGAAGGTCTTCTTCGCCGAGGTGATGACCACACCCGAGATGCTGTTCTTCTCCTGGACCAGACGGTCCACCACCGCACGCATGGACTTCACGTAGGCGGGGTTCATGGTGTTCGCGGACTGGCTCGGGTCATCCAACGTCAAGATGACGATGCCGTCAGCGTCTCGTTCCCAGCGGATGGTGCTCTGCTCGCTCATGGGTTCGCTCGATGATTGTCGGAAGGAAGTGGGGAGGGACTCAGACGCGCTCGACGAGGGTGGCCACGCCCATGCCGCCGCCGACGCAGAGGGTGACGATTCCGCGGCGCGCCTTCCGCCGCTCCAGCTCGTCCACCACGGCGCCCAGAATCATCGCGCCCGTCGCACCCAGCGGATGGCCCATGGCGATGGCGCCGCCGTTGACGTTGAGCTTCTCCTCCGGGATGTCGAAGTGCTTCTGGTACTTGAGCACCACGGAGGCGAAGGCCTCGTTGAGCTCGAACAGGTCGATGTCCTTCGCCGTGAGGCCGGCGATGTCGAGCAGCTTCTGAGTGGCCGGAATCGGGCCCGTCAGCATGATGGTCGGCTCCGCGCCGGACGTGGCGACGGCGGCGATGCGCGCCCGAGGCGTGAGGCCCAGCGCCTTGCCCACCTTCTCCGAGCCCACCAGCACCAGCGCCGCGCCGTCGACGATGCCCGACGAGTTGCCCGGCGTGTGCACGTGGTGGATGCGCTCCACGGAGTGGTACTTCTGCAGCGCCACCGCGTCGAAGCCACCCATCTCCCCCATGCCCGCGAAGGACGCGTTGAGCTGACCGAGCGACGCCACCGTGGAGTCCGGGCGCATGTGCTCATCCCGGTCCAGCACCACGAGGCCGTTCTGGTCCACCACCGGGACGACGGAGTTCTTGAAGTAGCCGCCGGCCCAGGCCTTCGCCGCCAGCTCCTGCGAGCGCATGGCGTAGCGGTCCACGTCCTCGCGGGTGAAGCCCTCGAGGGTCGCGATGAGGTCCGCGGAGATGCCCTGGGGCACGAAGTACGTGTCGTAGTTGGTGGCCGGGTCCATGGCCCACGCGCCGCCGTCGGAGCCCATGGGCACGCGCGACATGCTCTCCACGCCGCCCGCGATGACCAGGTGCTCCCAGCCCGAGCGCACCTGCTGCGCGGCCATGTTCACCGCCGTCAGGCCCGAGGCACAGAAGCGGTTGAGCTGCACGCCACCCGTGGTCTCCGGGAGGCCCGCCGCGAGCACCAGCGTCCGGGCAATGTCCGCGCCCTGCTCGCCCACGGGCGACACCACGCCGAGCACCACGTCGTCGATGCGCTGGGGGTCCAGGTTCGGGTGGCGCTTCTTCAGCGCATCCACGAGGCCCACCAGCAGCGACACGGGCTTGGTGCCATGCAGCGCACCCTTCTTGCCCTTGCCGCGAGGGGTGCGTACGGCGTCGAAGATGAATGCTTCTTGGCTCACCAGGAGCCTCCTTGGGAGAGGGGATGGGTTCCGGCTCCTGGGTGTAACTGATTCTTGAGTCAACGGCACGCCCTGGAGCGGGTTCCGGTGCCAGGAACCCTGCCCGGCTGCTCCCCTTCCAACGTCGGTTTGCACTGAACATTCGAGCCTGTTCAGAGCGTGGAACCCGCCTTCACGCAGGGCGCGGGTGGGGTCGAACCGGCCGGGATGCGCTACGCAGGAGGGCATGACTCGAACCCTTGGCGTCTCCGGGCCCGCTGTCTCCTCGCTGGGCCTGGGCCTCGCCGCGCTGGGCCGGCCGGGCTACATCACCCTGGGCCATGGCCGTGACTTCGGTGGGGAGCGCACCGTGGAGGCCATGGAGCGTCAGGCCCATGCGGTGCTGGATGCCGCGTATGACGCCGGCCTCCGCTACTTCGACGCCGCCCGCTCGTACGGGCGAGCCGAGGCCTTCCTTGCCTCGTGGCTCGCCGCGCGGAATTTGCGTCGAGGGGACGTCACCGTGGGCTCCAAGTGGGGGTACACGTACACCGCCGACTGGCAGGTCCAGGCCGAGCACCACGAGGTGAAGGACCACTCGCTGCCCACCTTCCAGCGCCAGCTCGAGGAGAGCCGCGCGCTGCTCGGGCCGCACCTCGCGCTGTATCAAGTGCACTCGGCCACCTTCGAGAGTGGCGTGCTGGAGGACTCCGCTGTCCTCTCCGCGTTGGCGCGGCTGAGGGAGGACGGCGTCGTGGTGGGGCTGTCGCTCAGCGGAGCCTCGCAGGCGGACGTGCTGCGGCGGGCGTTGGAGGTGCGCGTGGATGGCGCGGCGGTGTTCTCCTGCGTGCAGGCGACGTGGAACCTGCTGGAGCGCTCCGCCGGGCCCGCGCTCGCGGAGGCCCATGCGGCCGGCTGGGGCGTCATCGTGAAGGAGGCCGTGGCCAATGGCCGGCTCACTTCCCGGGACACGAGCCCGGAGCTGCGGCCCCTGCGGGAGCGGGCCTCCGAGCAGGGTGTGACTCCGGATGCGCTCGCGCTCGCCGCGGTGCTGGCGCAGCCGTGGGTGTCCGTGGTGCTCAGCGGCGCGTCCACCGTGGAGCAGCTCCGGGACAACGTGGCCGCGCGCTCCGTGAAGTGGAGCGCGGAGCTGGACGCACGGCTGCAGGGACTGGTGGAGGCGCCTCGCGCGTACTGGGCGAAGCGCTCCGCGCTGCCGTGGAACTGAGGCACGGACTTATGGATGCGGCTCGCCTTTGCCAAGCCAGCCGGAGCAAGTCCCGTCAGGAGCGACCGCCGCCGAAGCCGAAAAGTCGGGCTTCGGCGCGGCTCCCC
>JBKGHK010000263.1:0-12939 GCA_046520375.1 Pyxidicoccus sp. 3LFB2
AGACGGCATCCCCCTCGCCCGCCGGCCGAGGCAGAAGGTGCTCCCGCCACGCCTGCGCCCGCCGCGCAGGCCAGTGCCCGCCGCCGAGCAGACGGCCGCGCTCCCGCGCCCGCCGCGCAGGCGGAGTCCGCTCCCGTGGAGGCCCCCGCACTGAAGGCGGAGCCCTCGGCGAAGGACCGGGAGCTGACCGAGGCGTGGCAGGACCCCACGCTCGAGCCGCCGGCAGACGCCGAGCCGGAGAGCCTGGGCTGGACGCTCATCCGCACGCTGCTGGTGCTGGGCGCGGTGGTGGCGTCCATCTACCTCACGCTGAACGTGGGCCTGCGCCGGCTGATGGGCCTGCAGGCGCAGTCCGCGGGCCGCCAGCCGCTGGTGTCCGTGGTGGAGCGGCTGCCGTTGGACCAGCGCCGCAGCCTCTTCGTGGTGAAGGCCGCGGACGAATATCTCCTGGTGGGTGGCGGCGAGGCTGGCCTGCAACTGCTGTCCAAGCTGGATGCGGAGGCGGTGGAGCGCATCCGCGCTCAGCGCCCGCAGACGAACGTGGTCCCCCTGAGCCCCTTCCTCCAGAAGCTCCTCTCCCGCCGCTCCGGCGGTTCGCCCTCCCAGCCCCCCGGCGCCTGAAGACCTTCCCGTGCACACCCCGCTCTCCGTCCGCCCCGTCCTTCCGCGCATCCCGCCCTGGCTGTTCGCGGCCGCGGTCTCGCTCCACCCCTTCGTCGCGCTCGCCCAGAAGAAGCGGGGCGGAGCGGCCATCCCCGACGCCGTCGCCTCCGAGGCGGTGAGCAGCGACTCGTTCACCTCGCGTCCGCTCATCCTCATCCTCGCGCTCGCCGCCATGGGCCTCGTGCCCTTCGCGCTGATGATGGTGACGAGCTTCGTGAAGATTTCGGTGGTGCTCTCCATCGTCCGCTCGGCGCTGGGCACCCAGCAGATTCCGCCCACCCAGGTCATCACCGGCCTGGCGGTCATCCTCACCGTCTACATCATGGCCCCCGTGGGTCAGGAGATGTACCGGGCGGCGGGCATGGACATCTGGGCCAAGGGCCCCGGCGTCTTCTCCTCGGAGACGGTGGGCACGCTGCTCGGTGCCGCCGGCAAGTCCAAGGAGCCCCTGCGGGAGTGGCTGATGAAGAAAGTCACGACCAAGGACCGCTCCCTGTTCTTCAACCTCGCCAAGAAGATGCGCAAGGGCGAGGACCGCGACGCCGTGGAGAGCGATGACTTCATGGTCATCGTCCCGGCCTTCGTGGTGTCCGAATTGAAGGAGGCCTTTCAAATAGGCTTCCTCTTGTTCGTGCCCTTCATCGTCATCGACATGGTGGTGGCCAACATCCTGCTCGCCCTGGGCATGCACATGTTGTCACCCACCACCATCTCCATGCCGTTCAAGCTGCTGCTGTTCGTGCTCGTGGACGGCTGGTACCTCATCGCCAAGGGCCTGGTCATCGGCTACCTGTAGAAAGGCGCCCACCCATGAATCAGCTCACGGCCATCACCCAGGAGGCGCTGTTCCTGGTGCTCGTCGTCTCGGCACCGCCGGTCCTCACCAGCCTGCTGGTGGGGTTCCTCATCTCCCTGTTCCAGGCCACCACGCAGATCCAGGAGCAGACGCTCACCTTCGCGCCCAAGGTCGTCATCGTCTTCGGCGTGCTGGCGCTGACGGGGCCCTGGATTGGCAGCCAGCTGCTGCGCTTCACCTTCCACGTCTTCGACAGGTTCCCCGCCCTCATCCGATGAACGTCGCGGACCTCGTCAACGAGCTGGCCGCTCGGACCAACTTCTCCGCCGCCATCTTCACGGTGGCGCTGCTGATGTGCCGGGTGATGCCGGTGCTCATCTTCAGCCCGTTCCTGGGCGGCGAAGTCGTGCCCACCGAGCTGAAGATGGGCGTCGGGCTGACGCTCTCCATCGTGCTCTACCCGGTCATCGCCGGCTCGGTGACGAAGATTCCGCTCAGCGCGCTGCCGTACATCGCGCTCATGGCCAAGGAGGTCTTCATCGGCTTCTCGCTGGCCTTCATCGTCAACATCGTCTTCGAGGCCGCGCGCGTGGCGGGCACGCTGGTGGACACCATGGCGGGCAGCAACAACGCCCAGCTCTACGTGCCCCAGCTGGGGCAGCAGGTGTCCCTCTTCTCCAACCTGAAGGTGCAGCTGGCGGTGGTGCTGTTCCTCACCCTGAACGGGCACCACCTGGTCATCGAGGCCATGGCCGAGAGCCTCGTCCTCGTCCCGCTGGACGGCTTCCCCCGCTTCAGCCAGGGCGCGTGGCCCTTCTTCGACCTGCTCATCCGCATCTTCGCCAACATGCTGCGCATCAGCCTCGCGCTGGCCGCGCCCGCCATGCTGGCCACCTTCCTCACCGACGTGGCCCTGGGCGCCATCAACCGCGTGGCCCCGCAGATTCAGGTGTTCTTCATCTCCATGGCCATCAAGCCGCTGGTGGGCGTGCTCCTGGCCTTCCTCGTCATCAGCGCGCTGCTCAACCGCATGCAGGATGAGCTGCGCAACATGCTGGTGGTGCTCAACCAGGCCCTGCGGCTTTTGTCCTGACCTTCTTCACCCCGGGCGCGCGCCATGTCGGACGAGAGCGGAGAAAAAACAGAAGAGCCATCGCAGAAGAAGCTCGATGACTCTCGCAAGAAGGGCCAGGTCTGGAAGAGCAAGGACCTGAGCGGCATGGGCGTGCTGCTCGTGGGGCTGGGCGCCGTCAAGGGCACCTGGGACTCGCTGGAGCATGAAATCTCCGCGCTGTTCCAGTTCACCTTCGACCATGTGGCGCATCCGCAAAACCTGGACGTCGTCACCGGGCAGGCCCTCTACCTCGCGCTGCGCACCATGATTCTGGTGTCGCTGCCGGTGCTGGCCGGGGGCGCGCTGATTGGCGGCCTGCTGGAATACGTCCAGGTGGGCTCGCTCTTCACCATGGACCCGCTGATGCCCAAGCTGGACAAGCTCAACCCGCTTGCCGGCTTGAAGAACATGTTCTCCAAGAAGGCGATCGTCGACCTTCTGAAGAACCTCATCAAGATTTCCGTCACCGCCTACGTCGTCTACGGCGTGGTGCGCGATGCGATGCCCCTCGTCGTGGAGACGGTGCGCCAGGACACGCGCGGCATCATGATCATCATGGGGGAACTGGTGACGCGCGTGGCCACCCGCGTCGCGCTCCTCTTCGTCATCTTCGCCATCTTCGACGTGTGGTGGCAGCGCAAGTCCTTCATGAAGGACATGATGATGACGAAGGAGGAGACCAAGAAGGAATACAAGGAGAGCGAGGGCGACCCCCACCACAAGGCCAAGCGCAAGGAGCTGCACCACGAAATCATGGAGGGTGCGCAGATGGAGGCCGTGCGCGAGGCGGACGTCATCGTCACCAACCCGGACCACGTGGCCGTCGCGCTGAAGTACGACCGCGAGAAGGACGGCGCGCCCCGCGTGCTGGCCCGCGGCGTCGACCACAAGGCCGAGCGCATCAAGGCCATTGCCCGCGAGGGCGAGGTGCCCACCCTGCGCAACGTGCCCCTGGCCCATGCGCTGCTCCGGGTGGAGGTGGGCCACGAGGTGCCCGAGGAGCTGTACGACGCCGTCGCCGAGGTCCTCAACTTCGTCTACGGGCTGAAGACCGGCTCGGACGCCGCCGTGGCCCCGGCCACGAAGGGCGCGCGCGCCTGAGGGGCAGGGGAGCGGCTATCATGCAGCGACAGCGGAGCGGCCCATGAGTGACGACGAGGCGGAAATCGCCATCGCGCTGAAGTACGACAAGGAGAAGGACGGCGCGCCGCGCGTGGTGGCCAAGGGCATGCGGCTCAAGGCGGAGAAGATTCGCGCCATCGCCAAGGAGCACGGCATCCCCCTCATGAAGAACGTCAACCTGGCCAACGCGCTGTTCCGCGTCGAGGTGGGCCAGGAGGTTCCAGAGGAGCTGTACGACGCCGTCGCCGAGGTCCTCAACTTCATCTACGAGTTGCAGCGCGAGCAGGCAGCCGCCAACGGTAAGCGCTAGGGGGGCTGGACGGCCCCCACCCACCTGGAGTGAGGTTCGGTACCACGATGGCCAGAATCAACAATCAGCCCCCCAAGACGCCCCTCTGGCCCTGGGGAGGCCCCCGAAGCGTCCGTGAGCGGCTCGTCGATGCCTCCCAGGTCGACCGCAAGAAGCTCCGCAAGACGGGCAACCCGAAGAACCCCGCGCTCGCCTCGGCGGCGCTCTTGGACTTCATCGGCCCGGCGCACTCCTCCGAGGAGCTGCGCCTGCCGCTGCCTCCGCACCCCGGCGGGCATGACGCGGACCTGGAGGGCTTCAGCGACAGGCCCCACCTGGCCAGCGTCGCCGGCCGCGGCGACACCGAGCAGCGGAGCATGCTGGAGCGCGGCCTGTCCAAGGTGAATGCCGCCCCGGACCGGTTGGACCGGCTCAAGGCCCTGCTGTCGCGCGAGTCCGCCATGTTGAACCTGGTGGATCAGGTCAACGAGGAGACGAAGGAAATCATCCGCCAGATGTGGGCGGCCCAGAAGGACGAGGGTTACTAGCGCCATGCCCGTGCTGGACCCGGAAGATCCGCAGGACGAGGCGAAGCTCACCGCGCGGCTGCAGCGCTGGGCGGACGGCAAGGCCACGCTGCGCGACGTGCGCGGCTACACGGATGACGAGCTGTACGCCATCGCCAAGACGGCCTACTTCTTCTTCTACCAGGGGCGCATCAGCGAGGCGCGCACGCTCTTCCAGGGCCTGTACGCCGTCAACCCCACCGACGCGTACTTCGCCAAGGCGCTGGGCGTGGTGGAGATGGCCGCCGGCAACGGGCAGGGCGCGCTCGCCGCCTTCGACGTGGCCGCCAAGCTGGCCCCCCAAGACGCGTCCGTCTACGTCGGCCGCGCCGAGGTGAAGCTGGCCCTCGGCCAGAAGCCCCAGGCCATCGAGGATTTGCGCCGCGCCGCCGCCATGACGCCCGAGACGGACCCGGTGGTGCGCAAGGCCGGCGCCATGCTGACCGCGCTCGGCCGTCGCTGAAGCCTCCGAGACAGTCTCAGCCGTGTGTCAACACCCTGAAATGCACGAGTCCGGAACAGTCTGCTAAGCTCGAAGAGTCAACCCAACACCCTTTGGAGTCTCCATGTCCAATTCCACCGAACCGCGCCCGCTGCCTCCGGAGCCGCCGGAAGTCATCGCCAAGCGCGAGAAGCTGGTGACGGATCTCGACGCTGAAGCGAAGAAGGCGCAGGGGACGTTCCTGCAGGTCGTCCGGACCATGAAGATGCTGGTCACCTCGACGGCCCCCTCGCAGCCCTTCGACCCCAAGCTGTACGGGGACGTGAAGGACGCGCTCGGCCGCTTCATGAAGGACCCCATCGTCCCGCCCCCGGCCATCCTCGGGCAGGTGGTGGAGTATCTCCAGTACCGCCTGAGCACCTACGGCATGACCATCCAGAACGCGGTCATGGAGATGAACCCCGAGATGGGGAAGAAGATGCAGTTCACCGTCGGAGCTGCCCCGGCCGCCGCTCCGGCCGCGCCCCAGGCGCCCCGCGCCCCGGCGAAGGCCAAGGACGGCTTCGAGTCCGCTGGCAGCGGCTCGCGCCCGCTGGCCCTCAACCCCGAGGCCGTGCCGCCCCCCGCGGACCCCAAGAGCGAGCAGCAGCAGCTCGAGTCCTTCAAGGCGTGGATGAAGAACCCCAATCTGGGCAAGCTCAAGGGCTAAGCCCCCATCGGGACTGGGGAATTCCGGGTCGATAAATGATCCGGTAATTCCCCAGGAAACTTCCGGCGCCTCACCCCGATAACTTGTTTGTAGGCTCTGCTGCACAGCAGCACCCACTGAAACCAACCCTCTAGTCGCAAACCCCAAGGAGACTGTCATGAGCATGGCGAACACTGTCAACACCGCGATCACCGGCATGCAGACCATCAAGAGCGCGACCGACGACATGATCGCGCTGGCTCCCGCGGATCAGCAGCCGTTCCTCCGCGCGCAGCAGAAGGCCGACCAGGAGGCGAAGATCACCAAGCTGATCACGGACCTCATGGACAAGCTCTTCAAGTCCGGCGACAACGTCCTGAACAACCTGAAGTAAGCTTTAGGAGCCCTCCGGGCTTCTTCCTCCGGCCCGCTCTTGACCTCTTGAGGGTCAGGGACGGGCCGGTGGCTTTTCCGGGCCCCCCCCTTTGCGAACACTGGGGGCTCGGAGAGGCGCAACTTCGCGGGACCGTTCCAGATAACTTTTCAGAACCTTTCGGGAGAAAAACCATGACTGTCAGTGCCCCGAGCTCCCGCGCCCCCTCCTATACCAGCGCGGCCTCCAACACCCAGAAGACCACCCCGGTCGCCAACGCCGCCGCGAAGCTGAGCCCGGAGCAGGACGCGGCGCTGCAGACCGCGAAGGCCCTGGCGGACTCCATCGAGAAGACGCCGGCGGACCAGCTCACGCCGGAGCTGCGCAAGGACTACTCCAGCTCCCAGGTGCTCCTGAACGCCATGGGCAATGCGCCCTACCTCGCGGCCATGCTGGGCTCGGGCGCGGGAGAGCTCGTCAAGAAGTTCTCCGCGAAGGCCGACGCGTACATGAAGGACCACCCCAACGCGGACCTGAAGGACATCGAGAAGTTCGCGAAGACGACCTTCAGCAACGAGTGCCTCGGCGCGAAGATCTTCAAGGACGTCATCGACAAGATGCTGCAGGAGACGATGTCCCGCATCCGCGAGATGTCCGAGTAGGAGTGCCGCGGCGGGGGCTGGCTGCAACCTCACGGCCCCCGCTTGGAAGGCGCGCTGGGAGCGCGCTAGACTCCGCGTGCTCCCCTGGTCCGAGAGAACGGAACACATGACGACGAAGGCGACGGTGCCCAGCGACGACGTGAAGCCGCTCTCCGGTCCGGAAATGCTCGAGCGGGCCACGGACGGCTTCGACCTGTTCCAGGACGGCCGCTTCCAGGAGTCGCTGGCCATCTTCGAGCGGCTGGCCGCCATGGACCCGGACGAGGCCTACTTCCAGACGGCGCTCGGCGCGTGTCACCTCGCGCTGGAGAACCTGGACGGGGCCGAGGCCTACTTCAACCGGGCCATCGAGCTGGACCCCACGGACATCACCCCCTTCGTCAACCGGGGCGAGGTCCACCTGCGCCAGGGCAAGGTGATGGAGGCCGCCCGGGACTTCAACCATGCCGTGAGCCTGGACCCCGAGGGGAAGGACCCCCTGAGCTCCCGCGCCCGCATGCTGGCCGCCGCCGCCCTGGAGAGCGCCGAAGAGGCGCAGGGCGTCAAAGAGCCCGAGTCCGGCGCCAGCGGGCGCTGAGGGGTTTTCCCCACAACCGACCGGCCTGCGGGTGGCCCCCCTTGGGATTGGGGGCAGGCACGGACTAGGATGGCAACCCGCTGATGGCCTCCAATCCGAACAGCTTCCTCTCCAAGTACTCCGACATCGTCCTGGCGCTGGTCGTCGTGTGCATCGTCGGGATGATGATCGTCCCGCTGCCCACGCTGCTGCTGGACGTGCTGCTGACGCTGAACATCAGCATCTCGGTGGTGTTGCTGCTGGTGTCGCTCTACGTGCCAGCGGCGCTGCACCTCACGGTGTTTCCGACACTGCTGCTCATCACCACGATGTTCCGGCTGTCGCTGACCATCTCCACCACGCGGCTCATCCTGCTGACGGGTGACCCGGGAGAAGTGGTCATCGCCTTCGGCAACTTCGTGGTGCAGGGCAACTTCGTCGTCGGCGCCATCCTCTTCGTCATCCTCGTCATCGTGAACTTCATCGTCATCTCCAAGGGCTCGGAGCGTGTCGCCGAAGTGGCCGCGCGCTTCACCCTGGACGCGATGCCGGGCAAGCAGATGTCCATCGACGCGGACCTGCGCGCGGGCTCCATCGACCAGGACCAGGGCAAGAAGAAGCGCCGCGACCTGGAGCGTGAGAGCCAGCTGTTCGGCGCCATGGACGGCGCCATGAAGTTCGTGAAGGGCGACGCCATCGCCAGCATCATCATCACCGTCGTGAACATCGTCGGTGGCCTCATCATCGGCGTCACGCAGAAGGGCATGACGGCGGCGGACGCGGCGCAGAAGTACACGCTGCTCACCATCGGTGACGGCCTGGTGAGCATGATTCCCGCCATCCTCATCTCCACCTGCGCCGGCATCATCGTGACGCGCGTGGGCGGCGAGGAGGAGGGGGCCCACCTGGGCATGGACATGGGCACCCAGCTCACCGCGTACCCGAAGGCCATCGCCATCGCCGCGGGCATGCTCATCGTCCTCGGCCTCGTCCCCGGTCTGCCCAAGATTCCGTTCTTCCTGCTGGGCGCGGGCGCCGGCTTCGGCGCCTGGACGATGCTCAAGAAGCAGAAGATGGCGGAGGTGGTGGAGGAGGCGGGCCCGGCCCTGGAGACGGACAACGGCACGCCCATGGCGACCGAGCCCGCGCCCAAGGAGCCGATGAACCCGGACTCCGAGCTCTTCATCCCCGTCGTCACCCCGATTGTCCTCGAAGTCTCCGACGCGCTGGTGCCCTACGTGGACTCGCGCCAGGACAACGGGAAGTTCCTCTTCGAGCTCATCCCGTTCATGCGCGACGGCCTCTTCGTCGAGCTGGGCGTGCGCTTCCCCGGCGTGCGGGCCCGCGGCAACGCATCGCTGCCGCCCGGTGCGTACCAGGTGCAGATCAACGAGGTGCCCGTCGTCACCGGCCAGGCCACGCTGGGGCACATCCTCGTCAATGACACGGTGGACCGCCTCAAGCTGATGAACATCCAGGGCTTCGAGGCCATCAACCCCGCCACCCGCCAGCCGGCCGCGTGGGTGCCCGAGCATCACCGCGACACGCTGGAGGCCGCGGGCCTCACCACCTGGGACGTGCCCGGCTACATCATCCTGCACATGGCCGCCGTGCTGCGGCGCAACGCCCGCGAGTTCGTCGGCGTGCAGGAGACGCAGACGATGCTGGAGCAGCTGGAGAAGGCCTTCCCCGCCATCGTCAAGGAGGTGGTGCCCAAGGTCGTCAACGTCCTCAAGCTGACGGACATCCTGCAGCGCCTCGTGGAGGAGGAGATCTCCATCCGTGACTTGCGCGGCATCCTCCAGGCCCTGGCCGAGTACGGGCAGGTGGAGGCGGACAACGTCATGCTCACCGAGCACGTGCGCGCCGCCCAGCGCCGCTACATCTCCCACAAGTACGCGCGCGGCACCGGCACCCTGGTGGTGTACCTGCTGGACCCGAACATCGAGGAGGCCATCCGAGGCTCCGTCAAGCGGACCTCGGCGGGCGCCCACCTGGCCCTGGAGCCGGAGCTGGCCCAGGAAATCGTCCAGGCCGTGCGCTCCGAGTGCGGCCACCTGCCGCCCAGCGCCCAGCGCCCCGTCATCCTCACGGCCATGGACATCCGCCGCTACGTCCGGAAGCTGCTGGAGTACGAGTTCAACCCCTCGTTCTCCGTCCTCAGCTACCAGGAGCTGTCCCCCGAGCTGAACATCCAGCCGGTGGCCCGCATCTCCACGCGCTAGGCGCCGTCCCCTTCACCCGGAGTGCTACGGCAGGAGTGGAAATCAGCTCCTGCGGCCGCAACTTCCGCCCCCTGGCACGGATAATCCCAGCATCGCAGTCCAATGCGCCGGGGGGCGCACACATTCACCACGGGGAGTAATCATGTCCGGCATCAATTCGGTGGGGCCGACCAGCATCCAGCGCTCGGGCCAGGGCCAGACGGCTCCAGGCCTCAATGAGGCGGAGCTGGCGAAGAACCTGAAGCTCATCGAGAGCACCGTCGAGCAGGCCATTGCCCAGATTGAGTCGGCCATTGCCCAGCCGGCCGCCTCGGCCGATGCGGACGTGGCGAAGAGCACCTTCGAGATGGTGCAGAAGCTCAACGCCGACCCGCAGACGCAGGCGGCCATGGCGACGGGTGGCAGCTTCCCCAGCGAGGCGCCGAAGTGGCAGGACATGATGCGCCCCAAGGACCAGCTCAAGGTGGACTCCAACGGCGTCATCACCACGCCGGGTGGCTACAAGATTGAGCAGCTGGGCCAGTTCGAGTGGAAGGTCTCCGGTCCGGACGGCAAGCACACCCGCGTGTGGGGTGACCCGCACGTCGACGAGGGCGACGGCGGCAAGTTCGACTTCAAGCGCAACACCACGTTCGTGCTGGGTGACGGCACGGAGATCCACGTCGGCACCAAGCCCTGGGGCAACGGGATGACGGTGACGGGCTCGCTGGACATCACCTGCGGGGACGACCACATCCATGTCGCGGACATCGACAAGGGCAAGGGCAAGGTCGGCACCATCACCAAGGATGGCTACGACGTCGACGCCGAGTTCACCGCGAACCACTACGGTGACACCCTGAAGATGGGCAAGGAGACCGACGACTGGTCCTACCAGGGCCACGAGGTGGTGGGTGACGTGGGCGGGGGCGACTCCTTCAAGACGGGCAACTTCCTGTCCTGGGGCGAGAACGCCATCAAGAACACGACCCGCGAGAAGGGCGAGGCCCCGGGCGCCGTGGACAAGTCGGATGTCCCCCGCGCGATGGCCAAGCGCCAGCAGGCGGCGCAGGTCCGGGACGAGGCGCTGCGCTTCCTGTCCGAGTCGGCCACCAGCAGCCTGGACAAGCTCACGGACAGCCGCGCGTTCGGCTTCAACCCGTTCCGCGGCGCGGACGACCTGTTCTCCTACGACAAGGCGGAGCACCGCGAGGGCGTCCAGGAAGCCTTCACCTCGGTGCGGGACATGTTCCGCTCGCTGGATGAGATCTCCCAGCTGAATGATATGGTCACCCGGCGGAACGTTTTCGCCTGACCGTGATTCGCGAAGGGGCCCGTCAGGGCCCCGCATGAGGTGGTCGTGAGCAGCAAGCCCCAGACACCGTCGAAGCCGGAGCCGAAGCCCGAACTTCCCCAGGAGGTCGCGGAGCGGCTGCTCCGGGGAGAGCTTCCGCTCGGACAGTTCCTGGGGCTGACTCGCGAGAAGCTGTACGAGTACGCCACCACCGGGCACCAGATGCTCCAGGCCGGCCGCACGCAGGCGGCCCTGCGCATCTTCCAAGGCCTGGTGGCGGCGTCTCCGAAGGACACCGTCTTCCACGCGCAGCTCGGCGCCACGTACATGACGCTCGAGCGCATCGACGAGGCCTTCGAGGCGTACGACACGGCCCTGCGCTTCAACAACGGCAACGTGGACGCGCTCGTGGGCCGTGGGGAAATCCACCTGCGGCGCGGCAGCGTGCCCGAGGGGCTGAAGGACCTGAGCCGGGCCATCGAGTTGGACCCGGGCCTGCAGCGCCGCGCCACCCAGCGCGCCCGTGGCACGCTGCTCGCGCTCAAGCGCCAGGCGGAGCAGGTGAAGAGCCGCCCGACGGGCGCGAAGAAGTAGCGCGCGAAACGCCCAAAGCCTGGCTTCGCCCTGGCGGCCCGGTCACCCTCCTGGTGGCCCGGCCGCTTCGTCTTTTCCAGCGAGGCCCTCTCGGGCCGCGGACAGTCCCCACCGGGCCCCCGTGACAGGAGGCCCGGCGGCGTCCCACGGGGCTACAGGTTCCGGTAGGCGACGCGCACTTCGGCGATGAGCATGTGCTTGATGGACGTGGCGTTCATCTTGCCCTCGTCGCGCATCTTCTGGGCGACCTTCATCCACTCGCGCTCTTCGTGCGGGCTGAGCTCGCGGTTCGCGTCGCGGAGCACTTCCCGGTAGGCGTTCTTGATGAGGTCGAGCAGGGCGGGGTCGTCCGTCCTGCCCGAGCCATCCCGCGCCTCCTGCATGGGGGTGACGAGGGCGTACTTGATGGTGGTGGCGTCCTTGCCATCCTTGGCCATGGCGGTGGCCTTGTCCGCCCAGTGGGCCAGCTCGGTGGGGTTGGGCTCTCGCGCATGGACAGACTTGAAGGCCTCCCGCGCGAGGTTGTTCATCGCGTCCTTGTCGTTGGGGTCCACCTTGTCGCGCGCCTGCTGCATGGGCGTCATCAGCGCGTACTTGATGGTGGTGGCGTCCTTGCCCTGCTCCGCGAGCTTGTTGGCCTCGGCCTCCCACTTCGCGGCCTCGTCCGGGGTGGGCTCGCGGCGGTAGGTGGACTGGAAGGCCTCCATCGCCGCCGTGCGGGCCTCGGCGGGGGTCGCCTTGACGGCGCCGGTCCCCGCGTTGCCCTTGATATGCGCCAGCAGCGCGTACTCGATTTCGACGGCGTTCTTGTGCTGCGAGCGGAGCTCGCGGGCCATCTTCAGCAGGGCCTCCCGCTCCTCCCGGCTGGGCAGCTTCGTGGTGCCGTAGGCGGCCTTCCAGGCGTCCTGGAAGCAGCGGGTGAGGCGGTCATCGTTCGGCGGGCTGACGGCGTTGGGCAGCAGGGGCTGGGTGAGCGCCGTCCGGGGGGCCTCCGTGTTGAAGCTGGAGCGGGCCGTGGTGGTGGCCGGGGTGGCCTCGGCTGTTGGCGCCTGGACACCGGTCAGCGCCTGCAGCGCCGCCATCACCGGGTCGGCCGCGACCGCTGGCGCCTGGACACCGGTCAGCGCCTGCAGCGCCGCCATCACCGGGTCCGTCGCCGGGGCGGCGGGCTTCACCAGCCCCTGGAGCGTCTTCAGGAGGTCGAGCTCCCCCTCCTTGGCCGTCTTGGGGCCCTGCGTGGTGGGGGCCTGGGGTGCATGCTGATTGGAAATTTTCACGGGCTCTCCTCAGATACGGTCAATTCCCGAATCTGATTGTCCCATGATGGCGCCCGCAGTTGCGAGGGCGCGCCAATGGAGTCTGTGTTTGCCCGCTTCAGGCCCCGGCGAGCACGGCAATCATCATCACCAGGAAGACCAGGCCCACCACGCCCATGACCACCAGCGGGACGAGCTTCTGCTTGTCTTTGAAGGCGGCCATGGCGCCGGCGCCGCGCTCGTCCTCGGGGACGGGCACCTCGGCGGACGGGGAGATGGGCTCCTCCACGGGCGGGGGCTCCTCGCTCGGGGCGGGCTCC
>JBKGHK010000264.1:0-12900 GCA_046520375.1 Pyxidicoccus sp. 3LFB2
CGCAGCCGCAGCCGCCCTCGTCGTCACTGCGCGGAGGCACGCTCGTCCCCGCGTCCGCCCCGCCCGTGCCCGCGTCCGCCTGTGACAGCTCGCAGCTCCCATCACCGACGCACACCGTCACCTCGGCCTCGCCCTGCTGTCCCTTGAGGTCCACCACGACGAAGCGCAACACGTGCCCGCCCGGAGACAGCTCCGTGGTGTCCCAGCGGTTGTGCTCGCCACCGAAGTGGAAGTGGTTGTCCGAGCGCCTGTCCGTGTATTGCAGCACGCCGTCCACGTAGAACTCGGCGCGCGTGCAGCCCACGTCGTCCAGGCAGTCGCCGAAGAACTCCGCCGTGCTGCCGGACACGCGCTCGCCATCCTCGGGGCGCGTGAGGATGGCGAGCGGCGCCGCATCCTCGCTCACGGTGACGGTGATGGACTGCTCCGCGTCCGGCGCCACGCCATTGCCCACCCGCACCGTCACCTGCACCACCCCCGCCACGGCAGGCGTCCAGGAGATGAGGCCGGTGGCCGCGTCGATGGTCATCCCCTCCGGCACCGTGCCCACCAGCGAGTACGTCGGGGCTGGCCGCGCCAACGCCTCCACATCGTAGCGATAGGGAGCGCCCACCACGGCCCGGAGGCCAGGCAGCGAGGTGATGACAGGAGCCAGCGGCTCGTCATCCGCCTCGACGGCCTCCACCGAGCGCGCATCCAGGCCCGGCGCTGCCACGGTGATGGTGGCGACGCCGTCCTGGTTGTCCGCGTCCGAGTCGGCGCGCAGGGTGACGGTCCTCGGCGTGTTCCAGTTGGAGACGGTGAAGGCGAGCGCGGCCCCGTCCTGCACGGTGATGTCGCCGTCTCCCGACGTGCGTGCCACGTTGACGGTGACACTCCCTGAGGGCCGCTTGGACAGCGACACGTCGAAGGTGGCGGTGTTGTTCTCGGGGACGACCACCCGCGTGGAGGACAGCACCAGCCGGGGCGCGTTGTCGTCGATGGTGGTGACCACCACCGCCTCATTCGCCAGCCCCGCCGACGTCACCGTGAAGGTGGCGGTGTCCGCGTCCGCGTCCGCATCCTCCACCGCCGCGAGCGTCACCACCTGCGGCACGCTCCAGTTCGCCGGAGAGAACGTGAGCGCCGCCTCGCCCACGACGCTCAAATCCTCCGAGCCACCCATGGCCCGCGTCACCTGCACCGTGACAGGCGCGGTGGGCGCCTGGGCCAGCCGCACGGTGAACGTCGTGCGCCCGCTCTCCACCACGCGCAGGTTGAGCCCGGACACCACCAGCTTCTGCGCGGATGCGGACGGGGTGATGCGGCGCACGACGCCGTTGGTGTACCCCAGCGTATACAGCGCGCCATCCGGCCCCACGGCCATGTCCACGTGCGCGGAGAAGCCCGTGCCCCACGCGTCCACCGTCTCCACCGAGTTGTCCGCCGCCAGTCGGGCGCGCGTCACCTGGCCGGAGTTGAAGTCGCCGAAGAAGTAGTTGCCGCGGTACTCGGGCGGGAAGAGCGTGGCGTCATAGAAGGTGCCGCCGGTGATGGAGCCACCCAGGCCCTGCGTCGTCGCGCTGCCCCCGCCGCTGCTCGCATCGGGCAGCCCCGGCTGGGCCACGGTGAAGGTGGTGTCGTCCGGGCCGAGGTGCGTGCTGGTGACGTAGAAGGTGCCATTGAAGCTCGCGTCCCCCACTCCGTCGAGGGTGAGCCGCTCGCCCTTGCGGAAGCCATGCCGCCCGGTGGTGGTGAAGGTGGTGACGCCGCCGCGACGCACCGCCCCGCCCGCCGTGAGGTTGCGCGTATCGACGCCGTTGGTGCGGTACTTGATGACGGGCGAGATGTAGTCGTTGCCGGTGGGCTGGTTGTTCTCGTAGTCGTTGTAGCCGGCGTGGCTGCGCCGGTTCACGACGAAGATCTGCTCGTAGCCGGTGCCCACCCCGTTGATCCACAGCAACCCCGTGGTCGGCTGGAACGTGAGGGTGAACGGGTTGCGCAAGCCGCGCGCCCAGATGTACTCGTTGTTCGGGCCCACGCCGTCGTTGAACGGGTTGTCGTTGGCGGGCGTGCCGTCCAGGTTGGCGCGGCCCACCTTGGACGCCAGCGACGTCAGGTCCGCGTCCACGCCGGTGCCATTGCCCAGGTCGCCAATCGCCCAGTAGAGCTTCCCGTCCGGCCCGAAGCCGATACCTCCGCCGTCATGATTCTCGCCCTGGGTGGGCAGCCGGGTGACGACCTCGGTGCGCGCGGTGCCCGTCCCGTTGGCGTCCGTGTAGCGGACGATGCGCTGCTCGGACGCGGAGACGGTGACGAAGAGGTAGACGTAGCGGTTGACGACGTAGTTCGGATCGAACGCGATGCCGATGACGCCGCACTCGTTGTTGGTGTGGACCTGGGGCTCCGTCGCGAACAGGCGCGTCACCAGCGTGCTCGTCCCGGACTGCGTCTCCAGGACGCCGTCCTTCAGCGTCACCACCCGCACCGGACCATTCTTGAGGGTGATGAACAGCCGGCCCGAGCCATCCGGAGCCCAGGCCATGCCCGTGGCGGGCGTCAGCGTGTTGGAGGAGTAGCTCGTCTCCGAGAAGCCGGCGGGCACCGCGGCCCAGGCCGGCGAGCAGAGCAGCAGCAGTAACAAGGATGTCAGGAGGGGGGTGCGCATGGCCCGGGACGCTAGCGCACACGAAGTGAAGCATCCGTCCGTCATCTGTCCGCAGGCGCAATGACGCTGCACCCGTGCCGGCTTTTTCCAGCGCGGTTGCCTACCAGTCGCTCCGGAGGGCCCGGTACACCACCGCGTCACTCACGCGGCACTCGAAAATCTTCTCGAAGGCGCCCTGGCGTACGAGCAGCAGTCGCTCAGCGGGACCGTTCCTACGCACGCTCACCCAGCGCGGACGCAGGGCGCGGAGCTGGCGCAGGTACGCGGCGTCATTGCCCGTGTGGTCGACGAACTCCACGCGGTTGCGCAAATCCCGCGTCCAGTACTCGCCCAGGAAGGAGGTGGCGCTGTCGTAGGCCACCACGTCACCGGGGCGCAGCTCCGACTCGCGCAGTCGCGCCGCGTCGGCGGGCCACAGCCAGTTCATCTTCTCGCGCAGCCGCTCTTCGTCACTCACTTCCGGAAGCGCGGGCGTCCCCACGGTGGGCAGCACCTGGTAGCCCACGCTCGCCTTCGCATACGAGGCCACCGACAGGAACGCCGCCAGGGCCGACAGCGGCACCTGCGCATAGGGCGAGCGCAGCTGGCGGTGCAGCACCGCGTACGCCACCAGTCCCGCCGCGGGGAGCCCCAGCGTGAAGCGGCCCCACCACGCCGCGGGCACCACCACCGACAGGCCGGCAAGCAGCGGCAGCCAGAGCCAGACGCGGCGCTCCCGCCTGAAGGCAGCCCACACGCTCACCCACAGGAGCACGGGCAGCAGCAGGTAGGGAAAGAGCCAGCCAAAGGCGCGCTCGCGCACATCCGGCCAGTAGAGCCCCTCGGGCGCGAACCAGTTGTCCACCATCTCCCGGAAGGCGCCGGGCGCGCCGAAGAAGGCCGGAGGGCCGGCGATGTCCTCCGCGAGAATGGGCCCGGGCAGCTTCACCCCCAGCACCTGCATGTACGCGGGCCACAGCGGGTTGCCCGTGCGCGCCACATTCTCCAGGTAGGTGGGCGCCCCCAGCCACACCAGCAGCGCCACGCCGAGCGCCGCTTGTCCCAGCACCCGCCCGCGCGCGCCCGCTTCACTCCGGAGCGCGAGCACCCCGCGCACTCCCACCACCGGCGAGAGCAGCAGCAGGTGCAGCAGGCCCGTCACCTTGGTGCCCGCGTACAGCCCCAGCGCCAGCAGCGTGAGGACGCGGGCCCGGGGGCCCCAGTCCGGCTCGGAGAGGAAGTAGAACGCGCTGAGGAAGAAGGCCGCGCCCACGACGTCGGCGTGCGTGGTGTGCAGCTGCAGGGCGACGGCCGGCAGGGCCATCCACATGGCGCCCAGCGACGCCGCCAGGGCCGCGCTGACACCGGCCCGGCGGCACAGCGCGGCCACCGCGAAGGCGCCCAGCAGCGCGAAGGGAAGCTGCGCGACGTCGTCCAGCCGGGTGTCCCGGAGGAGGAGCACGTTCCAGACGGACAGCAGCTCGGTGGCCTCGGGGTAGCCGTTGACGTACCAGATGGACGTGGGCACCCACGTGACGGCGCCCGTCTGCACCGCGTAGTTCGTCTTCGGCGTGTGGTACCAGACGACGTCCCACGCCCAGCTCGGAAAGCTCCAGGCGATGACGCCGGACACGAGCAGCGCGCACGCCGCGGGCAACAGCGCCCACGCGGCCAGCTCCCGCCGCTGGTGGATGTCCCGCAGCAGCCGCCACGGCGCCCCGACGTCCGCCCTCAACAGAGCGCCCAGCACCTCCACGCCCGCCCGGCGCACCGCGAAGGCGAGCAGCGCGCCATGCAGCGCCAGTCCGGCGAGGAAGAGCGCGGGCCGGGACAGCTGCCCGACGAGGCCCAGGCCCTGCACACAGGTGAGGATGCTCGCCGAGGCGAAGAGGAGCGCGGCCATCCAGCGCTCCAGGGTGGAGCGCTCCCGGAGCCACGCGGCGGACAGCGCCCAGGCCGCACCGGCGGCCAGCAGCGTCCCGAATGCCCAGAGCCCCCATCCCATGCGCGTGGAGTCCTCTCCTGCCCTGCTTCATCCCGGGTGCCCCGTGGGGCTCACCAGGTGATGAAGCCCTCCAGGTAGAGCGCCGCCTGCCCGGAGATGCGCACGCGCGGGCCCCGCTCCTCGCAGCGCAGCTCGCCGCCGCGCGCGGACACCTGCCGGGCGGAGAGGGACGTCTTCCCCAGCCGCTTCGCCCAGTACGGCACCAGCGAGCAGTGCGCCGAGCCCGTCACCGGGTCCTCCGGCACGCCCGCGCGCGGCGCGAAGAAGCGCGACACGAAGTCCACGTCCCTGCCGGGCGCCGTGGGCACCACCGAGAAGGTGTTGAGCGCCGCCAGCTTCGCCATGTCCGGCCGCAGCGCGCGCACCTCCTCCTCGGAGTCGAACACCGCCACCAGGTCTCTCGCGGAGAACGTCTCGCGAGGCGCCGCGCCCAGCGCCTCCACCAGGCCAATGGGCGCCAGGCACGGGGTGGGCGGGCGCGACGGGAAGTCGAGCGTCAACCACCCGTCCGGCTCCTGCGTCACCACCAGCGGCCCGGAGCGCGAGGCGAACTCCACGCGCTGAAGCCCCACCTCCCAGCGCTGGAAGAGCACCCACGCGGCGGCGAGCGTGGCATGGCCGCACAGGTCCACCTCCTGCGTCGGGGTGAACCAGCGCAGCCGGAAGCCGTCGGCCTCGCGGACGAAGAAGGCCGTCTCGGAGAGGTTGTTCTCCAGGGCAATGGCCTGCAGGTCCGCGTCCGGCAGCCACGCCTCCAGCGGGCACACCGCCGCGGGGTTGCCTCCGAAGACGCGGGAGGAGAAGGCATCCACCTGGAAGAGGGGCAGGCGCATGGGGCTTCCTTTCGTTGCGTCCACCGGCTCAGCCGGTGGCGGACAGGGTCTGCTCGTACAGCGAGCGCACGCGCGAGGCCAGCTCCACCGCGTCCGGCCCGAAGGACTCGGGCGGCAGCGGAGGCAGCACCCTCACGCGGATGGAGGCGCGCGGGTTCATCCACGGGCCGTCGCCCTCCAGCAACTGCGGCGTGCCCTCCACCACCACGGGCACCACGGGCACATGCTCCTCCAGCGCGAGCTGGAAGGCACCCCGCTTGAAGGGCAGCAGCTGGCCTCCGGTGGAATAGGTGCCCTCCGGGAAGATGAGCACCGGCATGCCCCGGCGGAGCCACTTGCGGCACGGCTCCAGCAGCTGGTGCATGGCGGTGGACGAGCCCCGGACGATGGGCACGTACGCCAGCAGCGTCATCATCCACCCCACCAGCGGCAGGGAGAACAGCGACGCCTTGGCCACGAACTTGTACGGGTGGAACAGCCCCATGACGGCGAGGATGTCCACGGCGGACTGGTGGTTGACGACCAGCACACACGCCCCGCGGGGCAGGTGCTCCCGCCCTTCGATGCGCGTGCGCCAGCCGGGGGACGCATGGAGCCACAGCCAGTGGCACCAGCGGCACACCAGCCCATGCAGCAGGCGGCGGTCCCGGTCGAACGGAATTGTGAAGAGAAGCAGCAACGCCCCCAGCGTGAAGAGCACGGGGGCGGTGAGCAGGAAGACGAGCCAGAACCAGAGGGTGACGGCGTACTTCATGGCGAGCGCGGGGGCATGCATACCACCTTCGGTGCCGTGGGGGCGCGTCCAGACGACACCCTGGCAGGCGGGCGGAGAAGCGCTGGCCACTCGTCCTTGCTCCGGGAGCACGGGGCGCCCTACAACCGCGCGCGAAGCCATGTTCCCGCTCAAACCCGCGCTCCAGGCCGCCCGTCTCGCCCACAGCCTCCTCCCCTTCAGCGAGCTGCGCACGGCGCGGCTGCTGCTGGGGCTCAACGGGGAGCAGCCGCTGGAGCTGGAGCGTCGGCTGTTCGGCTACGAGCTGACGTTGAAGGCCCACCGCAGCACCGCGCACATGCTGCTGTACCTGCAGGGCGAGAAGTTCCTGTCGGACCTGGCCATCATCGCCCCGCACGTGCGGCCGGGCATGGTGGCCTTCGACGTGGGCGCGAACATCGGCTACCTGTCCCTGTATCTGCGCAGCCGCATTGGCCTGGACGGCCAGCTGCACTGCTTCGAGCCCGAGCCGGAGAACTTCGCGGAGCTGGACGCCAACCTGCGGCGCAACAACCTGGACAACTGCCACGCGGTGCAGGCGGCGGTGGGCGCCGAGGAGGGCACGCGGACGCTCGCCCCGGGTGTCACCGTGCCTGTCATCACGCTGGACGGCTTCATCGCGAAGCACGGCGTGCCGCGCGTGGACTTCGTGAGGATTGACGTGGAGGGCGCCGAGCTGGACGTGCTCACGGGGATGAAGGCCGTGCTGTCGCGGCGCGACAAGCCCATCCTCTACGTCCAGGTGTATGGCCGGGGCGAGCACGCCGGAAGCGACCCACGCCGCATCTGCGAGCTGCTGGAGGGGCACTACCGGAACGTGCGCGCCTACGTGTCGCCGGACGACGTCAAGGCGCGCCAGGGCCGCGTGCGCCGGGTGCTCGGCCACCTCTCCCCCTTCGACAGCATCGAGCGCCAGTGCCGCGTCCGGCTGGACGAGGTGCGGCAGCACGACACCGGGCGCTACCAGCTCCTCTGCCTGCCGTGAGGCCGGGGCTTCTCGTTGCCGCCCTGCTGACGACGGGCTGCGCGTCCCTGCCTTCATCGCCCGATGAGAGATGGACCCCGAGCCATGTGCCGCGCTCGGGCGCTGAGGCCGGACGTCTCTTCGAGGCAGGCTCCGAGGGCTCGGGGCAGTCACACCGTCTTCAGGGGCCGCGAGAGCACGTGACAGGGGCGGGTCCTCGCTCGGCTGCGAAGCCTACCGGTCACGGGCAGCGAGACGTCAGGATGGCCCGTGAAGCGGTCCTCAGTGCCATTGCCGAGGTGAAGGGCTCCACGGAGAACCTCTCCCGCTCACTTCACAGGCTTGCGGGTCGCACGAAGGGCATTGGCGGGGCCAACGGCGTATTCACCCGCTATATCGACCATGGCCTCCACCAATTGAAATGGCTCGACGGCGCGCTCGGTGGGGCCACCACCCTCGCGGATGCAGCCGTGGAGGTCGCGGACCCCGACATGCAGCTGGCCATCCTCCAGATGACGGGGCCCCGGCTTCAAGCCGCCATGTTCGGCGCCATGCTGCTCACTGCCTGGCTCGACTTCCTGAACCTTGTCGATGTCGTGCTCCAGCAATGCCCCGTCTACAGCGTGGAAAGACTGTTCATGGACATGCAGCGCGTGCAGCGGCTGATGGACCCCACCCTGGCGGCGCTCGCATCGCAGGCCCCCGCGCAGCTCGAGGCCGCGTCGACCGCGATGCCGGAACGGATGGAGCAACTCACCCACGAGTTCCATTCCATCCGCGAGGGCGCGCGGATGGCGACGGAGCGCGCAGGGCAGGTCATGGCGGCGGCGCAGCTCATCGAGATGCTCACCCTGGTTTCGACCTTGAAGCTGTCACTGCCACGGCTGCCTCCGGCCGCTCCCGCCACGGTGGGCGTGGGCCTCGTGATGGGCTCGGGCGGCGTGATGTCAGGCACACGGATGGTCGTCTCCGCCGAGTGGGTGGAGCTGATTCGCCGCCTCGTGAAGGCGGGCGTCATCTCCGTCCCAATCGCCAGCGCCGCCGTCCGCATCCACGCGGGCCAGGTGATGATGGCGCAAGGGGACGGGGACCTGCCCAAGGGCGTGCGCGATGCGCTGGGCGACGGGCCCGAGGTTCGTGGCATGCACGAGACCGGCAGGGCCGGAGCCGGAATGTCCGACGCGCCGAAGCACCACGTCCTGCCCCAGGAGCACCGGGAGTGGTTCGAGAAGCGCGGCTTCACGGGCGCCATGGACATCGACCAGTTCTGCGTCAGGATGGAGACGGCAAGCCACCAGGCTATCCATGGTGGGGGAAACTGGCGCCTGGGCCGCGAATGGCCCGGCGAATGGAGCCAACTGATCATGCAGGCGCTTCGCGAGGCCGAGTCTGACGCGGGCCGGAGGTTGACGCAGGGAGAGATCCTGAAGCTCGTCGCGAAGCGAATGAAGGACTACCATCTCCCAATGAACTTCACCTCAAGGAGGGGCAGATGAGCGAGGGCCGTTCCTGGGAGGGGCACTGGAGAGTCCGCATTTATGAGCGGGTCCGTGAGCGCGGTTTCGCTTCGCTCACCGCTTTCGCCGAGGCACGACCAGCCGTCCCGCTGCATTTGTTGGCCGAGGAGCTTGGCAAGGACGACGTCGCAGGAGTGCAGGTGTTGGGCGGGCTGCACGCCGAGGCGGAACAGCGCAAACAGGTCACCCGCTTCGTGCGCGACGTGCTGGTGCGCCTGTTGTCCGAGAGTCTCCCTGACGGTTGGCCGGCCGTACTGGACGACGCAAACAACTTCAATGTAGCCGAGGCGTTCGGATCGTGGTCCGCCTACACCCCAGATACGCACAAGGAACGCGTCCGACAGGCCAGGGCCGCACTCCGTGCCGCGCCGCCTCCGCCCGGCTGGCGCCCCTTCGGTCCCGACGACGAGTTGCTCCGCACGCTCCTGCCCGACGAAGAAGCCTGACCGGCACATCGCAGCGTGCGTCGACGCATCCCTGCGGTTGACACCGCCCAGGCCGGTCCGTCCGAGCAGACAACGCGGTGCTGAACCTGCCCAGTGGCGTAAGGACTACAGCGTCAGACCCGCCGAGCGTCGCACCTGCCGCCCCCGCCCGGTGCGTGCCGGGGCGCCCCGTCCCGCCCGCCTGTCCTCCCCGGCACGCTACGCCCTCCCTCCGGCCCTAGCTTCTGGAGTGTGCGGGGCGCTCCTTCCGCGGCCCGCGGAGGAGAGCACCATGACCCTGGACCCCCAGCGCACGCGCGGCCCGTCCGGCGGAGGACTTCCGCCCGGAGTGACACCCGACCGAGTCGAGCAACTGCGCGCCCGCCTGCGTGGCGGACTCATCCGCCCCGAGGACGCCGACTACGAGGAGAGCTGCCGTCTCTACAACGCCATGATTCAAAAGCGCCCGGCGCTCATCGCCCGGTGCGCCGACGTGGCGGATGTCCTCACCTCGGTCGGCTTCGCCCGCGAGCAGAAGCTCACCCTGGCCATCCGGGGTGGTGGCCACAACGGCGGAGGGCTCGGCCTCTGTGACGGGGGCATCGTCGCCGACCTGTCTCGCATGCGGGGCGTCCGGGTGGACCCGAACACGCGCACCGTGCGCGTCGCGGGAGGCAGCGTCTGGGGAGACGTGGACCACGCCACCCACGCGTTCGGACTCGCCGTCCCCTCGGGCATCATCTCCACCACGGGCGTGGCCGGGCTCACCCTGGGCGGAGGCCTGGGCCACCTCACGCGCCGCTACGGCTACACCATCGACAGCCTGCTCGCCGTGGACATCGTGCTCGCGGACGGCCGCTTCGTCACCGCGAGCGCCGACCAGCATCCGGACCTGTTCTGGGCGGTGCGAGGCGGCGGCGGCAACTTCGGTGTCGTCACCTCCTTCCTCTTCCGGGCCCACCCGGTGGAGACCGTCATTGGCGGCCCCACCCTCTGGCCCCTGGAGCGCGCCACCGAAGTGATGCAGTGGTACCGCGAGTTCATGCCCTCCGCACCCGAGGAGCTCAACGGCTTCTTCGCCTTCATGACCGTGCCACCCGGGCCGCCCTTCCCCGAGCACCTGCACCTGAAGAAGATGTGCGCCGTGGTGTGGTGCTACACCGGGGACCCGGCACACGCGGATGCCATCTTCGCACCGGTGCGTGCCCTCGGCCCCGCGCTGCATGGCGTGCACCCCATGCCCTTCCCCATGCTGCAGAGCGCCTTCGACGGGCTCTACCCGCCGGGCCTGCAGTGGTACTGGCGCGCGGACTTCGTGAAGGAGCTCCCCGACGCCGCCATCGCCCGGCACGTGGAGTTCGCCGAGCGACTGCCGACGATGCACTCCTCCATGCACCTGTATCCCATCGACGGAGCGGCGCACCGGGTGGCGCCCGGCGACACCGCCTTCAGCTTCCGGGATGCGCGCTGGGCCGAGGTCATCATCGGCGTGGACCCCTCTCCGGCGAAGGCGCGGGACATCTCCACCTGGTCGAAGGACTACTGGGAAGCGCTGCACCCCTACTCCGCGGGCGGCGCCTACGTGAACTTCATGATGGACGAAGGCCAGGAGCGCGTGCAGGCGACCTACCGGGACAACTACGCCCGGCTCGTGGAGGTGAAGAACCGGTGCGACCCGAACAACCTCTTCCATGTGAATCAGAACATCCTCCCCACCTCCGGGGCCGCGGCCATGCCGCACTGACCGCCCCCGCTGCCCGATTCCCACCAGACGGGAGCGCCCGCACCGCCCCTTCCGTCCGGTGAGGGCCCCGCCAGCGGGTGGAGCCTCAACCCGCCTGGCGCCCGCACCGTCTGCCCGTTAGCAGTGGGCGAAAACCGCGCGTGGGGACGCCCGCGCGACGGACGCCCGATTTATTCCCGGTCGGCGCGGACGTCACGCCCACGTCACTGCGTGCACTCGCACTTGCCCGGTGCGCACGAAGGCGGCGTAAGGTGCCCGCCGGAGTGAACCCGGAGGAGGCAGCGGCATGGACGCGCAGGGCCTGCACATCGAGACCCACCCCCGTGAAGGAGACCCGGTGCTGCGCGCCGGACGTCCGGACCCGTGCACGGTGGTCATCTTCGGCGCCACGGGAGACCTCGCCGAGCGCAAGCTGTTCCCCGCGCTCTTCGAGCTGGCCCGCGCCAACCTCCTCCCGGAGCACTTCGCCATCGTCGCCTACAGCCGCTCCAAGCTGGAGGGCGATGCGTTCCGCGAGCACGTGAAGGAGGGCCTTCAGAAGTTCGCCCGCACGCAGCCGCTGGACGAGGCCACCTGGAAGAAGTTCGCCCCGCGCCTGGAGGTCGTCTCCGGCGCCTACGACGACCCGGCCTCCTTCGCCCGCCTGAAGGAGCGGCTGGACCAGGTCGCCCAGCGCCACGGCACCGAGGGCAACCAGCTGTATTACATGGCCACGCCCGCCTCCACCTTCCCGCAAATCCTCCATGGCCTCGCCAGCACCGGCCTGCTGACGCGCGAGGAGCGGCCCCACCAGAAGCCCTGGCAGCGGCTGGTGATTGAGAAGCCCTTCGGCCATGACCTGGAGAGCGCGCGCGAGCTGAACCGCGAGCTGTCGGCGGTGCTGGACGAGCGGCAGGTGTTCCGCATCGACCACTACCTGGGCAAGGAGACGGTGCAGAACATCCTCGTCTTCCGCTTCGCCAACGCCATCTTCGAGCCGCTGTGGAACCGCAACCACATCGACCACGTGGAAATCACCGCGGCGGAGAAGATTGGCGTCGAGGGCCGGGGCGGCTTCTACGACGAGACGGGCGTCATCCGGGACATGGTGCAGAACCACCTGCTCCAGGTGCTCGCGCTGTGCGCCATGGAGCCGCCGGTGTCCTTCGGCGCGGAGGACATCCGCGACGAGAAGAACAAGGTGTTCCGCGCGCTGCGCCCGCTGGAGGGCCGCGACGTGTCGCACGCGGTGGTGGCGGGCCAGTACCAGGGCTACCGCGAGGAGAAGGGCGTGAAGCCCGACTCGCGCACGCCCACGTACGTGGCCATGAAGATGAACGTGGACTCGTGGCGCTGGCAGGGCGTGCCCTTCTACCTGCGCGCGGGGAAGAGTCTGAAGTCGCGACTGACGGAGGTGTCCATCCACTTCAAGTCGGTGCCGGTGGGTTTGTTCTCCGGCGAGGGCGCCACCTGCCAGCGGCTGCAGCCCAACGTGCTCACCCTGCGCATCCAACCGAAGGAAGGCATCGCCCTCTCCTTCGAGTCCAAGGTGCCCGGGGAGGACGTGAGCATCGCGGGCGTCACCATGGACTTCAACTACGCGGAGAGCTTCGACAAGCCGGTGCCCGAGGCCTACGAGCGGCTGCTGCTGGACTGCATGCGCGGCAACGCCACCCTCTTCGCGCGGCAGGACAGCGTGGAGCAGGCGTGGGGCTACGTGACGCCCATCCTCCAGGCGCTGGAGTCGGGCGTGGGCGGTGAGGTGCAGACGTACGCACCCGGCAGCTCCGGCCCGGACGCCGCCGCCGCGCTGCTGGCCCGCGATGGCCGGAGGTGGACGCGGCTATGAGCTCCGACTCCGCGGCGTGTCCCCTCCGAGTCGCTGGCCCGCTTCGGTCGCGGGTGGACGCGGCCCGCTACGCCCGCGAGGGGAGGCGGCCATGAGCTTCGCTCCTCCTCTCGTCGTGCCCTCGGAGTCCCTCGCCCGCGAGGCCGCCGCCTGGATGGCGCGCTCGCTCCAGGACGCGCTGGCCTC
>JBKGHK010000265.1:0-12883 GCA_046520375.1 Pyxidicoccus sp. 3LFB2
GGAGGGATGGCTCGCGGCTCGGGCCGCTCCGGAGTTGTGTTGAATCCTAAGGAACCGTCATTCCGCAGGTCCTGCGTCCTTCCGGGGCGGGCGTTGGCATCTACGCCCCACAGCTTGCTCCGGTCGGTCGCCTGCTCCTGGAAGAGCCCGGTTGAATGCCGGGCAAGGAAGGGCCGTCCCACGCGCCGACCCGGTCCCCCGGAGCGCTCCTCCCGAGCGTCCGGTGGGACGCTGTAGACTCCCGCGCGCCATGCGTTCTCCCCTCCCCTTCCTTGCCCTCTGCCTCCTCACCGCCCTTCCCGTCCTGGCAGGCCCGGGAGCCTTCGTCTCGGACGCCCGCGTGGACGCGGTGGAGCAGCCCGAGTCCAAGCAGGTGGTCTTCACGGTGGAGCCGGGCACGTCGTACCCGCTCCTGAAGAAGGGCGGCCCCAACCGCGCGTGGTGCAAACTGCGCGGTCCCTCGGCGGAGGGCTGGGTGCTGTGCGAGGGCGCACCGGAGGCCGCGGTACCCCGAGCCCCGGACGCAACAGTCCTCGCGGAAGCGGACCGGGCCCACTCCGCGCAGCAGGCCCGGGGCCGGGCGGAGCAGCAGGCCCGCTTCGCCAGCGCGGCCCGAGAAGCCTCCGACGAGGAGCGCGGCGGCGGCGACATCCAGTTCGCCTCCTCGCGTCCGGCGACGGCGCGCGCGGACTGGAAGCCCGCCACCGGCTGCGCGACGACGTGTGACACGAAGCCCCTGTTCGGCAAGCTGCCGGCGCTGACGACACTGGACCGCGAGGTGCTGGACCTGTGCCCGGCGCGCCCGGACGTGAGCGTGAGCGCGGGGGACGTGCAGCGCTTCTTCTCCAAGCACTACAGCGACAAGCGCATCCAGACGGCGCTGTCCGTCGCGGGCCGGCCGGGAGCGCGGCAGGGCAACATCGAGTGGCTCACGAGCCTGTGGGTGAGCACCGGCCCGCGCAACGCCTTCACGCACGTGTTCTGCGGAGACGACTGGGACCGGGGCCCCATCGGCGGGCTGCACTTCCTGCCGCGCTATGCGCAGCTCGAGTCCGAGGGGAAGCTCTGCTACGTCGGCCCGGCGCGCGGGGGCAATGCGCTGCAGGGCGACCAGTACCTCATCAAGTTCCGCGGCGTGGCGCCGTGGTCCTGCGGTGAGAAGAAGATTGGCGGCTTCTCGCGCTCGCCGGATGCGGTGGGCCTGGCGGCGGTGGGCACACGGGCCTTCGCGCGGTGCTGTGCTCGCGGCGGGGCGAAGAAGGAAGGCGGCGTGTACTCCGCGCCGGACCTGGGCGCACCAACTGGCGCATCTGGTGCAACACCCGCAACGGCACCTACGGCATCGCCACCCTGTACCCCACCGACGAAAAGGCCACCTGCGGCGACTGACGGCGCGGCCCCGGCCCGGCCCCATTCAGGCGACCCGTGGCCACGCGCCAGGCGCACGGCCACGGTGCCAGCTCACCTGGTCAGCACAGTGCTGCTCGCACCAGGCCTCGGGCAGCAGCGGTGGCTCAGCAGTTCTGCTTGCACCGCGCCTCGGGCAGCCCCGGGGGCGTGCTGTTGCTGCTGCCGCACATGGTCTTCTGCGGGCCGCACTCCTGGCGGTAGTAGTACGTCGTGGGGCCCGAGTAGTACCGGTACTGCTTGCAGTTCCAGTAGCTCCACGCGTACTGGCCCGGGCACGCCGGGCTCGAGTAGCCGCCGTTGCCGAAGTCGCGGCACTCGCTGATGTACGAGCCAACCTGGCACACGCCCTGATCCGCCGTCCCCACCTCTTCGGGAGCAGCGTCTGCGTCCAGCTCGCCGCCGCAGGCGGAAGCACAGGCCACCAGCACACCCAGACACAACGGACGAAGCACCTGCTTGAACATGGGTCGACCTCGGGTTGTCGGAGCTGCCAACCCGGGCGTGTGGCGTCATGCCTCCAGCGCCGGGTGACAGGTGAAGGCCACCCTACGCGCGGCACGGATTAAGCGGGATTAAGCGCAGTTAAATATCACCTGCAACCCCATGGCGGCTGGGGCTGCCCGCGGGAGCACCTGCCCCCGCGGGCCGGGCCTCGGCTACTTCGCCGGGCCCACCGTGAGCACCGCGCCCGTGGAGTACGCGGTGAACTCGGGCGCGTACATGGACTGCACGGTGGCGGGGCCCACGCGGAAGGTACCCGCCATGTTGGCGCGCACGCGGTACTTGAAGGTGTACTCGCCGGCGGGCAGCCACTCGAAGAAGAAGTTGGTGCCCGAGTCCCGCGTCTCCTCGTACCAGACGATGCCCAGGTCCCACCGGTGGCGGGACTGCACGTTCTCCGGCTCCAGGCCCGCGGCGCGCGGGTCTCTCAGATGGACGTACTCCGCCGCGTGCTTCGTGCGCAGGGACAGGTGCACCTCCACCTCGTCACCGGGCTTGAGCGCCGCGCCTTCCGACAGCGGCTGGAGCACGGCCTCGCGGCCCTCGCGCTCCCGGCGGAAGTAGCGCCGCGACACCTGGAAGAAGTCGCCACGCTCCTCCTCCGGCAGCTTCTCCGTGGAGAAGTGCCACGTGGCGGAGGCGAAGGCGAAGCCCGGCGTCGTCTTCTCCACCACCACCGAGCTCATGGTGGCCGGGTTCAGCTCCGGCCCTGGCACCACCACCTGGTTCTTCTTCCCCGTGTACTCGTCGGGAGAGAACTCCATCTGCACCACGCGCGGGCCCACCGTCACCTTCGCGTCCTCGCGCACGCCCAGCGCCCCTTCCGCCTGGAGGTACTTCACCAGCGCGTAGAGCGCCTCCGCCGTGGCGCGGGTGGACTTCCAGTGGTTGAGCTTCTTGTCCAGCAGCAGCCACTGCACCAGCCCCTCGCGCCGGGGGTCCTTCGGCTTCAGCTCCGTCAGCGTGCGCAGCGCGAAGGCATGCGTCTCCGTGGTGTCGTTGTACCAGAGCCAGCTGCGGTCCTCGGGCGCCCAGTACGTGCCCAGCTCCTCGCTCGTCTTGGCGGAGTCCATGACGCTCTCCCAGACCCGCTCGGCGTCCTTCCCCTGCCCCGCGCGCTTGAGCGTCAGCGCCAGGTAGCCCTTGAGGTACGGCGAGTGCTTCTTCCAGTGCTTGTAGCTGAAGGCCAGCATCCGCTCGCGCTCGGACGCGGTGAGCGCCTCGCCCGTGTAGCGCTCATTCGGATACGCGGAGGCCACGTAGTTGAGGAAGGTGAGGAACTCCCAGCCCACGCCCTTCTTCATCAGCTTCTCCGAGTACTCCTCGCGGAAGTGCCGGGCCACGTAGCCCCACGCGTTGCGCGTCATCTCCGGCGGGACTTCCACGCCGTACTCCATGGCGCGCGACAGGCCGTGGAGGATGTAGAGCGTCATGTACGGCGACGGCGGCCCGCCCGGCCACCAGGGAAAGCCGCCGCTGGACGTCTGCGCCTTGCGCAGCTTCGCCATGGACGCGGTGCGCTCGGCGGCGGCCACCTTCGGGTCCAGCACCCGCACCATGCTGGCGTCCATCTCCCCGCCGCCCTTCGCCATCTCCAGCCAGGGCGTCTCCTCCAGCGCCATCTTCCGGTTCGGGTCCACCGAGTCCCACGTCTCGAAGCGGGTGGAGCGCTCGCTCAGCTTCTTGGCCATCCGCGACACCTCGGGGTACTGCCCGTAGAGGCTGGCGAGGATGCCGGAGGACACGAAGCGGTTGAGCGTCTGCTCCGTGCACTCGTAGGGGTAGTCCATCAGGTACGGCAGCGACTGGAGCGCCGCGTAGAACAGCTGCGCGTCCACCGTGACGACGAGCTGCTCGTTCACCCGCGTCGCGTCTCCGCCGGCGCGCAGGTCCTCGAAGGTCATCGTCTTGGACGACTTCCCCTTCAGCGTGACGAAGCGCGACTGCGCCAGGTGCATGCGGCCCGGGAGCACGGGCAGCGGGCGCAGCTCGCCGTCGCTCAGGTTGCCGGCGCGCGCCTCCACGCGGAAGGCCACCGCCCCCACCTTCGCGGGCGCGGTGAGCGCGAAGCGCAGGTTCGTCCCCCGCCCGGCCGCCACGTTGAAGGACTGGGACGCGCCCTTGACGCCGAAGTCCGCCAGCAGGCTCTTCTGCGTCTGCGCATCCACGATGTCGAGCGTCAGCGTGCCCTGCTGCGGCTTGTCCGCCGCGTTGTTCACCACCACCTCCAGCACCGCCCGGTCGCCCTCGCGCAGGAAGCGCGGCACGTACGGCCGCACCATCAGCTCCTTCACGCTGCGGGTGGTGCGCTGCACTGAGCCGCCCTTCAAGTCCCGCGTGAGGGCGTGCACCCAGACGCTCCACGCCGTCACCGAGTCGGGCACGGTGAACTCCAGCGTCGCCGAGCCATCCGGCCCGGTGAGGAGCTGGGGCACCCAGAAGGCCGTCTCCGCGAAGTTGGAGCGCAGCCCCTCCGCGGGCGCGGGCGCGGCGGCGGATTGGGCCGCATCCGCCTTCTCTTCCGCCCGGGACTCCCGCTTCGACGCCTCGGGCGGAGGCGCGGGAGGAGGAGGCGGCGCGTAGTTCTCGGCCTCGGGGCTGGCCGTCGGCTTCGGCGCCGACCGCGAGACGGCCGCGCGCTGGCGGACCGCGCCCCCCATGGCATAGGCGTGCTTGCGCCGGTAGCCGGGGCCTCCCAGGCCATAGCCGTCCTCGAAGCGCAGCGAGTCCGGTGAAGGCGGCTCCCACCCCTTCGCCACGCCGAAGTCATCGTTGATGAGCCACTGGGCGCTGTTCACGCCCACCGACGCACGCAGGTCCACCACCGTCGTGCGGTTCGGGTAGAGCGACGCCACGCTCTGCGGTGCGTGTGGGGCGAACAGGTCCAGCGACTGGTCATACATATACGCGAGCAGCTCGGCGGCGCCGGCCTCCACCTTCGCGCCCTTCGGCCCGCGCACCGTCACGCGCCACGTCTCCTTCGCCCCGGGCCGCAGCTTGTCGCGGAAGGTGGCGAACTCGAGGGCCAGCTCCTTGTCGTCCCACGGGACGAACACGGGCTCGGAGAAGTGCAGGTACTGCCAATCGCGCACGGCCACCAGCACCGCGGTGAAGCCGCCGCGCAGCTCCTCCGTCACCGGCACCTCCACCACCACCGGCGCCCTGCTGCCCGTCAGCGCCTTGCGCAGCACGCGCCGCTCGCCCTGGTACACGTCCAGCATCAGCGGCTGTCCCTCGAAGCCGGAGAAGGCCAGCAGCCGCGCCACCTCCCCCACCCGCACCGTGTCGCGCTCCAGCACCAGCGACGCCGGCAGGGCGATGGGGGCGGCCTCGCCGGCCACCAGCAGCTCGCGCGCCACCTTGAACGTCTGGCCGAAGGCGTCCGTCGTCTCGTAGTGCAGCCGGTACGCCCCGGCCTTCAGCGCCGGCAGCTTCACGCGGGCCATGCCCTGCGCGTCGTGCTGCACGGCGCCCTTCGACTGCTCGGCGCCGTCCTGCCAGCGGGCCAGCGCCGCCTTCGGCGAGTACTCCGTGCCCCAGCGAGGCTGGAGCTTGTCGCCCGGCGTGGGCGTGCGCACCGCCTCCGGGTCCACCTCCACGGAGGGAGGCTCCACCACGGGCTCGTCCGCGGGCAGCAGCGGCTGCGCGGGCTGCTTCAGCGCCACCAGCCGCCAGCGGCCCGGGCCAGGCTGCGGCGCGCCATCCAACGTGGAGCGCACCAGCCGCACCTCGGCGGCGACACCCTCGCGGAAGAAGCCCTCGTCCGCGTCCACGCGGCCCTCCACCGCGACGAGGCCGAGCCGGAAGGCGCGGTTGGCCGAGCGCGTCTCACCGCCCTCGTCCGTCGCGTCTGCTTCAATCCGGTAGCGCCAGGTGAGGCCCGGCGTGCGCGCGGAGCGCTCGTCCACCTCGGGGGTGAAGGTGATGCCGAAGCCGCCGTCCTCGGCCAGCGCCGACGTGCCGGACGCCACCACCTGCCGCTTCACGGGAATGGAGGACGTGTCCCACCACCACCACCAGGGCAGCACCGGCTCACGGAAGGCGCGCCAGCGCACGGTGCCCGACGCCACCGGCAGGCCGAAGTAGTAGCGCGCCTCGCCCTTGAAGGTGGCCGGGCGGTTGATGCGCAGCGGCGCCTCCGGGTCCTTCAGCGTCACCTCGAAGGTGGGCCGCTTGTACTCCTCCACGCGGATGCTGGCGGCGCCCCCCGACTCCACCTGCACCGCCCACCCGCCCAGCACGCGGCCGGTGGGCACGACGAACTCGCCCGCCGCCGAGCCGAACGTGTTGGTGCGCACCTCCTTGCGCTCCACCACCTGGCGGTTGGGGTCCACCAGCGACACCACCAGCCGCTCCGACGGCAGCGTCCGGTAGCGCGCCTGGTCTCCGCGCCCCCGGAAGGCCACGGCCTTCCACAGCACCTTCTGCAAGGGGCGGTACACGGTGCGGTCCGTGAAGACGAGCGACGAGGTGCGCTCCTCGGGCTCGTCGCGCGGGTAGAACGAGAAGCCCCGGGGGTGCATCAGCGTGTCGCGCCCGCGCCCCGCCACCAGGAGGTAGCTGGAGTAGCTCTGCCCTCCGGGCGCCGGGAAGCTCACCTCGCCCTGCGGGTTCGTGGTGGCGCTGGCCACCTCGCGGAAGCCCTTGTTGTAGTCGGTGAGGATGAGCCTCACGGGGACTTCCGACGCGGGCCGGCCGGAGTCGCCCAGCAGCACCCGCGCCTCCACCGATTTGCCGGTGCTGCGCGTGACGATGACCCATGGCGACACGGTGATGAAAATCGCCTCCACGCGGTTGTCCACGTGGCGGAAGTCCTCACGCGCGGAGGCGGCGATGATGTACGTGCCCGGCTTGTCCAGCGGCGGCGTGACGAAGGTGCGGTGCTCGCGGAAGTCCTGCGTCTGGGGCAGCTGCACGCTCCACGAGGCCACCGGCTGCTGGTCCTTCATGAGCTTCAGCAACACGTCCCCGTAGGGGAGGATGTTGTAGTCGTCCGCCTTCGCCAGCCGCTTCTCCAGGTCGAAGGTGTAGGCCCGGAGGTGGACGGTCGGCATGTTGCGGTGGGTGAGCTCCACGGAGCGGCGGCGCGGGCCATCCGACTGCATGGAGGCCATGCGGAAGTCCGGGGCCTCCAGCACGCTGACCAGCGAGGCGCAGCGCTGCGCGCCGGGAGTCTTGGGGAAGGCGTCCGCGCAGCCCTTCGCCAGCGCATGCGCGCGCACCGCATGGTCCGCGGTGCGCTCCATCTCCGCGAGCAGTCCCTGCCCCATGCCCCACCACGCCACGTCACGGAAGGGCACGAGGTGCGCGGCGAGGTGCTGGCGAATGCGCGCCTGGTCGTCCTTCTCGGCGAAGTGCGCGTGCAGCACCTCGTAGCGCCTGAGCCGCGCCTCCAGCGCCGCCTCGCGCCGGCCGGCCGCGCGGTGCCAGGCCTCCAGGTCTCCCAGCACCGCCGTCACCTTCACCAGCGGGTGGAGGTTCGGGTCGGTCAGCGCCACTGTCGGCGCGCCCTCCAGCAGGGAGCGCAAATCCAGGCGGTACACCTCGTTGGCATGCTCGGGCCGCCAGTGGGAGCTGTCCGCCAGCAGGCCCACGCGCAGGTACGAGACGGCGTCGCGCAGCGTGGAGCGGATGCCCGCCGGGTACGTGTTGGGCTGGATGAACTCGGACAGCGTCTTCACCGGCTCGGTGCCCAGCTGCTCACGCTGCTTCCACACCTCCTCGTAGGCGCGCTGCGCCTCGGTGAGAATCTGCTCGTACGTCCACGCCTTGAGGTCCACCGGCCCGGTGGAGGCCACCGCCTCGCGCTGGCGCACCTCCCAGCCGTACGCCTGCGCGTACGTGACGAGCGAGTGCGCATAGAAGAGGTTCAGCGTGGCCTGGGGCAGCAGGCCCTTCGGCCAGGGCTGCTCGCGCAGGAAGCGCACCGACGTCTCATACCCGTGCAGCGCGCTGCGCAGCTGCACCGTGCGCACCAGCGCCTTGGCCCACTCGGCCTCGTCGGCGCGGCCCTTGGCGCGCTCCAGGCGGGCCTCGGCGCCCTGCGCCGCGGCCTCCACCTTCTGCTCCGACACCAGGGCGTCGATGGCCTTCCACGAAGGCGGGGCCTTGCCCTGCCCCAGCGCGGGCGAGGCGGTCAGCAGCAGGGACAGCAGCAGCAGGGCGGCGGAGGACGTGCGAGTCCAGTGGGTCCGGTGCATGGGCGGCACTCTAGACACAGCCGGCCGCCCATTCGTTCCACAATGAACGTCAGGGCGTCGGAGCCTCGGGCGCCTTGCGGCGCAGCCCCACCAGGTAGACCTCCATGCTGGCGCCGCGGGTGGCCTCGGGGCGCACCACCTTCACCTCCTCGAAGAGGGCACGCACCTGGTTGCGGAAGTCCTCGAAGTCGCCGCCCATGAACACCTTGGCGACGAACGACGAGCCGGGCCGCCCCCGGGTGGCGGCCAGCTCCAGCGCCTTGCCCGCCAGCCGCAGGCTGCGCGCCTCGTCCGTGGCCTTGATGCCGCTCGTCTTGGGCGCCATGTCGGAGATGACCGCGTCGAAGGGGCCGTCGTACAGCGCCGCCAGCTTCTGGTCGAAGTCGTCCGCCAGCACGTCCAGGACCACCGTCTGCACGTGCCGCTGGGTGAAGGGACGGATGGCGACGATGTCAATCCCGATGACCCGCCCCCCCGTCCCCACCGCCTCGGCCAGAATCTGGAGGAACCCGCCCGGAGCCGCCCCCAGGTCGAGCACCACATGGCCCTTCTTCACCATGGGGAAGCGCTTGATGAGCTCGTCGACCTTGAAAGCCGAGCGGGCACGCAGCCCCTCTTGCTTGGCTTTCTGGAAATAGTGGTCTTTAGGACGGTAGGGCTTGCCCATGTCAGGAGGGCTCCCTACCATCCGCTACTGTCTTCGGGAAGCCGGAGCGGTCGCGGGTGTCCAGACCCGCGCAATGGCGGGTCCGGAGGACGTTGAAATGGGCACCCGGAGCGTGACTGCGGCGTTGTGCATCTCCCTGCTGTCGGCGGGTGCGGCGGCTTATTGCTACACGCGCGCGGACGCCCTGCAGGTGCAGGGGCAGTGGCTGATGGAGCGCGGCACCGCCCAGGCCCAGGACTACGCCAACCGGCTGGACGGCACGGCAGCCGACGCGCAGCTGAAGACGTTCGCCGAGCGCCGGGCCGTGCTGGGGCGTGCGCACCAGTGGCAGCGCGGCATGATGCTGGGAATCCTGGGGTCGATGCTGGCCGCGGTGTCCGCCTACATGCTGTTCCTGCTCAAGCGGCTGGATGACCAGCTGGTCGACGCCATGGGCGAGCTGCGCCCGTCGTCGTCGCCGCCGGTGCATGTCTCCTCGGAGCCCACTCCGGCGTTCGTCTCCAGCCCGCAGCGCTGAAGGCTCGCCGCGCGCATGGGCGCGCTGGCACAATGGTGGCCCCTTCTTGCCTCTTGGAGGTGGCCATGCCCGGCTGCGCGCACTGCGGACGCCCGCTCGACATCATCGCCAACCAGGTGGGGCGGCGCGACACCTGCCCCGGCTGTGGCGAGGACGTGCGCTCGTGCCGCAACTGCCGGCACTTCGACCCCGGCGTGGCCAAGGAGTGCAAGGAGCCCTTCGCCGAGGTGCCCAAGGACAAGGACGGCGCCAACTTCTGCGAGCTGTTCCAGATCGGCGAGGGCGGCATCCACGAGAAGGAGAGCCGTGACTCGCTGCTGAGCGCCGCGGAGGCCCTGTTCCGGAAGAAGTAGGTCAGCGGGCCGGGCCGACGGCCACCGCCGACCCGAAGAACGGGAGCACGCTCGAGAAGCCCTTCGTCGGAGGAGTGATGACGGTGGGACCGGCCTCGCCCCACTGCGTGATTCCATGGGGCAGCAGCCGCCGCAGGTCATACCGCTGACCGTCCAGCTCGAACTCGGTGCTCCACACCAGGCGGGCGGTGAAGACGTTGAGCGAGAGCGCCCGGGACGAGGCGGGCACGCCGCTGAACGCGCCCCCCGCGACGACGCTGGCCCGGCGGAACGTGGCGATGCGCAGGCCGTTGGAGAACGAGTCCACGTCGTCGAAGGACGCACCCGCCTGTTTGTCGCGCTTGAGGTACAGGCTGAAGTCGCCCACCGCATCGAGGCTCAGCGAGAGGTCTCCGTTGGTGACCTTCCGGGCGGTGAATGGCTCGGACCGGAAGGTGAGCCGCGCCGTGGCCTCGCTCGGGTTCTTCGGGTCCGTGAAGAGCGGAGCGTCGAGCCCCTCCAGGTGGAGGAAGTAGCCCAGGTCCTGGGACGTCGTCCCATCCGACGACGCGTAGAACCGGCCGGTCACGTACCACGCCACGCTTGCTGCCATTAGAGGCGTCATCGGGTTCTCCCCTTCCCTGTCCCCGGAGCCTGAGCCCCGAGGGGGTGCTCCCGGCACCATAGCCCCACACCGGACGCATGCGGCCCGGCCATCCACGCTGCCGCGTGTGCGCCCCCCCGCCGCCTTGAAGCCTGCTCCACAGGGCCTGGCGCCGGAAGCCAACAGCCGGCTGGCCATCGCAGGCTCGCTTCGAGGCATGGCCGCCGTCGAACCCGAAGCCCTCCGAGTAGCGCCGGAAGCCAACGGCCCGGTTATCTTCGAGGCATGGCGGCCGTCGAACCCGAAGCCCTCCGGGACGAAGTGCGTCGCGGAGCCCTCCGTGGCGAGGCGCTGGCGTCGCTGCTCGATTCGCTTCCGGAGGCCGGGCGTGAGGCCTGGGTGGAGCGTCTGCTCGGACTCGACACCGTGTCAGGCACGACGCACACGGGACACGATGAGCTCATCGGCCACCACGCGAGCGGCGTGGGCGCCCTGCTCCAGCTCTTCCGCGACGTGCCCGTCCGTGACACCGACGTCTTCGTCGACCTCGGCTCCGGGCTCGGCAAGGCCACCCTGCTCGCCCATCTGCTGACCGGGGCAACCGTGGTGGGCCTGGAGCACGCGCCCGCGCTCGTCGACGCCGCGAGGCAGCGGGCCCTGGACCTGAACCTCACCGGCATCACCTATGTCCTCGGGGACGCGCGCGAGGCCGTGCCGGAGGGAACGGTCTACTACCTCTACCTCCCCTTCACCGGCGAAGCGCTCGACGCCGCCATGGCCCGCCTGGAAGCGGCCACCCGGGGACACGCGGTGGTGGTCTGCACCCTCGGCCTGGACCTCGCGCGCTGGCCGTGGCTCCGCGCGCGTGAGTCCTCCGGCTTCTGGACGTGCATCTACGACCGCGTGCGCTGAAAGCGCGAGGGGACGGGAGCGTCGCCGCCCCCGTCCCCGTGCGTCACTCCAGCGCCTTCAGGCTCACTGGAGGAACGGCGTGTTCTCCGCGAAGTACTCGTGGTTGTCGGCGTTATCCAGCGCCTGGGCCGGGCTGGAGCTGGCCAGCGACTTCGCGCCGCTCTGGCCGTAGACGTGGTCGTCCGTGCCCGCCACCGCGTTGAAGTGGCTCAGCTCGTGGATGAGCGTGCCACCCTTGGAGTCGGTGCCCGTCATCGGCGCGGACCAGAAGGCCTTGCACACGTAGATCTTGTACGGCTGCGCCGGGTACACGTAGGCGTAGTAGGTCTTCTTGCAGCCGCAGTCGATGGTGATGGGCTTGGTGTCGATGGCGTCCTTGATGGCCGCGAAGTGCGTCTTCGCGGTGTTCCAGCCGGTGGACGAGAACGCGCCGAACCACGTGGTGTAGCGCGGCGTGCCCGACGGCGTGCCGTTGAGGTACGTGGCCGAGTTGTTCGCCATCGCGGAAGCGGCGTTCAGCGCCTGGAGCGCGGTGGACTGCTGGGTGGCGTCGCACTTGGTGTACGACACGGCGGCCTGCGTGACGGTGCCACCCGGCGCGGCGGCCTCGCGCAGCGCGCTCTCACGGCCCTCCACCCACAGCTCCACGTCGTTGGAGCGGAACGCGGCGGCCTGGCCCCCGTGCAGCTCCGCCGCGTAGCGCACGCGGTAGTTGCCCGTGCGGGACATGTCATAGAAGGCGGACAGCGACACCGTGCGCGTCAGGCTCTCACCCGGAGCCAGGGTGAGGTAGTCGCCCGCGCCCGGCGCCGGCCGCTTGTAGTGCGGGCCCTCGAAGGCCACGGCCTGGCCATCCACCGTCACGTCGAAGAGCGCCTCCTCCACGTCCTCCGCCGGCGTGTGCCACTTGAGCAGCCGCGCCGCCGCGCGCCCGTCGTTGCGCAGGGTGACGGAGATGAGGACGTCCTCCCGGGCGCTCAGCGCCGCCTTCGGCACCGACAGGCTCACGGAGATGCTGCCAGCCTCGGCCGTGTCGGGCGCGCCCACCTGCGCGTCGCTCGCGGGGACGGTGTCCTCGGGACCGGCACAGGCACCCAGCAGGGATGCACCGACCAACCACCCGGCCAGCCAGCGGGAGGGAACGCGGAGTTGCTTGCTCATAGGGGAGCTTCCTTGTGTGAGGAGGAGGCCCGGTCGCGGCGGGGACACGCTCGGGATGGGCCCTCTTGAGCAAGGCTCACGCCAACTTCCCACCTGTGAAGGAACGCGGGGTTGGCGAGGCCGCTGCGTCACACTGGAGCACCCCTGCTCCAGGCCCGACGCAAAGAAACCTTGCAAACGCACGGGCGCCGCGACGAAACCCCAACGGTGCTGGACGCTTGCGGGGACGGCCAGGTGACCTGGAACAGGTCAGCCCCCGTCCCATGATTGCAACCGCGTCGCTTCAGCCCCTGCGCGGAGGAGGCCTGTCGGCGCATGGTAGAAACCCCGCCCCATGAACCAGCGAATCCTCGTCGCCCTGGCGTTCCTCGCGGCCTCGGGCTGCTTCACCACCCAGACGGCCGCGATGGGAGACGTTCCCAAGGAGCGGGCCACCGAGTGCCGGCAGATCTGCACGGACCTCGACATGCGGCTGAGCGCCGTGGTCGTCATCCAGAACAGCGCGGGCTGCGTCTGTGAGCCCCGCGACACGGAGGGCTCGCCCCCGGCGGCGGGCGCAGCCACCGCCGCGGCGGCGCC
>JBKGHK010000266.1:0-12709 GCA_046520375.1 Pyxidicoccus sp. 3LFB2
CGCCGCTCGCGCTCACCGGCCGCGGGCCGCGTCCCCGAGCTGGCGCCCGCGCCGCCGTCGTAGCGGCCATGGTCCTGGAACTTCGCGCTGTCCATCCGGGCCTGCTCCAGGTCCCTGGGCTCCAGGCCCAGGCCCCCGGTGAGGTCGTGGTGGAGCACGCCGTCCGAGCCCGGGACGTCCGTGCGCGCGGCGCTCCGGGCGTCCGGGCTGAGGAGGCCGGGCATGCTGGCCAGGGTGTGCCGCAGGTAGACGTCGTCCCCGTCCAGGTCCGTCACGTCCGAGAAGGCCACCCGGGGGTCCCGGGTGAAGAGGGTGCCCTTGCCGATGAAGAAGCCCCCGGCATCCACGGCGATGACGGTGCCCAGCCGCTCCCCGTCGCTGTCCCTCACCGACATGCCCATGTGGATGTTCGTTGGGTTGAACATGCTCGCTCCCCGGTCGCAGACCCTGTGCGCGTCCTGGGAAAGCTGGGCATGGGGGGCAGGCTCCGGCATGCCCTCCCTGCCCGGCTGCCCGGCGGGCGAGGGCTCCGCTCCCTCCCAGGGCGGGAGGGAGGCGGGCTTCAGCCGGTGGTGCGGCCTGACGGCGTGGGCTCGTGCGAGGCCGGCTCCGGCGTGCCGGGCTCGGAGGCGGGCTCCAGCACCTCGGCGAAGCGGCGGTCCATCTCCGTGCGCACGTACCGCTCGATTTCCTCCGCGGTGGTCAGCTCCATGGCGCCCTTGAGCAGCTCCACGGCATCCGGCCGGCTCACCCGGCGGATGAAGCGCTTCACCACCGGAATCTGCCCCGACGTCATGGACAGCTCGTCGAAGCCGAGCGCGAGCAGCACCAGCGTGAAGAGCGGGTCTCCCGCCATCTCGCCGCACATGGACACCGGGATGTTCGCCGCCTTGCCCGCGTCGATGATGCCTCGCAGCATCCGCAGCACGGACAAGTGCAGGGGCCGGTAGAGGTAGGCCACCTCGCGATTCTGGCGGTCGATGGCCAGCGAGTACTGGATGAGGTCGTTCGTCCCGATGGAGAAGAAGTCCGCCTCCTGCGCCAGCCGGTCGGCAATCATGGCCGCGCTGGGCGTCTCCACCATGATGCCCACCGGGAAGCGCTTGCCCACGGGCACGCCCGCGCGCCCCAGCTCGGTGCGGCACGCCTCCAACTCGCTGCGCGCCTCGCGCAGCTCGCTGACGCCGCAGATGAGGGGGAACATCAGCCGCAGGTTGCCGTGCACGCTGGCGCGCAGCAGCGCGCGCAGCTGGGTGCGGAACAGCTCCCGGTTGGACAGGCAGTAGCGGATGGCCCGCAGGCCCATGGCCGGGTTGGGCTCCTTCTCGTGCTTCGTCTTGCCCGGCACCTTGTCGCCGCCCAAATCCAACGTGCGGATGGTGACGGGGCGCCCGCCCATGGCCTCCAGCACCTGCCGGTAGGCCCGGTAGTGCTCCTCCTCGGTGGGCGCCGTCTTCCGGTCCAGGAACATGAACTCGGTGCGGTACAGGCCAATGCCCTCCGCGCCGTGCGCCAGCAGGGAGGGGATCTCCTCCAGGAACTCCATGTTGCCGTAGAGCCGGATGCGGAAGCCGTCCGTGCTGACCGCCTCCAGGTCCTTCGTCGTCAGCGCCAGTCGCTCGCCTTCCTGGTAGCGGCGCTGGTCCTCGCGAAAGACGGCGAGCTGCTCGTCGGAGGGGTTGACGAGGATGACGCCCCGGATGCCGTCCATGGCCACCAGGTCGCCCGGGGAAATCTGCTCGCTGGCCCGTCCGGCGCCCACCACCGCCGGCGTCTCGCGGGCCCGGGCGACAATGGCCGTGTGGCTCGTCTGGCCTCCCAGGTCCGTCACGAAGCCCGCCACCCGCCCGCTGCGCGCCATCAGCGCCGCGTCCGCGGGGGACAAGTCGTGGGCGACGACGATGGCCGAGGCCGGCACTTCCACCTCCTCGTCCACCACCTGGCCCATCAGGTTGCGGATGATGCGGTCGGCGACGTAGTCCACGTCCGAGCGGCGCTCGCGGAAGTACTCGTCGGGGATGTTGTCGAACAGGTGCTTGATTTTGCGGGCCACGCGCCGCACGGCCCACTCGGCGTTGATGCGGTCGTCGATGATGAGCCGGTTGACCTCGTCCACGAGCATGGGGTCGTGGAGCATCAGCCGGTGGGCCTCGAGGATGAGGGCATGGTCGCTGCCCTCGGTGCGCGTAATCTGGTCCTTGAGCTCGGCGAGCTGGCGGTCGGACAAATCAATGGCCGTCTTCATCCGCATCCGCTCGGGTTCGACTTCGGCCTCGGCCAGCCGGAGCTTGGGGGTGCGGATGCGCTTGCGGTCCAGGATGAAGGCGTGACCCACCGCAACGCCTGGCGAGGCGCCAATGCCCATCAGCCTCAGTGTCGGGGTGGCCTGGCTGCTCACGTTCCCTTCTTCTCCCGTGGCTCTACCGCGTGTCCATTCTCTCCTGTCACTGGGCCTCGCCGAAACGGTCCCCGATGAGTTTTGCCAACTCCTGGAGACAGGCGTCGGCATCATCCCCCTTGCAGACCACCTTCACCTGGGTCCCCTGGGCCGCCGCGAGCATCAGCACGCCCATGATGGACTTGGCGTTGGCCCGCTGGCCCTGGGCCTCGATGGTGACCTCGCTCTTGAAGCGGTTGGCCACCTTGACCATCTGCGCCGCGGCCCGGGCGTGCAGCCCCAGCGCGTTGATGATCTCGTAGGTTCCTTCGGCCATCGTTGGCATCGCGACTCCCACCTCTCTTCTTAAAGGAATGCTCCCGCCACGCAGGCCAGCCCCGCGGCAAGGTAGAGCACCACGTAGTTCGGCACCCGACGGCTGACCAGCACGTAGGACGCCACCCCCAGGGCCAGGCACCCGGCCGCCAGGAAGGGCGCACGGGTACCGCCCGCGTTCGCCCCGAAGGAAACGGACAGCCAGGCGGCAAGGCCCCCCGAGCACGCCGCCGCCACCGCCCGCAGCTTCGCCCCCCGCGAGGGGAGGTTGGCCCGGGCCACGGCCTCGACGAGCCGGTCCCCCAGCGACAGGCCCAGCCAGTACAGCCGCACGCGCAAGAGCACGTGGACCGCGTTGTAGAGCACCAGGAAGAGGGGCACCGCCCACACGCCCAGCAGCGGCACCATGGCCGCGCTCACCGCCCCCACCGCCGGCTTGAGGGACAGCCAGAAGAAGCCGTCACCCAGCGCGGCCAGCGGCCCCATCAGCGCGGCCTTGAAGGCCACCACCTTGTCGGGGGTCTCCTCCCCCCGGGCAATGCGCATCTCGTGGTTGACGACGCCGCCGACAATCGCCGCCGCCACGTAGGGGTGGGTGTTGAAGAAGACGAGGTGCCGGCGCACCGCCTCTTCCCGGGCGGCGCCCGCCGGGTACAGGCAGGCCAGGGCGGGGAAGACGGCGTAGGCCAGCCCCAGGTTCTGCATGCCCTTGGGGTTCCACGACGCCTGGAGGAAGAGCGAGCGCAGGAAGACGCGCACCAGCACCCAGGACGGGAGGGAGGGCTCCTTCGTGCTCACCGGCCCTCCTTGAGGAGCATGATGACCACGGCCACCGTCACCGCCGCCGCTCCGAGCGCCGCGTACAGGGGGGCGCGCCGGGCGTGGCTGCCCTGCGCGGCGAGCGAGGCCGCCACCGAGGCCATGGCCGGCCAGGCCCACGCCAGCCCGCGCACCACGGCGGGGGGCAGCGCGGACAAGAGGGGCTCCACGAAGTAGCCCAGCAGCGCGCACAGCGAGGTGAGTGAGCCGTAGAGGACGAAGTGGGGCCACATGCCCCACAGGTTCTGCCGCATGGCGCGGGTGAGGTCCCCGGCCTCGGCGGACGCCAGCGCCACCCGGGCCAGCCGCGCGGAGTAGCCCTCCAGCAGGCGGTCGCTCTTGCGGCCCACGCGCCCCAGGCCGATGAAGAGCAGCACCGCGAGCGACCACATGGCCGGCGTGGAGCCGGCGCCGGTGGCGGTGGTGAGGGTGGCGGCGGCGGCGCTGGTGCCGGTGGCGGCCAGGGTGTCGTTCTCCGGCAGCGCGGCGCCCAGGTTGGCGGTGCCCAGGAAGAACAGCTCCAGCACCAGCCCCACGGCCAGCCCCGAGGCCACGTCGTCCAGCAGCCCGCCCATGACGGTGGCCGCGACGAGGGGGCGCGAGAGCATGGCCTGGAGAAAGGCCTTGCGCTCCAGGGCCACCAGGCCGCCCCACAGCCCCGCGAGCGCCACCTGGGTCCAGACGACGCTCACACGCTCACCCGGCCTTTGCCCACCGCTCGGTGAGGTCCAAAAGCTCCACGGGCTTCTCCACGGGGACCGCGCGGGCTTCCACGCGCACGCCCTGCTCGGCCAGCTGCTGCAGCGCCTTCAGCTCCGCCTCCGCGAGGAAGACGGAGGGGGACACCTGCCGGCGACCGGTGCCGAAGTGCACGTTGCCCAGGTTGAGCTCCCCCATGGAGAGCCCGTGCGCGAAGGCGAAGGGCACGGCTGCTACGTCTCGCAACAGGACCAGGGTGCGCACCCCGTCCTTGGAGAGGGCGGCGAAGTCCACCTGGGCCAGCGGGAGGATCTGCACCTCGATGGCGCTCTGGACGGCCAGGGCCATGGCCGCCCGGATGAGAGGGCTGGAGGCCGCCTCATCATCCGCGACCACGACGCGGGACACCTTGAGGAAGGGCAGCCAGGCCTCGACGACCTGACCATGAATGAGGCGGTTGTCGACGCGGACCAGGGTGATCACGGCAGTCTCGAATCGCCGACCCGCGCGGGTCCGTCAAGTTCGCGGCTGCTGCTGGGCCTCGCGAAGCAGGGCGGATGCGCAGGTGATGTTGCGCTGGCCGTGTGAAGCCAGCTGGTTGGCCATCTCCGGAAGGGACATCTGCTCACTGCGGAGCGAGTTCGCCTTGAGAAGCATGGGGAGGTTGACGCCAGCGAGGACCTCGAGATTCATCCGCTGACACATCATCAGGGACTCCTTACAGGGAGTCCCTCCGAACAGGTCGGCCAGGATGATGACACCTTCCCCATCATCCACGCGGGAGACCGCCTGCTTCATCTTCGCGCGGAGCTCCTCCACGGGAGTCCCCGGCTCGATGTTGCAGGTTGCCACCGCGGGAAGCTTTCCCACGATCTGTTCCGCGGTGGAGACCAGCTCCTCCGCTAGACGCCCGTGCGCTGCGACGACGAGGCCGACCATGTTCCGCTCCTGACCAACCCCCCGAAGTTGCCGTCCTACGCCTGAACGCTGCGTCACGCAACTCCGGCGAAAGTTTCCGCCCTATACCCCGAACTCAAGCTCGCGCTTCTTGTCTCGAAAGGTAAGACGACCCTGGCGCCCATGCCGAAATTTCGGACCCGGCAAAACGCAGGGCTGTCGCCTGCCGGACGGGGGAGCACCGCTGCTCCCCCCACATCCTATCCGATGCCGAGAAGACGGACGCGATGCGCCTCCGTCTCACGCTCCCACACGCACCGTCCCACCGCCCGCACAGCAAGGGAGCAGGCTCCCTCTTAAATGAGCCCGGGCCGAAACGATAGAGCGGAGGCACGGGCTCCTCCCGATGCCGGATGCCCACAGGTGGGTTCCCTGTGGCCCTCGGCCTTCCATGTCCTCTCTTCCTCTACGGCGTAAACCGGTGGGCGGATTCACCGTGGCCGCGGTCCCGGGTCCGCGCCGACGCACCGGGGAGCCGTGCGGGGTGGGCGAAAGGGGGAGCTGAAGCCGGTTTGGATTGATTTATGAGTCACCCTTCAGCATCAACCGGGCCACATGCGCCGGGCGACGTACCGGGGCGGATGGAGGAAGTCATGGCCAGGTCGAAGCTGCTGAAGGAAGGCGATGCGGTCCCCGATGTCACGCTGACGGGGGCGGGCAACCGCCCCGTGCGGCTGAAGGACCTGGTGGGGCAGAAGGTGCTCGTCGTCTACTTCTACCCGAAGGATGACTCGCCGGGCTGCACCGTGCAGGCGTGCGGCTTGAGGGACCAGTACGAGGACTTCGTGGCCGCGGGCGCGGAGGTGGTGGGCATCAGCGGCGACTCGGTGGCGTCCCACGAGGGCTTCGCCTCCAAGCACCGGCTGCCCTTCGTGCTGCTCAGCGACGCGGGCGGCGAGGCGCGCGACGCGTTCGGCGTGCCCCCTTCCCTGCTGGGCCTGATTCCCGGCCGCGTCACCTTCGTCGTGGACCGCCAGGGCGTCATCCGCAGCGCCTTCGAGTCGCAGCTGCGCGTGGGTGAGCACGTGCGGCGCGCGCTGGAGCTGGTGCGCACGCTGGCCAGCGAGAGCGGCGCTTCGGCGGCCGCGGCGAAGTAGCGACACGCGCGCCCCGGGTCCGGAGCACCCGGGGTCTGCAGCGCACTCCTCACCGTGGGCCCGCTGATGGCCGCCGATGTGTTCGGAGTGGTGATGCTGGTTGTCACGTACGCACACCCCTGAGCGAAGACGGGGCGTCGCTGGACGCGAAGACTTTCGGCTCGATATAAACGGGATAGCGCGAGAGGCTTGCATTCGCTGAATGGGCCACCGCGCGGCAGCAGCGTTCCCCCTCGAGTCGAAAGGAAGTCCCCGCAATGAGTCTGAGCCCTCGTGGTCGTCTCAATTGGTGGATGGGTGCCCTCGCCAGCGTGTCCCTGCTGGGTGCTTGCGGCACGCCGGATGAGCGTGCGGGAGACGCGCTCGAGTCGAACGAGCCCGCCGTGCAGGACGCCGTCGCCGGCGAGGTGGTGGTGAAGCTGTCGACGGAGAAGGCGTCCCTGGCCGCGCGCGACAGCGTGCTGGTGACGGTGACGATGACCAACGTCTCGTCGCGCACGGTGCGGCTGCTCAAGTGGCACACGCCGGTGGACGGAGTGAAGGAGGACCTGTTCCGCGTCACGGCCGACGGCGCGTCGGCGGAGTACAACGGCCGCCACTACAAGTGGGCCACGCCGGAGGCGCATGACTTCCTGACGCTGGCGCCGGGCGAGAGCGTGTCGCGCCAGGTGGACCTGGCCTCCCTCTACGACCTGTCGAAGACGGCGACCTACAGCATCAGCTACGACTCCGAGGCGCACCACGACGCGAGCCACGAGGGCGTGTCGCAGCTGCGCTCGGACAGCCTGAGCGTGTTCGTCGAGGGCCGGCCCTTCGTGCACCCCGAGGCCTCCGCCGCGGGCACCGTGTCGGCCATGGCGCTGTCCACCGCGAACTGCACCAGCACCCGCGTGACGTCCGTCACCACGGCGTTCAACTCGGCGAAGACGTACGCGAACAACTCGGTGACCTACCTGAGCGCCACGCCCAGCAACACCACGCGCTTCCGCACGTGGTTCGGCACGTTCAGCACCACCAACTGGAACACCGTGAAGACCCACTTCACGTCCATCAAGAGCGCCCTCGACACCAAGTCCGTCGTCGTCGACTGCGGCTGCTCGGACAGCGCCTACGCGTACGTGTACAAGAACTCGCCGTACCGCATCTACGTGTGCAACGCCTTCTGGAGCGCGCCGAACACGGGCACGGACTCCCGCGCCGGCACGCTCATCCACGAGCTGAGCCACTTCACGGTGGTGGCGGACACGGACGACCACGCCTACGGCCAGAGCGCCGCCAAGAGCCTGGCCATCTCCAACCCCACCCGCGCCCGTGACAACGCGGACAGCCACGAGTACTTCGCCGAGAACACGCCGTCGCTGCCGTGACAGGCGCGCGCTGACATGATGTGACGTGGGAACGGGGGCGGCGACGCCCCCGTTTCATTTTTGCGCAAGCCGGGAGCGTCATTCGCATGACACGTGGAAAGCTGGGTCGCGTCACAGTGCTGTGCCTGGGAGTGCTGGGAGGCGCCTGTGCGTCCCGCTCCGAGGGAACCCCGCCGCCAGCGAGCGCGGCACGGCAGGAGGAGTCCGCCATGGCGACGACGCTGGACTGTGCATTGAGCGCCCCCGCGACGGTGAAGGCGGGCGAGCCGGTGGAGGTGGTGTTCCGGCTGACCAACCCCACCGAGAAGCCGCTGCACGTGCTGGACTGGCACACGCCGCTGGAGGGGCTGCTCAACAACATCTTCGACGTGACGCGCGAGGGCACGGAGATTCCCTACGCGGGGCCCATGCTGAAGCGGGCCAACCCGGGCGCGGACGACTACGTCGCCGTGGCGCCGGGGGCCTCCGTGGAGGGCAAGGTGAATGTGGCGCTCGCCTATGACTTCACGCAGCCGGGGCGCTACCGGATTGCCTTCCGCGGCCAGCTGATGGACGTGGCCACGGAGCCGTCCGAGGTGCCTCACACCATGGACGGGTTCCGCGGGGTGCCGGTGAAGTGCAACGAGGTGGAGACCACCGTCACGCCGTGAAGCAGGAGGGGCCGGGCACACCGCCCCGGCCCCGCGTCACCCCACCACCAGCCGCGCGCGCTGCTTCGCGGGGCGGATGTGCGCGGTGGCACCGGCGCCGAACGTGAGGAAGTCCTCCTCCACGCCGTCACTGAAGATGACGCCCCCCGACGCCATCCGCGACTCCAGCACCAGCTCGCGCTCCTCCGTCACGAAGCCGCCCACCACGTCCGCGGCCGAGTGCCGGCTGAGGAAGGGCTCGCGCACCACGAAGGCCAGCTTCGGGTCCTCCCACGCCAGCTTCCATGGCTGCCCCGGCACCCCACCCGTCTGCTGCGTCAGGCTCCGCGCCAGGGTGAAGACGGAGGACAGCCACCCGCTGGAGCCCGCCCCCGTGGACACCAGCACGCCGCTGGAGGACTGCGACTCCTCCTGGTCCCCGTAGCGCAGCCGGTAGCGCGCCGACACGTGCGTCTTCGCGCCGATGAACAAGTCGTTGAAGGCGAGCAGCCGCTGCCCGTCGTCCAGCCGCGCCTCCGCCAGCGTCACCTGCCGGAAGCCCGCCTTGCCCTCCAGCACCTTCCGCACCGCGCCCCGGGCCCCCGCCACCCGGTACGGCAGCAGCACGCCGTCGAAGCGGTCGGGGTCCGGATTCACGCCGACAAGCGGCTGCTCCCCCACGTACTTCGCCACGTTCGCCACCAGCCCGTCCTGCCCCGCCACCACCACCACCTCCTTCCCCGTGAAGAGGAAGGTGGGCACAAGACTCCGGTCCACCTGCTGCACCGGCAGCCCCAGGCCCAGCGCGTCGCGCAGCGTGTCCACCGAGCGGCGGTAGGACTCGTCCTCGCGGGAGAACTCCTCGAAGTCCTGGCCCGCGTGCTCCACGTAGAACTTCGCCTGCTTCTTCGTGTTGAAGCGCTCCACCAGCCCCGCCAGCCGCGTGCGGCGGGTGACGAGGACAATCTTCTCGTACATGGCCCGCCCTCCCCTTCCGGTCAGCGCTCGCGCGGGTCGGCGTGCCGGTGGACCTGCGCGGGCTTCGCGGGCTTCCCGCCACCACCACCACCGTTGCCGCCCGAGGCGCTCATCAGCGAGTGCAGCAGGTCCGGCGACACGTTCAGCTCGCCGATGCGCTGCGCATTCTCGCCCATCTCCCGGAAGGCGAGCGCGATGTTCAGCGCCGGGTCCGCGCCGCCCGCCGACGTGGCCATCAGCGTCTTCCAGTCCACGCCGCGCACGGGGGCCAGCGTCTTCTCCAGCGCGTAGGCGCGGGCATCCGCGGCCTGGCGCTCGTTCTGGCTCCAGCGGTCCATCAGCGCCGAGCGCTGCTCCTCCACGGAGATGTCCGCCGCCATCTTCGCCTCGCGAATCTGGCGCTGCCGCGCCTCCACCGCCAGCTCCGTGGCCAGCTCGCTCTCCTTGATGCGGCGCTCCTGCTCCACGGCCGCGTTGCGGCGCGCGTAGATGGCCTCGTCCGCGTTGCGCTGCAAGCCCTCACGCGCCTCCGCTTCCAGGGCCCGGGCCATCTCCGGCGTCGGCTTCACCGACAGCAGCGAGAAGGCCATGACCTCCACGCCCAGCCCCCGCACCGACTCCGCCACCGCCAGGGCCGCGAGCACCTGCGCTTCGATGGTGCCCGTCTGGACCAGCACCTCGCGCAGCGGCATGCCCTGCACCACCGTGCGCGCCCGCACCTGGGCCACCTGCACCAGCCGCTCCTGCAGCTTCTCCGGGTCGTCCGAGCGGTACCGCCCGGACGGGCTCACCGAGTAGTCCAAGAGCGACGCCAGCCGCTTCGGGTCCGCCACCCGGTACGTCAGCTGCCCCTGCAGCGTCACCGCCTGGAAGTCCCGCGTCACCTCGTTGAAGGCGAAGGGCACGTCCGCGCTCGACAGCGGCACCGACACCAGCGTCGCGGACGGCTTCCAATAGAAGAACGCGAGCCCCGCCCCCTCGCGCACCACCCTGCCCCCCTCGAACTGCATCACATACGTCGTGGGTGCTGCCTTCATGTACCCGATGACCATGGGCCCGCCCCTCCTGCTTCGTGTACCTTCGACACATTGATAGTGTCGTTCGTACACGTTTGCAAGCTGAAGTGGTGGGGGCGGGCCCGGAAGGCGTGTCGGTGCTCAGCCCACGTCGTGGACGGAGGCCTCGTCCGCCGGGGTGAAGAGGGCCGGGTAGAGGGCGCGGGTGGTGGTGGCGGAGAGGAGGATGGCCTGCCGCTCGGCGGGGTCCTCCAGGGTGCGCAGCACGCTGGCCAGCTCCGCCACGTGCCCCTCGTCCGCGCCCGCGTGGCCCCGCAGGAAGGTGACGGCGCGGGAGATTCCGGGGATGGCGCCCCGCGCCACCAGCCGCTCCGCCGCCAGCCCGGCGCGCACCACGGACAGGTGCTCCAGCACGTACGCCGTGCCGAGGAACGCGGTGGGCACGCCCGCCTCCGAGGTGAAGCGGTTCCAATTCACATACGCTCGCACCGCCGCGCAGGCCGGCGTCACCTCCACGCGCTCCTTCGTCCAGCCCAGCGCGCGCAGGTCCGAGAGCAGCCAGCGCTCATGGCCCGACTCCTCCTTCGCCTTCTGCACCAGCAGCGCGGCCAGCGCGGGGTGGCGCCCCAGCCGCAGCATGCGCCGGCCCGCCAGCCCGAGCAGCGGCGCCGTCCAGCGCACGTAGTGGTAGGACTGCACGAGGTAGTGGGCGTAGCACGTGGCGTCCGCCGTGCCCTCGAAGAGGCTCCGCGCGTCCGGGTGCGCGTCCAGCTCGCGCACCAGGGCCTGCGCTTCCTGCTCCAGCTTCACGATGAGGTCCGTCGACATGGTCTTCTCCCGTGCGGGCACGCGCTTGCGCGTCCGCCGTTGAATGGATGGGGGATGTTGGAAGGGTGAGGCGGGACTTCAGGCGGCGCGCGCGGCGCCGGCCGGGAATGCGTCGAACCAGGCCAGCGTGCTGGCCGGAATCGCGTCGAGCGCGGCCACCAGTGGCGTGGCGTAGCGGTGGAAGCGTGCGTCGTAGAGCGGCTCGCTGATGAAGCGCGCGCCCAGCTTCCTGGCGAAGAGCGACAGCGTGCGCGGCAGGCGCAGGCCTTCGAAGCGGCCCTGGCAGGCGCGCAGGCGCTCCTCGGGCGTGTACAGCGGGGCCTCGGGCACCTGGGGCGCGTGGGCGGACTCGCGGGGCGTCACCTTCCAGTCAGGGCTCACGCACTTCAGCCGCGCGGCCACCTGGAAGGCGATGAGCGCGTCCTCGGTGCAGTCCGTCTCCGTGTTGGCGGACGCAATCCAGTGCGTCACCCCGCGCCGACGGCTCTCGCGGTACATCTCCGCCTGCAGGCGCAGCAGCACCTCCGAGCCACGGTAGCCATTCAGCACGCAGTAACGCGTCGTCTCCGCCAGGCGCATGCCCGGTGCGTCCACGCCTTCCAGGTCCAGCTTCTGCTCCAGCTCGATGCCCAGCCGCCGCCCGCAGGCGCGCGCCACCTCCGCGTTGGGCAGCAGCAGCCGCGACGTGGCCACCGCCTTGTCCCCCGCGTACACGACGAAGTGGAGCGTCGTCTCCAGCGTGTCGAAGCAGCTCACGTCACGCGGCGCCGGAGGCGGCGCCCCCAGGAGCCCCAGCTCCGCCCCGAACACCGCCCAGCGCACCCGGAGCGCGTCGTCCAACTGGCGCTGCTCCGAGGCAATCACACACCGCACGGTCGTCATCTCGCACCTTCCCCCAGGCATCGCGGACGGCGCCGACAGAGTGGGTGCTCCGGGTCCCCCACGGACCCGGAGCGCCAAGGCGCCCCGCTTACCTGTTCATCGCGCGAGGGATTTTTCGTGGGACTTTTTATTCCGGGGCCCGTTTCCAGAGCCCGGCTTCGGGGCCTCCGCCGGGTCAGCGCTTGTCGAAGCCGACGTGCTCCACCGTCACGGCCTCCGGCGCCGAGGCCTCCAGCGTCCGGCCCTCCTTCAGCGCGGCCACCGCCCAGTCCAGCGTGAAGGGCTCGCGCGAGTGCAGCGCGTACACGTCCTCACGCCCCCGCACGTCATCCAGCTCGATGGCCGCCCCGAGCATGGGGCGCGCGGACTGGTAGGGCGCCGCCTCGGTGCCGTCGAACGGGTGGTACACGGTGACGGTGCCCTGCCCGTCGCGGCTCAGCACCGCCACGTAGCCGTCCTCCGCCGCCTTCACCTCGAACTGGAGGACGTCTCCCGCGGCCAGCGTCGCGCCGGGCGCCACCTTCGCGCTGCCGTTGCCCGCCTTGCGGTGCAGCACCAGCGACACGCCGCCCTTCACCGTGAAGGGGTCCTCGCGCTGCCACACCACCACCAGCACCGAGGCCGCGAGCGCTGGCACCAGCAGCACCCACCACGGCCGACGCCGCGCGGGCAGCGACGCCTCGTAGCGGGCCACCAGCGGCCCGGGCGGTTGCTGGAGGAGGAA
>JBKGHK010000267.1:0-12685 GCA_046520375.1 Pyxidicoccus sp. 3LFB2
ACCATCCGCTCGGGTGCCTACCAGCGCGAGCTCGAGGCCGCGGACCCGCGGGTGCGGGTGAAGGCCCGCGCCTGCCCCCTCTTCGTGCCCGCTGGCGGAGGAGGGGTGGACCACGGGCGACGTGCCCTTCCTGGTGGCGCGCGAGTACCTGTCGGACTTCGCCCGCGACGGCGTGGACACGCTGGTGCTGGGCTGCACCCACTACCCGCTGCTCAAGGGCGTCATCGCGGAGGTGGTGGGGCCGAACGTGGCGCTGGTGGACTCGGCGGAGGCCACCGCGGAGGCGGTGGCGGCGCTGCTCACGGAGCGCGGCGGGCTCGCCCTGGCGGGCCAGGCCGCGCCGTCACACGCGTACTACGTCACCGACGTGCCGGAGCGCTTCGTCGAGGTGGGCGCGCGCTTCCTCGGACGGACCATCCCCGCCGCCGAGCAGGTGGACCTGTCCTTCTGAAGACCGGCGCGCGGGGCCGCGGTGTGGAACGCCGCGAGCCCCGGTGACAGCGCGCCCCGCAAGGAGGCGGCGTCACGCGGGGGAAGTTGCGACGTGGCTCAGGCCGAAGGGCGGGAGGAGACGGGCGCCGTCTCTTCGGCGGCCTTGTTGAGCAGCTCCATGGCCGCCTGGACCATGGGGGCCTCGGTGTCGACCTGGGCCTGGACCAGGGCGATGGCGGCCTCGTCGCCGATGTCGTCCTTGCGCGGCAGCAGGCCGGTGGTCCAGGTGACGAGGCGCTCGGCCAGGGGGAAGAAGTGCACCACCTGGAGCGGCCAGTTCAACCAGCCCACGGTGATGCAGTAGTACTTGTTGTACGGGGCCGTGTGGTGGATGCGGTGGTGGTCCGGCGGCAGGATGAGGTGCACGCGCTGGAGGAAGCCGATGAGCGCGGGCGGCGAGTCCATGTGCGACCACTTGTGGAACTGGTTGGTCGCCATGACCCAGAAGATCATCGCGCCCAGGAAGGCCGAGCAGAACACCCAGCCCGCGCCCGTCATCGGCATCGCCACCGCCATGATGGCGACGGGGATGGAGATGAGGCAGTTGTTGCCGTTGGTCTCCACGAAGTCGTGGCGGGTGATGGCCTTCTCGTCCACGTGGTGCTCACGGAACGGGCGGATGAAGGCCTTGCCCAACAGCGGCATCTCCGTGGAGCCCCACGTGTCGCCCATCCAGTGGACGAAGCCGGACACGAAGTCCGCCGCGAGGTAGCCCAGCAGCACCGCGCTCAGCAGCAGCCAGGTGCCGGTAAAGGGGTTCTCCCAGAGCCGGTACACCAGCGCCAGCTCCAGCGAGATGAAGGCGACGATGGAGCTGATTTCCATCGCGCGGATGGCGGGCGAATAGCCCTGGGCCAGCACCTGGGCGTCCTGCTGGCGCACCTTGTTCTTGATCTCGTTTTTCTTCATTCAGTGGAGTCCTGGACGTTGGCGGCGTTGAGCACCACTCACGTCAGGCTGTACGTACCCCAGCCGCTTTCGGCTTTTCAACGTATGGGGGGGTGAATCCCGAGGGCTCGCACGGTTGGTGGGCGCGGAACGGGGCTCAGGGACGGCTCGCGCTGGCGCGATTCGTGCCCGGCGGGCAGGCGCGCGGACCGGTGTGCCACACGGGACGAGGCTTACCTTGTGTCGTGGGGACCCGACTGGTACGTTCCGCCCCCTCGGCGATGACGAAAACCTTCGAGAAAGCCGTCACCGGCTTCAACCACAACATCAAGCACAAGGGGAAGGTCTACCACGTCCAGACCGAGGACTCGGGCGTCAACAATCCCCACATCATCACCCACCTGTTCGTGGGCGGGAACATCCTCGCGTCGAAGAAGACGTCCTACGCGGACATCCTCAACGCGGAGAACCTGTCGGAAGTCGTCCGGGAGTTGATGGAGGAGCAGCACAAGGAGATGCTGCGCAACCTCATCAACGGCGTGTACGACACCTTCGAGTCCACGGCCCGGAGCTACCAGCCCGGCCAGCTCGAGACCGACGCCGCCCCGGTGAAGATGCAGCCCGGCCAGTCCATGGCTCCGCACCCCGTGCAGCCCGTGGCTCCTGTCGCGCCTCCGGCCGCTTCGCTGCTCCCTCCTGAAGTGGCCGCCGCGCGCGCCATGAAGGAGAAGCCGAAGATCAACGAGGTCGGTGTGGAGACCCTCTTCGGCGAGGACCTCATCTCGGAGAAGAGCCTCGACGAGGTCATCCTCAGCTACCTCGCCGGCGAGGGCGAGCAGTAGCCACCCCGCCGTCGTGACGTCCAGGCCCGGGACGCGCTCCGTGCGCCCGGCCGGCGTTCCCTGTTCCAGTGCCTGTGTCTGCCCTGGACAGACCCTGTACAAACCCTGCGCACCAGTCGTCAAGTCAAGGGCTTGCCGGCCCGGACTGCTTTGACGAACCCTGACAGCGACTCCCATACTCTTCAGTATGGAAGAGCGCCGGAAGCCCGGGGACGAAGCAGGGCCGCCAAGCGCGCCGCCGCTGGATGCCGAGGCCCTCACCGGTGCCAGGCTCCTGGCGATGTCGGCCGAGGAGTTCGATCGGCTGCCCTTCGGCGCCATCAAGCTGGACGAGGAGGGCCGGGTGGTCGCCTACAACGCGGCCGAGGCCGCCCTGGCGCGCCGCGCCACGAAGTCCACGCTGGGCCGGCGCTTCTTCGAGGAGATTGCCCCCTGCACCAATGTGGAGGGCTTTCGCGGGCGGCTGGACGCGCTGGTGGCCCGGGGCGAGGAGGCCACGGAGTGCTTCGACTTCCGGTTCCTCTTCCCCTGGGGTGTGCGCGAGGTGCGCATCCGGTTGATGGTGCTGCGCGGCGGCGGGCGCTGGGTGTTCGTCACCGCGCTCAAGCGCGACTGAAGGCCTACGGCAGCACCCACCGCACCCACGCCACGCCGTAGAGGGTGAGCACCCCGGCGGCCAGCACGTCCAGCAGCACGCCCGCCTTCATCATCACCGGCAGGCGCACGTAGCCGCTGCCGAAAACGATGGCATTGGGCGGGGTGCCGGCGGGCAGGGCGAAGTCGCACGAGGAGGCGAAGGTGCTCACCGCCATCAGCGGCCGCGATGCGGGCAGCACGTTGAGCATGACATTCACCGTGGCGGTGTTGGAGGCGATGGCCGACAGCAGGATGGTGGTGCTGGCCACCACGCCGTGCTGGGTGATGGCCGCCAGCGACTCCAGCCCGGACAGGCGGTGGATGAGCCAGGCGGACAGGCCGCTCGCCTCGATTCCGGCCGCCAGCGCGAAGCCGCCGCCCAGCAGCAACAGCGTGTCCCAGGGCACGCGGCGCAGGGCCCCGAGCGACAGCCGGCCCACCGCCAGCAGCAGCAGCGCGCCCACCATGGCCACGGCCGCCTCGTAGTGCTTGCCGCCCAGCTTGAAGCCGTCGAACGCGCGGGCCACGCCCGGGGCCAGCAGGGCGCGCAGCGGGTCGCCGAAAATCCACAGCACCGCCGCCACCAGGAACACGCCGCCCACCACGCGCTCGCCGCCGGACAGGGGGCCCAATTGGGCCAGCTCGCGGGCGATGACGTCTCCGCCCTGGCCGGGGCCCAGCGTGTCCTTGCGCCCCCCACGCCACAGCACCGCCCACGCGATGGGCAGGAAGAGGAGGACGAAGGGGAGGGCGGCGACCATGTACTCCACGAAGCCCACCTCGGTGCCCAGCCGCCGCGACACCACGCCGGCGAAGACGGAGTTGGTGGGCGAGCCAATCTTGGTGCCGATGCCGCCGATGTTGGAGCCGTACGCCACCGCCAGCATCAGCGCCGCGCCGAAGTGCTCCAGCCGGCGGCCCTCGGTGGCCTCCAGCTGGGCAATCAGCGCCATGCCGATGGGCACCATCATCACCGCGGTGGCGGTGTTGGAAATCCAGAGCGACACGGCGGCGGTGGCGGCCAGCATGCCGAACAGCAGGCGCTGGGGCCCGGTGCCGATGGCCCGCATGATGAGCAGGGCGATGCGCCGGTGCAGGCCCCACTGCTCCAGCGCGGCGCCCAGGGCCATGCCGCCCATGAAGAGGAAGATGTACGGGTCCACGAAGGGCTGCGCCGAGCGGCCCACCGCCACCAGCACGCCGCCGTCCCCGAAGACGCCCATGGCCGGGAAGAGGACCAGGGGCAGCAGCGCCGTCCACCCCATGGGGATGGCCTCGGTGAACCACCACAGGGCCATCCAGGCGGCCACGGCGGCGGCGGCGGCGGGACGGTGGCCCATGCCGGGGATGGCGTGCAGGCCGGAGGGGACGAAATACACGAGCGCGGCCACGGCCGGCCCGGCGAAGCGCCCCACCCACTGTCCCGTTGTCGTGCGGCGCACGGCCGGCTGGCTCATGGCCCTCCACCGTCGCACAGGTGTCGCCACGGGTGGGAGGGGAAAGCCCGCCCACCCGCCGGCCGTGCGTGGGGCACCGCCGCCGGGCCGTGGTAGGTTGGCGGCCCTCCCCAGGCGCCATGATTCAGTTCTTCCACGTCTACAAGGCGTATCCCGGCGACCCGCCGGTGCTGTCGGACATCAACCTCAACGTGGAGAAGGGCGAGTTCGTCTTCCTCACCGGCCCTTCCGGCGCGGGGAAGACGACGCTGCTCAAGCTCATTTTCTGCGCGGAGAAGGCCACCAAGGGCCAGATTCTGGTGGGCGGCCGCAACATCGCCCGCATCCGCGAGTCCGCCGTGCCGTACCTGCGGCGCAACATCGGCGTGGTGTTCCAGGACTTCAAGCTGCTGCCGCACCGGACGGTGGAGGACAACGTGTCCTTCACGTTGGACGTGCTGGGCGTGCCGCGCGCGGAGGCCCGCGAGAAGGTCCGCCGCATGCTCAAGCTGGTGGGCCTGGAGCACAAGGCGGACTCGTTCCCCCTGCGGCTGTCGGGTGGAGAGCAGCAGCGCGTGGTGATTGCGCGCGCGCTCGTCAATGACCCCACCATCCTCCTGGCGGACGAGCCCACCGGCAACCTGGACCCGGCGCTCACGGTGGAAATCATGGACCTGCTCACCCAGGTGAACATCCGTGGCACCACGGTGATGGTGGCCACGCACGACGCGACGCTGCTGGCGCGCTACCAGAAGCGCACGGTGCGGCTGGAGCGCGGGCAGATTGTGTCCGACGAGGACGGCGTCAAGGCGGCGCGCAGGATGGTGGCCGGATGAGCGTGGCGGCGAAGGCGCGGTACTTCTGGCGCTCGGCGGCGGTGGGGCTTCGGCACTCGCCCTTCGTGCACTTCATCGCGGTGACGACCATCGCCATCGCCCTGTTCTCCGCGGGCATGGCCCGAGGCGCGGCGCGGGTGCTGGACAACCTGCTGGCCTCGCTGGGCGGCGAGGTGGAGGTGACGGTGTACCTGTCACCCGAGCTGGGCGAGGACGAGGTGCACGGCGTGCACACCCGCGTGCGCGAATTGAGCGCCGGCGAGGTGACGCTGGTGCCCCCGGACGCCGCGCTCACGCGCCTGCGCACGGAGCTGGGCGACCTGGGCGACGCGCTGGCGGAGCTGCCGGAGAACCCACTGCCCGCGACGCTGGAGCTGCGGTGGCTCCCGGAGAAGCGCAACCCGGGCGCGCTCCAGGCCCTGGCGAAGGAGCTGCGCGAGCTGCCGGGCGTGTCGGGCGTGGACTACGGCGAGGCGGCGGTGGAGCGCCTGTCGGCCATCGCCCGGGCGCTGCGCTTCGGCGCGCTGGTGGCCTTCGTGGTGGTGCTGGGCGCCACCGTCATCATCGTCGCGGCCACGCTGCAGCTGGCCATCTACGCGCGGCGCGGCGAGATTGAAATCCAGAAGCTGGTGGGCGCCACGGACCGCTTCGTGAAGGCGCCCTTCCTCCTGGAGGGCCTGCTCCAGGGCGTGCTGGGCGCGGGCGTGGCGCTGTTGGGGCTGTGGACCTTCGGGCACGTGCTGGGGCCCACGCTGGGCCAGCTCTTCGCGTTCCTCCTGGGGCCGGGCGTGGCGGCGCCCTGGGTGGAGCCTCGGCTGGCGCTGGAGCTGCTGGGCGCCGGGTGTGGCCTGGGCCTGGGCGGCAGCTTCGTCGCGGTGGGGCGCTTCCTTCGGGTATGAGCCGGACGTTCCTCCACCTGCCGCTGGCCCTGGTGCTGGCGGCCTCCGCCGCGTCCGCGCAGCCCCAGCCGCAGCCCGAGGAGGCCGAGCAGGCCGCCCTGCGCGAGAAGCTGGCCACGCAGCGCGCGACGCTGGCCCTCATCGAGGCGAAGAAGCTCTCCGTGCTGGAGGGCGTGGAGCTGATGGAGGAGATGGCGTCCTTCTCCCGCCGCCGGGTGCGCGCGCTGGAAGGCGACCTGGCCGTGTTCCGCCGGCGCGTGACGCTGGCCGAGCGGGAAGAGGCCGTGCTGCGCGAGGCGCTGCGGCTCCAGCTCCGGCGGCTGTCGCCCCGGCTGCGCACCCTCTACCGCCTGATGCGCCGCCGCCCGCTGGAGGTGCTGCTGTCCGCCGAGGACTTCGCCGCGCTCGTGTGGCGCGCCCGCGCGCTGGAGGCCAGCATGTCGGGCGACTTGGAGCTGCTGCGCGCCGTGCAGCGCGTGGCCTTCCTCCAGAAGCAGGCAACGCGCGAGCTGAAGCGGCTGCAGACGTCGCTGTCCGCGCGCGTGGCCTTCCTCCAGGAGCAGGAGAAGCTGGCCCGCGCGCAGCAGGAGGCGCTGGAGGAGGTAGTGGGCTCGCTGGCCGGCGAGGCCGAGCTGGCCAAGCGCGCGGTGCGTGAGCTGGAGCAGGCGGACGCGGAGCTGACGCGGGTGGTGCAGGACCTGAAGGAGCTGCCCGCCACCCACGGCTTCGGCGCGCTGCGCGGCAAGCTGCCCCGCCCGGTGAAGGGCATCATCGAGGTGGGCTTCGGCAAGGTGGTCAACCCGCGCTTCAACACCGTCACCGTGCAGAAGGGCCTGGACATCCGCGCCCCCGCGGGCACGCCGGTGCAGGCGGTGGCCGACGGCACCGTGGCCTATGCCGGCTCGCTGCGGGGCTACGGCAACCTGCTCATCCTGGACCATGGCGACGGCTTCCACACCCTCATGGCCCACCTGGGCACCATGACGGCCGAGCTCGGCGCCACCGTGGCCGCGGGCGACATGGTGGGGGAGGTGGGCGACACCGGCTCCCTCAAGGGCGCCTACCTCTACTTCGAGGTCCGCAGGGCCGGGCAGGCCGTGGACCCGGCGCCCTGGCTGGCCCCCGGTCCCTGAGACGTCGCGTCCAAGTAGCCTTATTGGGTTGGCAGGAATGGCATGGGCTGGGCTATTTCCAGGATTCCTCAGCCAAGTCCGACTCAATTGGAAATGATCGGAGCTTGGTATACCGGCGTGAATTTTGCTGCCGGTTGTGTGAGGAACTCCCTCATTACCATGTCTGTTTTGTGTCGCCCGTCATGGCGGCCATGCGCGACAAGATTATCTAGCCCGCTTGCATCATCAAGAGCGTAGAGCCCGGCTGGAACGACTTGGTCGATACGATGTGCACGGTTGCTTAGCAATAACCTTGTCTGTGACCAGGTGCCTCTGGCCTGTGCATCCATCAGAAGGGCGAGAAGGTAAGTATTGCGGGCGTAGTGAAATAGGCCTCCTCCCCTTGCGGCTTCGGCAAAGTTCTGAGCTTCTCCGAGAGTCCCAATGCTCAGAAGCTTTATGTCTTTCAGATCAACTCCGAGATCCAACGCCTCGGCCACACCAACCATTGAAGGGCAGTTGGCCCACACACCGCCATCGACAAGAAGTTCTCCCTTGGCTGTGTTGATGGCTTTGAAATACGTGGGTGCGGCAGTCGTTGCGCAAACGACTTCGGTCGCTTTGCGTTTGTAATCTTGCCGAAAACGTTTGTCGTGAGCTGTCTTAAATACGTGGACGCTGTTTGATACGACGTCGTAGGCAGGGATTGCGAGTCGACATCGTGATTCACCCAGAAGTTGATTGCCGATGACTTCCGACAGCGCATCTTCAAGCGGCTTGGTGTCGTACTTTTCGCGCGTAAACCAGCGAAACCCTCGACGCATACGGCCCAGCCATCCTCCTTGAGGGAAGATTGTGGGTCCATGGCGGAGGTAGAACTCTAGTATTTTCGCGGCCGGAACGCCCAGTCCCAATGCGACCGCCATAATACCACCGGTCGATGTTCCAACGATAAGATCGAAGTGGTCGACGAGGCGTTTGTCGCTTGCTTCTTCAATCGACGCTAGCACTGCTGCGGTATATGCGCCTCGAATACCTCCGCCGTCCAAGCTCAGGATACGAAACTGTTGGTCGCTCATGTAGATGCATCCCCACTTTTTGTTCGGGTGTGCTCGATTCCACCCCCGAGCCACTTCCCCGTCGCGTACCAAATCTCGTAGTCAACTAGCCAGCACATTAGCCAGGGGAAGATAGTCTTGGCGATATGCTTTGTGGCGTCCCAGTCAGTGCTCGGATGATAGATGCATGGTCGTTCTGATCCAGGGGTGAGCGACTCATACGTGTGGGGTATGGGGTGGTGCGGTTCCTCGGGCCTCCTCGCTAGCACAGGCTTCTCAACATATACCTCGGGAAAACCACCCTCCTGACACTCCACACGGACGGTGTACTGCTGCGTGATCAGGCTCGGATTTATGGTGCCACGTGCGACCAGTCGTCGATTCTTCACCGTGACGTGAAATGACGGCCACGCCTGTCGGATGCCTGCTGCCTGCAGGTGCAGATTCAGTCGTCGACCTTTGATGGCTCTAGTCTCCGAAGTAGGTATTGCGTGGGACCTTTGGTTGCGCGACGGCCGTAACTACACCGAGGCCGGCCGAAGAGTAGGTCAATTCATGGCTGCGGCGCTGCGACTCCAAAAGTCGTCCATACTTCTCAATCGCCGTAGAAACTGGTTTCACGCCAAATAGATTTTCCAGTGCAGACCGGAGGGGGCCAATGCCCCGGGTCGCCCGAAGCTTGTCAATTGCAGAGCCCAGGCTCCTCACGTACTCAATGAGTGCTGCATATCGCTCTGGTGTGAGGCTATCGGTGAAGTTCTCGCCGCTATTCGTTGGGTTTTTTACTTCGATGGTGTACGGGGCGGCCATGCGAATCTGTCTCTGAATTCCATCGAGTACTTCATGCATGCTGGTGGCAACACACCGCCCCCCCCTGTAGTGGTGGCCAGCAAGCGTTGAGATCATGATGGAACGCGGGGCGGCATCGGAACCATCAAACATGACATCCCTCGCGCGCTTCAGAAGTTGTACTGCGATGGCGAGCGGAGGCTTCTCGTCAGCTTCGCGTAGCGCTGGAAGAGGCTCGGCGTCAGTTCTTGCCGTTTTTTCTACTAGGCGGAGGGCTGATTGTGACTTGAACCACTTCACGAACCCCTTTGGATTGCTAGGTGTCCAGCCCCCTAGTTCGCGATCAGGAACAAGAATGCTTGTGTCGCCGCGCATTGCGTCCGGTACGGCGGGGATGATGTCAAGGTGGAACTCTCCTTGATAGTCAAGACGGACGCATCGCTTCTTCTTGCTGAGCATTGACCGGTAGGTTTCATGGTCAGCCAGTCGCGCATGGACCTTGGCGTAAAGATCCATTGCAGACCCCCAAAAGTGGCTGACTTGGCAGACAAGATCCAAGTCGTACTCCACATCGCCCAGTGGTTTTACTGTCGTTTCAAGTGCCATCGACCCCTGGGGGTAAATCCGCAGAGACAAGCCCGCCAAGGGGCTTCCATCGGCCTCAAGCCAACGAGCAACAGCCTCGTAGTGGTCCGTCGCCTTGCCGTACTGAGTATTGGTGAGCTGCACCGCCTCAGCTACCTCGGCAAGTAGGTAGTCAAGGTCGGGATTCACAGAGAGAGTAGGACGCAGCGTCTCACTGACGAGGGCGGTTTGCATGGCTTGTCGAGGACTACCAGCCGGGTCTGACATGCGGCGGCTAGGCGAGCGCACAGTTGCTGGCTGTGGGTAAATGTGGTGGCGCGTGATGTAGGGCAGTGACACTGATGCTGATAAGAATTTCTTAATGGTGGGTTCTAATTCCCGCCGGGCCGGGCAGGCCGTGGACCCGGCGCCCTGGCTGGCCCCTGCCCTTTAACGCGGTGCGGCGGAAAATCCCCAGGGTGGTTATTCTCCCGGCCACCCCTTGCGAGGAGCAGGCAGGCGCATGGATTTGATGGGCGGGATGCAGAAGGTGATGCGGCGGATGCTGGTGGCGCGCGGTGTGGAGTCCTCCACCGTGGAGGTCGCCGGGCAGGCGCTGCACCACTACTCGCTGAAGGGCGAGGGCAAGGGGCCGCCGGTGGTGCTGGTGCACGGGCTGGGCGGCTCGGCCAACGGCTTCGGGCGCACCTTCTTCCCCCTGGCGAAGCGCTTCTCGCGGGTGGTGGCGCCGGACCTGCCGGGCCATGGCTTCTCCGTGGAGTACTGCGGCGGCGAGGTGTGCGTGCGCAACCAGTTCGACGTGCTGCGCGCCTATGTCGAGCAGGTGGTGGGCGAGCCGGCCTTCGTGGTGGGCAACTCGCTGGGAGGCGCCATGGCGGTGAATCTCGCGGCCGAACACCCCCGGTGGGTGCGCGCGCTGGCGCTGGTGGCCCCGGCCGGCGCGGAGCTGCCAGAGGAGGAGAACACCGCGCTGCTCAACTCCTTCACGGTGCGCTCGCCCGCGGAGGCCCGGGCCTTCACCCGGCGGCTGTTCCACCGGCCTCCCTTGCCCGCGCTGCTGTTCGCCTACGAGCTGCGCCGCTTCTATGACACGCCCACCGTGCGGGCGCTCACCTCCGAGGCGCTGGCCACGCGCGCCAGCCTGGAGCCGGACAAGGTGAAGAACCTGGCCATGCCGGTGCTGTTCCTCTGGGGCGGCAGCGAGCGGCTGCTGCCCTCGGTGTCGCTGGAGTGGTACCGCGCCCACCTGCCCCGGCACGCCCAGGTGGACGTGGTGGACGGCTTCGGGCACGTGCCGCAGCTGGAGCGGCCGGACGAGCTGGTGTCGCACCTGGTGCGCTTCGCCGACAACGCGGGGCTCTGAGGGCCGGGGTAGAGTCGGGGGACGGAAGCCGCGTCACCCGGGGCCTTCCGCGAAAGGACGTACCGACGTGACGCGTCTTCCCCAGCCGTGGCGCGCGGCGCTGGCCGCCCTCCTCCTCCTGAGCGGGCCCTCGGCCGCCGACGAGAAGAAGTCCAAGGAAGGCGCACGGACCTCCAGCGCTGCGGTGCCCCCCGGCCGCGCGGAGCGGGCCGAGCGCGACGACGCCACCTACCGCCAGCTCGAGCTGTTCGCGCGGGTGCTCTCCTACGTGGAGAACAACTACGTGGAGCCGGCGGACCGGGAGCGGCTCATCCACGGCGCCATCCAGGGCATGCTGGAGACGTTGGACCCGCACACCGTCTACATGCCCCCGGAGGTCTTCCGGGAGATGAAGATAGACACCTCGGGTGAGTGGGGCGGGCTGGGCATCGAAATCGCGCGCAAGGACGAGCGCATCGTCGTCGTGGCCCCCATCGACGACACCCCGGCGGCGCGCGCGGGCATCAAGGCGGGCGACGAGCTGGTGGGCATCGACGGCGAGCCCACGCAGGGCATGGACGTGGGGCGGGCCATGCAGAAGATGCGCGGCCCGGCCGGTGCGCGGGTGCTGCTCACCATCATGCGCCAGGGCTTCAGTGCGCCGCGCGAAATCGCCATCATCCGGGACCACATCCGCATCGTCTCGGTGGAGGGCGCGCTCCACGGTGGCATCGGCCATGTGAAGGTGAAGAACTTCCAGGACCGCACGGACCTGTACCTGCGCAAGGAGCTGGACCGGCTGCGCGGCCTCAATGGGGGAAAGGAGCTGCGCGGGCTGGTGCTCGACTTGCGCAACAACCCCGGCGGCCTTTTGGACCAGGCGGTGGCGATGAGCGACCGCTTCCTGCCGGGCAACCTGCCCATCGTCTCCACGCGCGGGCGCGACGGCCGCAACGCCACCGAGGAGCGCAGCAAGGACCGCGACACGGAGAAGGACTACCCGGTGGTGGTGCTGGTCAACGCGGGCAGCGCCTCCGCGTCCGAAATCGTGGCCGGCGCGCTCCAGGACCACGGCCGCGCCGTCATCATGGGCACGCAGACCTTCGGCAAGGGCAGCGTGCAGACGGTCATCGAGCTGGAGGACGGCTCGGGCCTGAAGCTGACCATTGCCCGCTACTACACGCCCAAGGGGCGCAGCATCCAGGAGCGCGGCATCACCCCGGACTACCTCGTCCCCGACGAGAAGGGCGGCAAGGCGCCGCGCGAGGTGGTGCGCGAGAAGGACCTGCAGCGTCACTTCCGCGCCGAGCCCACCGCCAGCACCGAGCCCGCCGCCCCCGCGACGCGCGGCCTGCCCGAGGGCCTCAAGGACTGGGCCGCCACCGAGGGCATGAAGGACTATCCGCTGAAGGTCGCCCTCGACTATCTGAACGGCCTGGGCCCGGCCCCGGCGCGTGTCCCGGCCCGCACCTCGGGTCGGTGATGACTCCTTCGCGCTTGCTTTTCGCCGTGCAGTCCGTTTGATGCGCAACGGATAGAGGGTGAACGAGTGATGCGACCTTCGAGCAAGCGCGCGCTGCATGCGGCCCTGAGCGGGTGGCTGGTGGGCCTGTTGGCGGTGGGCCCCGTGGCGGCGGCACAGCAGTCCTCCCTGCCCGTGCGGCTGGTGCCCCGGGCCCTTCCCGCGGCCTCCTCCCAGACGGTGACGGTGGTGGCCATTCCGCTGGACGCGGCGGCCCGCGCCGAGGCGCCCCGGCTGGCGTACCTGGC
>JBKGHK010000268.1:0-12675 GCA_046520375.1 Pyxidicoccus sp. 3LFB2
CGGTGCCCGGGTTGATGGAGGTGCTGGCGGCGGCGGCGCTGGCGGGAGCGCTGGCCTACGCGGCGGGCGCGCAGCTGATGCCGCCAGAGGCGCTGCTGTCGCTGCTGACGGCGGTCATCCTGGTGTACCAGCCGGTGAAGGAGCTGGGCCGGGTGACGCAGTTCGCGGTGCAGGCGGGCGCGGCGGGAGAGCGCCTCTTCGAGCTGCTGGACATGAAGCACCCAGTGGAGGACGCGCCGGACGCGGTACCTGCGCCGCCGCTGTCGCGGAACATCGTGCTGGAGGACGTGCGCTTCGCCTATGGCGAGCGCGCGCGCTGGACGGCCTGACGCTGGAGTTGAAGGCGGGGCAGGTGACAGCGCTGGTGGGAGGCAGCGGCGGCGGCAAGAGCACGGTGACGTCGATGCTGCTGCGCATCGAGCGCCCTCAGAAGGGCCAGCTGCTGCTGGATGGGGTGGACGCGAACCGGTACACGGCGAAGAGCCTGCGCGAGCAGTTCGCCCTGGTGACGCAGGAGCCGCTGCTCTTCCACGGCACGGTGCTGGACAACCTGCGCTACGCCAGGCCGGACGCCACGCGGGAAGAGGTGGAAGCAGCCGCGAAGGTAGCGAATGCGGACGGCTTCATCCGCGCGCTGCCCGAGGGCTACGACACGCGCATCGGCGAGCGCGGGGTGACGCTGAGCGGCGGCCAGCGGCAGCGGCTGTGCATTGCCCGGGCGGTGCTGGCGCGAGCGCCGGTGCTGGTGCTGGACGAGGCCACGAGCAGCCTGGACCCGGAGAGCGAGCGCGAGGTGCAGGCAGCGCTGGCGGCGGTGCTGCCGGGACGCACTGCGCTGGTGATTGCGCACCGGTTGTCCACGGTGGTGAACGCGGACGTGCTCCATGTGATGGAGGCGGGCCGCGTGGTGGAGAGTGGCTCGCACGCGCAATTGCTTCAGAAGGGCGGGCGCTACGCGGCGCTGTGGAAGATGCAGACGGAAGGCCGCGCGGAGAAGGGCGCGGCCTAGCCGGAGCCGGGACGGGAGGACTGGCGGGCCATGGCTGGCAACAGGAAGGGCCGCCGACTCACGCTGGAGGGCCGCGAATACCGCTGGAGTCTTCGCGGGCATCGCGAGCTCGCGGATGGCCATCACTACCAACGGTTGACGGTCGTCTCGGCCACCTCCACGGGGCAGGCGCTCCACGTCCTGGTGCGCCTGGCCTCCCCATGGCTCTACGTGCAGGAATGGGCCCATCTCGAGCAGAAGCCGGGACTCATCCTCAGTGGCATCGGCCCCGGCTGGGTGGCGCGGGTGGTGGAACTGGCTCGCGCGGCCGGGTGGGACGCAGGAGTGCCGGGTCCCACGCTCGAGTTCATCCTGGTGGACAACCAGCGGTTGATTCCGCTGGTAGCGTGGAATCACTCCAGTGGAGTGTCATGACGCCTCACCTTCCGAACATGCCCGAGCCCACGCCCATCATGACGGTTTCGCGGAATCTCGCCCGGCCCGCGCGGTGCACCGGAGTCGCTCTCGCGCGCCGCGAGCCAACTGAGCGAGGTGTGGCATGAGTCGATTCCGGACCGTGGTGGCGAAGGGACTTCAGGCCATGTTGGGCAGCCTGATGCTCCTGCTCGGAGTCGCGGGCCTGTTCGCCATGCCGGCCTCGTGCGCGCGCTACCCGGTGGTTCCCGCGAAGGCGGGCGCCCCCACCTGGGTGCGCGGCGCCTTCCACGTGCACACCACGCGCTCGGATGGGCGGGGCTCGCCGGGGGAAGTGGCACGCGCGGCGAAGACGGCGGGCCTGGACTTCGTGGTGCTCACCGACCACAACGACTTCAAGCCCCCCGCACCGACCTGGGTGGACGGAGTCCTGCTGGTGCCCGGCGTGGAGATCTCCACGTCCTCGGGGCACCTCGTCGCGTTCGGCATGGAGCGCCCGCTAGAGGGCATGCACCCATGGATGCCGTCAGGAGACGCGGTGAAGGCGGTGGCGGCGGCGGGAGGAACGGCCGTGCTCGCGCACCCGGTTCAGCGGAAGAACCCCTGGAAGGACGACGCCAGCGCCCACGACGTGCCGGGCTTCGAGCTGTACTCGGCGGACACCTTCTTCCGACAGGCCCTGCGCAGCCCGGTGAGCCGGTTGCTGCCCGCGGTGGGCGCGTATCTGGGCAACCCGGGGCACGGGGTGATGCTGCTCGTCTCTCCCGAGCCCGAGCCAGGAGCCCGCTTCCTGGAGCTCTCCCGCGAGCGGCCTCGCCTCGCCTTCTGCTCACACGACGCGCACGGGCTGCCGTCCTACGAATCAGTCTTCGAATCGCTGGCCATGTACCTGCCGCCGGAGCTGGTGCCCTCGCCCCTGCCGAAGGACGCGGCCGAGGCCGCGGCGCAGGTGTCCCAGGCGCTTGGAAGTGGCCGGGCGGTGTGCGCCTTCCGTGCGCTGGGAGAGCCCGCGGGCTTCGCGTTGGAAGGCCTGGACCCGGAGCGCCGCGAGGCCCGGGTGGGCGACGTGCTGGAGGTGCGCCTGCCTGGCAACCCGGAGGCCGACGTAGTGCGGGTGGAGGTCTGGGGCGACGGACGCCTCCGTCCGGACGGGAGGTCGGTGGAGCTGACGAAGGAGGGCGTGGTGCAGGTGGAGGTATGGGCCCGGGGGCCGGGGCGCTTCTTCGGGACGGAGTGGCGGCCCTGGATTGTCCCGAGTCCCGTCCGCGTGGTGCCGCGCGGGCCGGGCATCTGATAGAGGGCGCGAGAGCCGTCCATGCGCCTCCTGTACATCCTCGCCAGCTATGCGCTCTTCGCGCTCCTGTTCCCGGTGCTCTCGCTGCACCGGAAGACGCGCCATGGGCTGAAGGAGCGGCTGGGCTTCTACGGCCCGGACAGCCTGCCTCCGCGCGGCGAGGGCCCCGTGCTGTGGCTGCACGGCGCCAGCGCGGGAGACCTGCTGGCCCTGTCCCCGATGTTCGGCCCGCTGCGTGCGCGCTTCCCGGGGTGCCAGCTCATCCTGTCGACGATGACGGACAGCGGCTATGCGATGGCGAAGGGCCGGCTGGCGAAGGACATCGACGGGGTGGTGTATGTGCCCTACGACCTCTGGGGCGCGACGCGCCGCGCGGTGCGAGCCATCCGTCCGGACCTGCTGGTGCTGGAGTACACGGAAATCTGGCCCAACCTCATCCGCGCGGCGAAGCGGGGTGGCGCGCGGGTGGTGATGACGAACGGGCGCTTCTCGCCGGCGAACCTGGAGAAGTACCGCTGGCTGTTCCGGCTCATCGACAACCCGCTGAAGGACCTGGACCTGCTGTTGATGCGCCAGGAGGAGGAGGCCGGGCGCGCCAGGAGCCTCGGCGCGAAGCCGGAGCGGGTGACGGTGACGGGCAATACGAAGTTCGACTCGCTGGCGGGATGCCCCGCGCGCGAGGACGACACGCTGCGGAGCGCACTGGGCCTCGAGCCGGGCGCGCGCGTCTGGATTGCCGGGAGCACGCACGAGGGAGAGGAGGAGGTGCTGCTCCGGGTGTATCGGCGCTTGTTGGAGCGGTGGCCGGACCTGCGGCTGGTCATCGCGCCCAGGTACGTGGACCGGGCGGCCCGCATCGTGGCGCTCGCGCGTGAGCAGGCGCTGAGCGTGGGGCTGCGCTCGCAGGGCAATCCCGAGCGGGGGCAGGTGGTGGTGATGGACACGATTGGCGAGCTGTCGCGGGCCTACCGGCTGGCGACGGTGGTGTTCGTGGGGGGCTCGTTCACGAAGCGGGGCGGGCAGAACATCCTGGAGCCAGCGGGGCAGGGGAAGCCGGTGCTGTACGGGCCGCACATGGACAACTTCCGGGACAGCGTGGAGCTGCTGTCGGGGAATGGCGGCCAGCAGGTCGCGGATGGTGATGCCCTGCACGCGGCGCTCGCCGAGCTGTTGGCCTCGCCGGAGCGGCTCGCGACGCTGGGGGAGCAGGCCCAGGCGACGGTGCGACGGATTTCCGGAGCCAGCGAGAGGAACGCCGCGGCGATGACGACGCTCTTTCCCCACGGAAGGCCGGACCCGCGATGACGCTCATCATCCACCCGCACTTCCACAAGCGGTACACGGGAGTGACGCGCCACGTGGAGTCGGTGGTGCCCGCGCTCACCCGCGACACGGGCTCGGAGACGCGAGTCATGGGCTCGGGCCTGAGCGACGGCCTGCCCAGAATCACCTGGCCCGAGTTGCTCCGCCGCGCCCGCACGGAGCCGGTGGTGTGGCACGCGCACCGGAACAACGAGCTGCTGGCGGGCATGGTGCTGAAGCTGATGGGCCGTCAGGTGCGGCTCGTCTTCACGAGGCACACGTCGATAGCGCCGAGCGGCTTCACGCGCTTCATCGCCCGGGGCGCGGACGCGCTCGTCTCGCTGACGCGGCAGGTGGCGGAGGTCATCGCGCTGCCGTCGACGGTCATCTCGCACGGTATCGACCTGACGCGGTTCCACCCGCCCGAGGACCGGGACGAGGCATGGCGTCGGCTGGGCCAGGGCGGTCGTTACGGCATTGGCGTCATCGGGCGCATCCGGAAGGAGAAGGGGCAGGGAGACTTCCTCGAAGCCGTGCGTCCGCTGCTGCCTGGGAATCCGGACTGGCACGCGGTGCTGGTGGGGCTCGCGAAGGGCGCGGACCTGGAGTGGGTGAACGGGCTGCGAGCGGGTCTGGAGGACCGGGTCTCGCTGGCGGGAGAGCAGTCCGTCATCGAGCCCTGGTACCAGGGGCTGAGCGTGCTGGTGCACCCGTCGTACGCGGAAGGCTACTCGCTGGTGCACGTGGAGGCGATGGCCTCCGGCTGCTGTGTGGTGGCGTCGAAGCTGCCGTACCTGGACACCCTCATCGAGCACGGACGTACGGGCTTCTTCTTCGAGCCCGGGGACGTGAAGGCGCTGCGCGAGCTGCTGGCGATGTTGATGCGGGAGCCGGAGCGTGCGCGAGAGGTGGGGCGTAACGCGGCGGAGGAGGCGCGCCGGCGGTGTGGTGTCGAGCACGAGGCGCGAGCGCTGGGCGACCTGTACCGAGCGCTGGTGGGGCGGTGAGCGGATGCGCATCCTCCACCTGCTCGCGAGTCCGTTCTTCAGTGGCCCGGCGGAGAATGTGGCGTTGCTGGCCCTGGCGCAGCGAGACGCCGGCCACGAGGTGACGGTGGCGGTGGACCGGCGGCGGACGGACGTGCCGGCGGAGGAGCCCGCGGTGCCCCGCTTCCGGGAGCTCGGGCTGCTGGACGAAGGGGGCCTGGCGCTGTCCGTGAAGTCACCGCCCTGGGGCATGTGGAGCGACCTGCGCAAGCTGCGGAAGCGAGAGGTGGACGTGGTGCACTCGCACTTCAGTCACGACCACCTGCTGGCACGCTGGGGCCGGCCCCGAGGAGCGGTGCTGGTCCGCTCGCTTCACGCGCCGCGCTCGCTGCGAGCGTCCCTGCCGTCGGCGGACGCCTACACGGTGCCCGCGAAGGTGTTGCTGCCTCGCCTGCTGGAGCAGGGGAGGGTGGCCCAGGTGCTGCCCGCGTTGGTGGACTCACGGTTCCATCCGGCAAGGGACCGGCAGGCCTTGCGTCGCGAGCTGGGGCTCACGGGGGCGCCGCTGCTGGGCATGGTCTCCACCTTTCAGCCCTCACGGCGGCACACGGTGGGCGTGGAGGCCTTCGCCCTCTACCGGAAGCAGCAGCCCGAGGCCCGCCTGGTGCTCGTGGGAGATGGGGCACTGGTGGAGCCGACACGGCGACAGGTGTCGGAGCTCGGGCTGGCGGACGCGGTCACCTTCGCGGGCTACCAGCAGGGCGAGTCATTCGTGCGCTGGCTCCAGGCGCTGGACGAGGTGTGGCTGCTCGGCCTGGGCAACGACTGGAGCGCAAGGGCCTCGGCCCAGGCCAGGGCATGTGGAGTGCGCGTGGTGGCTGTCGAGGAGGGAGCGCTGCCAGACCTCGCGGATGCGCGAGTGGTGACGCCCACGCCGGAGTCGGTGGTCTCCGCATCGCTCTCCGGCGAACGCGCCCCCGTGGCCCATCCGACGAACGCACGAATCGCGGAAGAAGTGCTCGCGCTCTACGCGCGTGCGAGGTCCCGATGACCTACGCGGAGTCGCAACTGGAGCAGTTCCTCCAGCAACTTCCCCACACGTTCCCGGACCAAGGCTTCCGTGGCCGGTATGAGGTCTTCGAGGAGCTGGACCAGGTGAGCTGCTGCACCTACGAGCTCCGCGAGCACCCACCGGAGCAGGTCAGGTCTCCTTCGTCGTGAGTCCATCGACACCCGAAGCCCCCACGGCCATCGAGCGGGTCTTCTACCCGCCGACTCCCGAGCCCTGGGGCCGCCGCGCCCTCCTGTCACCGCTCACGGCGGTGTCCTGGACCTATGCCGCGGCAGTGCGCTTGAGAGGCGCCCTCTATGACTCGGGCCTGCTGCGCGCCGAGCGCGTGGAGGGCCTGCGCGTCATCTCCGTGGGCAACCTCAACGTAGGGGGCACGGGCAAGACACCCGCGGTGCTCCACCTGGCGGAACTTCTGGTCCGCGAGGGCCGCAAGGTCGGCATCCTCACGCGAGGCTATGGGCGAGGCTCGCGCGAACCGCTGACCTTCACGGGCACGGAGCCGCTGCCCCCGGTCGAGGACGCGGGTGACGAGCCCCTGTTGCTTGCGCGCCGCTGTCCCCAGGCACGCCTCTTCGTGGGCTCGGACCGCGTGGCGGGAGCCCTGCGTGCGCGCGACGACTTCGGGCTGGACACGGTCCTGCTCGACGATGGCTTCCAGCACCGCCGCCTCGCACGAGACGAAGACGTCGTCGTGGTGGACGAGTCGGTGGGACTGGGCAACGGCCACATGCTCCCCCGGGGTCCGCTGCGCGAGCCTCGCTCATCGCTGCGCCGCGCCACGTTGTTCTGGATGCGCGCGTCCTCCACGGGAGTGGCCCTGCCGACAGGCCAGGACACGCTGGCGACAGTCACTGTCATCCCCCTGAGCACCGGAGTCCCCCGAGTCCGCACGCGCTACCTGCCCACGGCGTGGCTGGAGCCCTCGGGCCAGGTGCATCCGACAGGCGCATGGGGGGCAGCCGGTGCTCGCGTTGGCGGGGCTCGCCCGGCCGGGGGGCTTCCTGCGAACCCTCCAGTCACTCGGCGCGGAGGTGCGCGATGCGGCCCTCTTCCCCGACCACCACCGCTTCACGGCGGGCGAACTGCGCGACGTCGAGGCCCGAGCGGCGCGACATGGCGCGCGGGTGGTGACGACGGAGAAGGACGCGGTGCGCCTGCCACCTGGCTTCGAGGCCTGGGTGGTCCGGCTGGGGGTGGAGGTCCTGGAGGGCGAGTCCCACCTGCGCCGGGCGCTCGGGCTGGCGGACGTGCCGCGCGACTTGTGAGGCGAGGGAGGCTGTGGGACAAACCGCCGCCATGGCCGCAGTCTCGCCCGCTCGCTCTGTGTCGTCGCCCTCGCGCCTGCCGCTCGCCTTCGCGCGCCGGAGGGTGCTGTTGGTGGGGGATCTGGTCGCCGACCATTACATCTACGGACAGACGGACCGGGTGAGCCGTGAGGCGCCGGTGCTCATCGTCCGCTACGAGTCCGCCGAGGTGAAGCTGGGCGGTGGCGCCAACGTGGCGGCCAACGTCCGGGCGCTCTCCGGGCAGGTGACGGCGGTGGGCGCGCTCGGCACGGACCAGATGGGCAGCGCGCTGCGCCGCTTGTTCGAGGATGCCGGCATCCGCCTGCACGCGGTGAGTGGGCGCGGCATCGAGACGGAGACGAAGACGCGAATCCTCGCGGGCGGGGTGAGCACCACGCGCCAGCAGATGCTGCGGCTGGACCGGGGCCAGCGAGGTGCCCTGCCACCGCGCATGCGCAAGGCACTGGCGAAGCAGGTGGAGACGGCGGCGCGGGACGCGGATGCGGTGGTGGTGTCCGACTACGGCGCGGGCGTGCTGGGAGACGAGGTGCGAGAGGTGCTGCGGCGGCTGGCGGCGGACGGCCTGCCGGTCTGCGTGGACAGCCGCTATGCGCTCTCCTCGTTCGCGGGCCTGACGGTGTGCAAGCCCAACGAGCCGGAGCTGGAGGCGCTCGCCGGGAGGCCCGTGCGCACGGAGGCGGACCTGCTGGAGGCGGGGCATACGGCGCTGCGCAGGCTCGAGTGCCGCGCGCTGCTGGTGACGCGGGGCCGGCACGGCATGACGCTGTTCGACGCGGAGGGCGGGGTGGACCACATCCCCGTGCACGGCGCGAAGTCGGCGGTGGACGTGACGGGGGCGGGTGACACGGTGATTGCGACCTTCGCGCTGTCGCTGGCGGCGGGCGCCTCGTTCGGCGAGGCGGCGCGGCTGGCGAACGTGGCCGGCTCGCTGGTGGTGCAGAAGCCGGGGACCGCGACGGTGTCCCGGGAAGAGCTGCTCGAAGAACTGCGGAGCGCGCGATGAGCACCCTGGAGAAGCTCCAACCGCTGGCGAAGGTAGCGGAGGAGCGTGAGCGCTGGAGGGCCGAGGGGCGCACGGTGGCGCTCGCCAACGGCGTCTTCGACCTGCTGCACGTGGGTCATGTGCGCTACCTGGAGGGCGCCCGGGCACTGGCGGACGTGTTGGTGGTGGCGGTGAACTCGGACGCGTCCACGCGGGCCTACAAGGGGCCGGGGCGCCCCTACATCCCCGAGGCAGAGCGGGCGGAACTGGTGGCCGCGCTCGCCTGCACGGACCGGGTGATTGTCTTCGACGAGCCCAACGTGAGAGCCATCATCCGCGCGCTCAAGCCGGACGTGCACGTGAAGGGCACGGACTACACGCCGGACAGCATCCCCGAGGGGGACGAAGTCCGCGCCTACGGCGGGCGTACGGCGGTGTCCGGCGACCCGAAGGACCACAGCACCACGGACCTCGCCCGCCGCCTTGGCCGCGAGGGTACGAAGTAGCCCGTGCCACCCCTGGACGCGGTGCTGAGGGCCGTACTGGGCTGCCCCCAATGCCACGGCCCGCTCACGGTGCACGAGGACGACGCCCGCACCGAGGTCCGCTGCCAGCGCTGCCAGTGCGCATGGCCGGTAGAGGACGGAATCCCGCGCCTGGTGCCTGAGCGGATGGCTCGAACCGTCGAAGGGGCGCCGGAGTAGGCGCTACCGGCCAGCTGATTCACGCAGGGCGGAGGCGAAGGCCCGCACCTCGGCCGAGGTCCGGGCCTCCAGTCCCTGCGCGTCCGCCCCATCCACGAATGGCGTGAGGTCCACCATGCGATGGGGGCCGTAGGCATGGCCCCAGCGCTCCATGTCCATCCGAAGGAAGAGGGCCAGGGTGGGCGCCCCGACGGCGACCGATAGGTGCATGGGGCCAGTGTTGTTGCACACGGTGAGGCCCGCGGCGCGCATCAGGGCCGCCAGCTCGTCCAGGTTGGTCGGAGGCGCGAGGCGGGCACCGGGCGCGCCCTCCACCACGGAGCGAGCAAGCTCCTCCTCACCGGGGCCCCAGGTGACGACGGGGACCCGTCCCAGTTCCAGCAGCGTCCGGGCAGCGGCGGCAAAGGCCTGGGGAGGAATCCGCCGGACTCCCAGGCGGCCCCCCGGGTTGATGACCGCGGCCGCCGTGCCGGTGTTCGCCTCCAGATAGGCGCGGATGGCGGGCCCCACAGCCGGTTCCCGGAAGGACAGCCCGCGCGCCACTGCACCGCCCGTAACGGGCGTGAGCAGGTGTGTGCGCTGCACGGCCTCATTCCGGGTGTCCGGGCGGGCGGGCACGGACAGGGAGTGGAGTCCGGAGACCGGCCACACTTCCGGGCCAATGACGACTGCCTGAGGCCCCGCCATGCGAGCGACGAGCGCGCTCGTCACCGAGGGCGATGCCCAGTTGGCGCAGTCCACCACCAGGTCATACCGCGCGCGGCGCAGAGCCTGGATTCCGGGCGCCAGCGGCCCCATCCAGAGCCGCCGCCGGTCCAATGCGATGACCGAGTCCGCATCCGGGTGCCCGGCCAGTACGCGCGCGACCTTCGCATGGACGAGCACGTGCACCTCGGGAGCGGGGTGTACATGCGCCTTGAGGGTGCGCATCAGGGGCGTGGTGAGGAGTGCCTCGCCCACGCGGTTGTCGGGCCGAACGAGCAGCACCTTTCGGGGAACGGGCAGGGAACTTCCACGACGCCGACGACGGCCGGGGCGCCAGAAAAGGGCGGACGCCACGATCGCCAGCGCCAGCTTCGCCCACAGCTCGAGCCGCTTGTGCCAGGACATCTCGCGGCGGACCCTACACAGAATCAGAAGCCGTGCAAGCGTGCGGCTTGACCTGGACGCCGAAAGCCCCTAGCAACCGCCCAATGCTGAAGAGCATGACCGGGTTCGGAGCGGGCCGCGCGCGCGTGGGGGACGAAGAAGTCTCCGTTGAGCTGCGCTCGCTCAATCACAAGTTCTGCGAGGTGAAGGCGCGCCTGCCTCGTGAGCTCGCGCCTCTGGAGCCCACGATTTCGAAGCAGGTGAAGGACCGGCTGGCCCGTGGCTCGGTGGAGCTGCTGGTGAAGCGGCAGTCCTCCACCGCCTCCGGCACCGTGCCCACGGTGGATCTGGCCCTGGCGCGCGAATACGTGCGCGCCTTCCGCGAGCTGGCCAAGGAGCTGGGGCTCGTGGGGGATGTGGCCTGGTCCCAGGTCGCCAACCAGCCCGGAGTCGTCCGGCTGGAGGAGAAGGGCGTGGACCTGGAGTCCGCCACTCCGGCGGTGCATTCCGCCCTGGACCAGGCCCTCACCGCGCTGGAGAAGATGCGGACCATCGAGGGTGAGGCCATCCACGCGGACCTCGACGCCCGGCTGAAGCTGCTGGAGGGCTGGAGCCGCGAGGTGGCGCAGCTCGCTCCGCGCGCCGTCCAGGAGTACCAGCAGCGGCTCACGGACCGTATCGCCGAGCTCGCGCGCGGCGTAGCGGTGGACCCGCAGCGGCTGGCGCAGGAGGTGGCCCTCTTCGCCGAGCGCACGGACATCGCTGAAGAGGTCACCCGCCTCGCCAGCCACCTCGAGCAGTTCCGAGCCCTCATGGCCAGCAGCGAGCCTGCCGGCCGCCGAATGGATTTCCTCGTGCAGGAGATGCACCGCGAGGTGAACACGACCGGATCCAAGAGCCAGCACGCGGAGATCTCCGCGCGCGTGGTCTCGATGAAGGCCGAGGTCGAGCGCATCCGTGAACAGGTGCAGAACGTCGAATGAACTCGCCCACCGTGCTGCAGCCTGGTCTGTTGCTCGTCCTCTCCGCGCCTTCCGGGGCGGGGAAGACCACCCTTGCCCACCGGCTCCTCAAGGAGACGCCGGATGCGGTCTTCTCCATCAGCGTCACCACGCGGCGGCCCCGTGGGAAGGAGCGCGACGGGGTGGACTACCACTTCGTCGACGTCGCCACCTTCCAGCAGAAGATTGAGCGGGGCGAGTTCGTGGAGTGGGCCGAGGTCCACCACCACTTCTACGGGAGCCCCCAGGCCGCGGTGGACGAGGCCCGCGCTCGGAAGAGCGTGGCCATCTTCGACATCGACGTTCAGGGCGGGCAGGCAATCAAGCGCAAGCACCCTGACGCGGTGCTCGTCTTCGTCCTGCCGCCCTCCATGGAGGAGCTGGAGCGACGCTTGCGGGACCGTCAGACAGACTCCGACGAGACCATCCGTCGACGGCTGCTGGCTGCTCGCTCGGAGATGGAAAGAGGAATCGCCTCGTACGACTACATCGTCATGAATGACGACTTCGAGCGGGCCTATGGGGAGCTGCGCTCGGTGGTATCGGCGGAGCGCTGCCGCAGGGGCCGCGTGGACGTCTCGAAGCTCGGGCTCGCCGACGGAAGCTGAGGCTGCGGCGGGAATGGTCCGGCGGGGGAGGGTGGTTTCTCCCAATACCCGGACGGCAGCAGGCGCTTCCGGGAGCGCGAGTGGCGAGAATCAAACTTCTTGCGCGACCGGGGCGGTTGGTGGATAAGCCGCCCCACCTGACGGCGAAACGCGGGCGTCACTCAGTGCCTCCCGCAGCGTCGGCTCTCTGAACCAGATCGAATAGGACCGTGGGTCCATGTCCGAAGCACTCCTGGAGGAGTACTTCTGCGGGAACCACGGACAGCCAGGGCAGCTTGTGACAACAAGTTGACATTGTCCGGGCGGCTCCATAGATGGTTCTGGAGCAGGTGGTGGTGAACCGGCGGGCGTGAAGGTGGATGGAGTGGGTAGCCGCCTCGATGGAGGCGGAGCTGGGGAAGGGAAGAAGGGAGTCGGCCAAAGCGGTTGACTCGAAACGCGGTGGTGGTAGAAGCCGCGCCCCCGACGAAGCCCGCGCACTGGCGCGGAAGGCACTTCGGACGAGGAGCAGCCCCGACAAACGGAATACGGCGGTCAACGAAGCGAGTTGACAACAGACGCGGCGCTGAAGTAGAAGCCGCGCCCCCGACGAAGAAAAGCCCAGTAGGACGGGCGGATCGGCGGGGAAGTCAACGAAGCAGCGGTTGACAGGGATGGCGGCGAAGCGGTAGAAGCCGCGCCCCCTCGGAAGAAAACAGCGGAAGCCACTGGGCGGCGCTGAGGACTTCGAGAGGCCAGAGAACGCGAAAGTCGAAGTTGACAACGGACGCGGACTCAAATAAAGAATGCAGCCCCGCCGGTTGAAAACGGCAGGCAGCAAACGTAGCAACGGTAACAAAAAGTCGCGAGCAGCACAAGCGACTCGGTCTTTGAAAACCAAATAGCAAGCCCAAGTAGAAGACAGATT
>JBKGHK010000269.1:0-12658 GCA_046520375.1 Pyxidicoccus sp. 3LFB2
CGGCCCTGCTCGCGCCCCACATGGGCGGCGCCAACGCCACGGCGGCGGCGGCCACTTCGCAGTCGGCGTCGCTGGCGGCGGGAGGCCTCATCTCCTTCCCCTGTGCCCTGGCGTCCTATCTGCTGACGGGCTTCTCCATCTTCACGGGGGCCATGCTGGTGCATGGCGTCCTGCTGGTGCTGCTGTCGCTGGGCGTGCGCGCGTGCATGCGGGCGAAGCGGCCGTGCGCGTGGCTGGCGCGGCGCTTCCAGCGCTGGGCCTCGCACGCGGAGCAGTTCCAGGTGTCCGCGCGGAGCGGGACGCTGCTGCCCTGGCGTCCCTCGCTGGCCTTCCTGGGCAGCCGGATACTCCAGGTGGGGCAGTACGCGGTGCTGACGCACGCGGTGGGCATCGACACCTCCGTGCTGCAGGCCCTCTTCTCGCAAGGGCTCTACCTGTGCGCGCTGGCGGTGGGCTCGCTGGTGCCGGGGCAGGTGGGGGTGAGCGACGGCGCCTTCGCGATGGCGGCGGGCGTGCTGGACACCACGGCCGCGCGCGCCATGTCGGTGGCGCTGCTGGGGCACGTGGTGCAGCTGCTCTTCGTCGTGGCCGGCGTGCTCACGCCGCTGGTGTGGCGGACGCCCGCGCGGCCGGCCGCACCTGCACCGGCGTCGCACTGAAGGCGGCGTTGCCGCTGAGCGCGTCCAGCGCCCGGTCATCCGTGAGGTCGTTGATGCTGGCGCCCGCGTGCCCGGCGGCGACGTTGAGGCGCGTGCCCTGGCGGCCATGCCCGTAGCCATGCGGCAGGCTCACCACGCCGGGCATGACGTCGTCCGTGACGGCAATGGGCACCGTCACCTCGCCCACGCGGGAGCTGACGGTGACGTCGGCGCCATCCGTGAGGCCCCGCTTCGCCGCGTCCTCGGGGTGCATCATCAGCGTGCAGCGCGGCTTGCCCTTCACCAGGCCCGCCACGTTGTGCATCCAGGAGTTGTTGTCGCGCAGGTGGCGCCGGCCGATGAGGAGCAGCTCGCCGTCGCGCACCTCCGGGGCGGCGCTCTCGGGGAAGCGCTCGCGCAGCCGCTGCACGTCCGCCACCAGCGCCTCGGGGGCCAGGTGGATGCGGCGGTCCTTCGTCTGGAGGCGGTGGGGGAGGCAGGGCTTCAGCGGGCCCAGGTCCACGCCATGCGGCGCCGCGCGCAGCTTCGCCAGGGTGAGGCCCTGCTTCAGCGGGCGGAAGCGGCTGCCATGGGGCCCCAGCCGCAGGCCGAGGTCCAGCAGCCGCTCGGGGCCCAGGCGTGACACGGCCTGGTACTTCAGCATGGCGCGCACGGACGGACGGCCCTTGCGCAGCGTCTCCAGCCGGTGCTGGAGCGCCAGGAGAATCTGCCAGTCATGGCGCCCGTCGGGCCCGGGCTCGAAGAGGGCGGGCGAGTACTTCGCCGTGTTGCGCACGGCCAGCACATGGAAGGCGATGTCGTAGTGGCTTCGCTCCAGCGGGGACACGGGCGGGAGGATGAGGTGGGCGTGGCGCGTCGTCTCGTTGAGGTACGGGTCGATGCTCACCATGAAGTCCAGCCCGCCCAGCGCCTTGTCCAGCTGCGCGCCATTGGGCGTGGACAGCACGGGGTTGCCGGCCAGGGTGAGCAGCGCGCGGACGCGGCCGTCGCCCGGGGTGAGGATTTCCTCCGCGAGCGCGGCCACGGGCAGCTCGCCGCCAAACTCGGGCAGGCCGCGCACGCGGCTCTTCCACCGGCCGATGCTGCCGCGCCCCAGGCCCAGCGCCTTCGGGCCGCCGACGATGTCGAAGGCGGGCAGGGTGAACATGGCGCCGCCCTCGCGGTCCAGGTTGCCCGTCACGGTGTTGAGCACGTTGATGAGCCACTGGCAGAGCGAGCCGAACGGCTGCGTGGACAGGCCCATGCGGCCGTAGCAGACGGCGCCGTCGGCGGCGAGGAAGTCGCGGGCGATGCCGCGCAACACATCCGCCGGCACGCCGGTGTGCGGGGCCACGCGCTCGGGGGTGAACTCGCGGGCCAGCTCGCGGCGACCGTGTCCAGCGCCCCTCCACGTGCGCGGCGAGGTGGCTCGCGCGGGGCGTACGCCCTCCACCAGGGCCACGTGCAGCAGGGCGAGCAGCGCGAGCGCGTCGGTGCCGGGGCGGATGAAGACGTGCGAGTCGGCGATGCCGGCCGTCTCCGTGCGGCGCGGGTCGACGACGACGACGCGGCCGCCGCGCTGCTGAATCGCGCGCAGGCGGGCGCGCACGTCGGGCGCCGTCATCAGGCTGCCATTGGAGGCCAGCGGGTTGGCGCCCATTACCAGCATGTACTGCGTGCGGTCGATGTCGGGGATGGGCACCAGCAGCTGGTGGCCGAACATGAGGTACGCGACGAGCTGGTGGGGGAGCTGGTCCACCGAGGTGGCGGAGTAGCGGTTGCGCGAGCGCAGCGTCCGCAGCAGCTGGGGCCCGAACATGATGTTGCCCGTGTTGTGGACGTTGGGGTTGCCCAGGTACACGGCCACCGCGTCGCGGCCGTGCTCCTTCTGCGTGGCGTGGAGCCGGCGCGCCGTCTCGTCGAGCGCGTCCTCCCAGGAGACCTGCTCCCAGCCGTTGGCGGTGCGCCGCATGGGGTGGCGCAGCCGGTCCGGGTCCTCGTACAAGTCTTTGAGCGCCAGCGCCTTGGGACAGATGTGGCCCCGGCTGAACGGGTCCTCCTCGTCACCGCGGATGGAGGTGATGTGGTTGCCCTCCAGCTCGATGCGCAGGCCGCACATGGCCTCGCAGAGATTGCAGGTGCGGAAGTGGACCCGGGACGCGGCGGAGTCGCTCATGCCTCGGACTCTACAACGCTCCGGATGGCGCCAGGCGCGGGCGCCCCCGGCGCGTGGGTGTCAGTCCGGGGCCAGACGAAAGCGCTTCGAGCCGCACTGCGCGATTTCACCCCGGCTGGCCGGCTTCTTCTCGCGCGGGTGCTCAGTGGCTTCCGGTCAGCAGGGTGCGCACCTCGTCGATGAGCCCGGAGAGCACCGCCTCACGGGAGGCCGCCGTGTCCGTGGGGGCGTACTCGACGATGCTCGCGCCCACCAGGTGGACGGTCTGCCGGATGGCACGGAGCTGGGCCACGAGCATGCCGAGCGCCAGCCCCTGCGGCGTGGGGCACGCCACGTCTGGCAGCTCTCCCGGGTCGGTGACGTCCAGGTCCATATGGACATAGGCGTGGCGGAAGCCCGCGGCGCGCAGGGCTTCGGCGAGGGCCTCCGGATGTGACACGAGGTCGGCGGGCGTGAAGCGGCGCAGCGCGTGCTCGCGGATGAAGTCGGCCTCGGGCGCGTCGAGCTCGCGCACTCCGGCGAGGAATACCTGCCGGGGCTCCAGGTGCGGGCGGGCACCCTCGACGAAGGAGGGCGCACCCTGGCCCAGCAACACGCGCAGCGGCATGCCGTGGAACAGTGCGCTGGGCGAGCTGTCGGGCGTGTTGAGGTCCGCGTGCGCGTCGAACCAGACCACGGCCAGGTCGCCGCCGAGCCGGGCATTGAGATAGCTGACGGGGGCGACCTCCACGCCGCAGTCGCCCCCAATCGTGAGGACGCGCGCGGGCTGGTGCGCTTCGAGAATCCGGCGGGCGGCGCCCAGCTGCGCGAGCAGCTCTCCATGCCCCCACACTCCGGCCTCGCGGCGCAGCGGGTGGACGGACGGGACTTCCACCTCGGCCCACGGGCCCGTGCCCTCGAGGCGCGCGCGCAGCCGCCGGGCTCCGGACTCCAGCGCGGGGACTTCTCCAGCGCCCTGCCACTGCGGGAAGAAGAGGCCGAGTGCCGCGCTCCGTGTCGTGGAGGTCATCTGCTGTCTGCCTTTCCCGGGCAACGCCCGCGCTGTTCATGACGTGTTGCGTCGATGCCGTGGTGAGGGCTGCGGCTCGAATGGTTGACTGCTCTCCGTAGCGGCGGGGCCGTGACATGACACTGACAAAGAATTGCGAGGGTGCGCGGTTAGAGGGTTCACATGTTCCTGCACGCGCTCGGCCATTTCCATCCACCCAACCTCCTGACGAATGCCTTTTTCGAGGAGCTGGGGCTCGACACGAATGACGCGTGGATTCTGGAGCGGGTGGGAATCCGCACGCGGCACACGGTGCTGCCGCTGGACTACCTGCGCGAGACGCGCAACCGCGACGTGCGCGCGGCGCAGGAGGCGGCCCTCTTCAGCAACGCGGAGACGGGGCGGCGGGCGGCGCTGATGGCGCTGGAGCGCGCGGGGCTGAAGCCGTCGGACATCGGCCTGGTGGTGGCGGGCGGGTGCAGCCCGGACGAGTGCATCCCGGCCGAGTCGAATCGCGTGGCGCAGCTGTTGGGCATCGACGCGCCCGCGGTGGACCTGCAGAGCGCGTGCTCGTCATTCTGCATGCAGCTGCACTTCCTCACGGGCATGCGGCCGGAGCGGCTGCCGGACTACGTGCTGGTGGTGAACATGGACAACTCCACGCGCGTGGTGGACTACACGGACCGCTCCAGCGCGGTGCTGTGGGGAGACGGCGCGTCGGCGGCGATTCTGTCTCCCCGGATGCTGGGGCGCTGGCAGGTGACGGAGACGCTGCTCGCGGGAGACCCGGCGGGGGCGGACAAGGTGCGGGTGCCCCGGGTGGGGCACTTCATGCAGCAGGGCGGCGAGGTGCAGAAATTCGCCATCCGCCGCGCGGGCGAGACGTTCCAGGACCTGCGAGGGCGCTACCTGGCGCGGGAGCCGGCGAAGGGCTTGGGGGACGTCACCTTCATCGGGCACCAGGCGAACCTGAGGATGCTGGAGTCCGTGCAGCGGCGCTGTGAAGTCCCCGATGCGCGCCACTTCTACAACGTGGACCGGCGGGGGAACACCGGAGCCGCAGGAGCGCCAGGCGTGCTGAGCGAGCACTGGGACGACCCGTCGGTGGGCGACACCGTGGTGCTGAGCGTGGTCGGAAGCGGGCTCACCTGGGCCGGTGCGCTGCTCGAGCGCATGACGGTGACGACGCAGTAGCAGACGCGGGGCGAACGCCTCCGGTTCGGAGGCGCTGCGGCCCGTGCGTCGGTGCCTCCTGGTATTCCTAGGAATCCCAGGAGGTGCATTGTCGTGGAAGGGTCTGCCCGATGTGCCTCGTGTGCCCGGAGCATCGGTGCGCTGGGGATGGTGACGCTGTTGTTGCTGTCGGGCTGCCAGGGCTGGGGCGGACAGCGGCTGGAGCCGTGGCTGGAGAGCACCCCGCTGCGCTATCGCGCCGCCTCACCGCCACCATTTCCAAGGCCCGAGCCTTTAGAGGACGGAAGCGGCGGCGGCATGCTGGGCGGTGCCGAGCTGGGCCGCTTCATGGCCTTCGTGCGCGAGAAGCAGGTGGCGCTGCGCCGACCTGGCGTGCCCGAGGCCGAGCGACGCGCCGGGGAAGCGGCGCTGCTGGAGTTGCTGGGCTGGCTGCACGGGCGCGGTGAGGAGCAACTGGCGCGCGCGGAGCCGGAGGAGGTGTACCTGCGCTTCAAGGTGGCGCGCGTGCAGCAGGGGCGCGAGGCCCAGGCACGCGACGCGGCCGTGGAAGCGAAGCTGGAGGAGCACTGGGCCTGGGCGCGGGAGCGAAGCCGGCACCTGGCCGCGCGCCATTTCCGCAAGGCCGGCCGCGAGTGGCTGGTGACGGAGAGTCCCGTGTACGAGGGGGCGCAGGATGCCCTCACCTCGGCGGTGCTGGGCTGGGCGTACGCGCACACGGAGGACCCGGACTACCTGCGCAAGAGCCCACAGGAAGTGGCGGTGTACCTGCTGGCGAAGCGCAGCGCGCTGGCCACGGCGCTGGCGCTGGGCAACGCGTCCCCGCCACATCTGGACTGGGTGCCCGAGCCCCGGGCGGTGGTGCCTGTCGAGGAGGTGCTGCTGGAGATGGCGGTGGGACTGGTGCCGCTGGTGGGCGAGTCGGCGGACCTGCTGGGCTCGGTGGCCGGCGTCAGCGTGCTGGGACGCGAATTGACGGCAGAGGAGCGGCTGCTCTGCGCGGTGGCCCTGCTGATTCCCTTCGTGGTGGGCAGCGCGCTGTCCGAAGCCGCTTCGAGGACGGCGCTGCTCACCGGGCGTGGCCTGCAGGAAGCGCAGGTGCTCCAGCGTGTGGCGCGGCACCTGGCACCGGAGGAGGTGGCGCGGGTGCAGAGGCTGCTACGGCTGGCGGGGCAGGGGAAGCAGGTGCCGAAGGAGGAGCTGAAGTGGCTGCACGAGGTGGCTGAGCGGCTGCGCGGCCCGCTGGCGGAAGTGGCGGAGGCGGTGAAGGCCGGGGCCCGGGTGCCGCTGCTCGGCTCACGCGCCACGGAGGAGGGACTGCGACTGGTGCCGGGCAGTGCCGAGCACCTGGCGCAGGCGTGGGTGGACTACCAGTTCCGCCACCCGGGGAAGTACCCGCGCTTCGAATTCGCGCCGGACTCCACATGGGAGCGGATGTACCGCACGGTGCTGGAGAACAAGGGCCGGGGTGGCGAGTTCGAGCAGCAGGTGCTCCAGGCACGCGGCTACGAGAAGAACACCGCGATGATGATGCCGCCGCCAGGGAAGGGCGCGGAGCAGGGCTTCATCCCGGACTCGGTGGTGGGCAATCCCGAGGAGCTGGTGTGGGGCAGGCCCTACCGCTTCGTCGAGGTGAAGGGCCGCGCGGAGATGTCGCTCACCGGAAACCTCAAGGCGATGATGGCCTATGTAAAGAAGTACGGCGGCCACCTTGAGGTGTGCTTTCGCTCAGCTCGACACGCACAGGGGCAGACGGTGCTTACCGACACTTTGGTCCGAGAACTCAGGTTGCTCAGTCGCGATGGCCAGGCGCATGTACAGTGGTATCCCTGAGGCTGACAATGGCTTCGAGATCCGTTTACACGAGCATCCATCTCCCACCCGGGGCCCCGCCCACGGCAGTCGTGCGGGAGCTTCTTCGGCTCGCGTTCAAGGAATACCGCTGGTTCGAGCCTGCTCAGGACGTGTTCCTCGGAGAGGACCCGAACCTGAAGCCGGGCAGCACAGACTTCAGCGCCCACCTCGCCTACTACGACGAGGCTCAGCACCTCTCCATCTCGGACAGTAGGGAGAAGGATTTCTTGATCCTCTCCACGTCGAAGCGAACGGAGTTCCCCTTCGTGGGCAGCGTCTCTTGGTCTGTCTCCGTGGACGAGCAAGAGCTTGCCGGGTGGTGCAGTGCCCACTTACAGCAGGTGCTGGAGTTGATGCGGCTGGTGGGCGCTTCCCTTGCGGAGGCAGGGACGTTCGAAGATACGCGCCGCAAAGAAGAGCGCTTCATCCCCAATCCCGACGGCTTCGGCACCGAGCAGACCTTCACCGTGCGCGACCCCAGTGAAGGACTGGCCGGACTGTACTGGCGCAACTTCTTCGGCCCGCCCTTCGTGCGCATGTTCGGAGAGCGTCTCCTGTCCCTGCCTCCAAGCGCCTGCCAGGAGCTCGGAAACGGGCTCGTATTGGTCCAGCCCTACGAGCTGCCCACCCTGGCGATGACCCCGGAAGGAGATGCCGCGGAGGAACGGCTCATCACCGTGCTCGGGCCGGAGTGCTTCTACGACCATCGGCAGCATCGCAAGCCCACGCGTGTCCCGGAGCTCACCCTTCTCACGTCGTGAGCCTGCTCGGTCTTCTGACGTAGAGCCTCAACCGAGAGTGCGCCCGGCGCATCATTGAGATCTCGAGCTCTTCAGAGGTGCCGGGCTTCGTGCGGCCCACCTTCAGGCGGCGCGGGTTTCAAGAAGAAGGGCCGGGCCCGGAACAACCCGGCCCGGCCTTCACTCCATGAACGCGCCCACGATGCTTCCTGAATCGAGCCCTCACTGCACCGAGAAGCTCACCGTGTTGCTGGTCACCGTCTCCGTGCCCGAGGTGGCCGTCGCCGTGACGCGGTAGATGCCACGGGTGCGTGCCGTGTAGCTCCACGCCGCCTTGCCCGTGGTGTCGGTGGCCACGGTGCGTGTCTCGGTGAGTCCATCCGGCCGGCTGAGGCTGAAGCGCACGCTGGCCTGGGCCGCGCGAGTCCCCCGCGTCACCAGGGTGGTGAGGGGCACCACGCTGTTCCGCCGGTAGCTGGTGGCCGGCACGGACAGCACGGCCTTCAGCGGCGGCCGCGTGACATCCACCGTGAACGTACCGCGGGTGGACGCCGCCCCCGGATGCGAGGCGAGCGCGCTGAGCGTGTGCCTCGTCACCGCCGCCGTCTCCGGCGGAGTGACAGTGAGGACCACCGAGCCGCTTTCGCCAGGCGCCAGCGTCAGCGCCGTCTGCGAGAAGCGGGACGTCCACCCCGAGGGCACCGTAGCGCCCACCGAGAAGCTGCTCGCCGTGCACGCCCCGTTGTCGGTGTTCACCACCGTCACCGTGAAGGTCAGTGACTTGCCCGCCTCCACCGTGCCCGCCGCCGGGCTGAAGCTCACGCCGGGGGCGTTGCTCCGGCACACCACCCGCGCCTCCAATTCCGCGCCACCGACGAAGGCCCCCTCACGCAGGAGTCCCAGCTCGAAGTAGCGCGTGCCCATGCCCGCATTCCCGGGTGCGGTAACCGTCAGCGTGGCGGTGGCCGTGGCCCCAGGCTCCACGGTGAGCGACCGCGAGGAGAGGTCGGACGCCCAGGGGTCGGTGTTGACGAGGTCGAAGTCGAACGTCGCCGCACCGCACAGCGCCGTGTCGTGGTTGGTGACGGTCAGCGTGTAGCTCGCCGTCTCGCCGGGCTCCACGTCCAGCGTCGCGGGCAGCGCGGTGAAGGTGGGCGTGGCGCGCACGCACGGATTCACCGTCACCGTCGCCGTGTCGGTGGCCTCCACCGTGTAACCGTCCCGCAGCACCTGCACATCCACGTCGTAGCTGCCCTGCGCGTCCGGGGGCACCGCCTTGTACATCGTGAACTCGAACGAGCCCCCGGCCTCGATGTCGAAGCCGAACGGCTCGAACTCGGTGACCCAGCCCTGCGGCAGCGTGGACGCCGGCTCGAAGTAGACCCAGCCGCAGGCGCGCGAGTCACGGCTGATGACCGTCACTCCGAACGCGGCGGTGCCACCCGCGGTGACGACTTGCGAGTGCCGGTCGAAGTACATCTGGACGGGCTGCGGCTGGCACGGCGCAATCACGTCCAGCGTGTCCGTGCCGGTGACGCTCTCCCCTTCACGCGTCACGGTGAAGTCCACCGTGTACGTGCCGTACGGCGTCGTCTCCGGCACCTGCTTGTAGAAGTACAGGAAGCGCTGCTTCCCGGGCGCCAGGGTGACGCTGGCCGGAAGCTCCAGCGTCGGCCAGCCGGCGGGCAGCGCGGACTGGAAGTCGAACGTGGAGGCAGGGCAGCCCGGCGTGTCGTTGTTGGTGAGGGTGAAGCCGCTCTCCACCTGCCAGCCCGGCACGGCGTACGGATGCCACGTGTCGAACGTCAGCGTGGGAGGCGCGCGCACGCACGCGATCGGCTCGTAGTGGACGCTCACCGTGACGCCCGCGGGCGTCGCGCCGTCCACTGTCAGCCGCACGTTGGTGTACGGGTCCGTCCACGTGCCACCGGGCAGGAACGCCGGGTCCTGCCACGAGAGCGTCTCCGGCGTGAAGTCCAGCAGGTGCGTGTACGTGCCGGTGCTCGCCTCCTCGTAATGGACGAGCGCGCCGCCGAACACCTGCGAGGGCAGGGTGCCGTCGTAGTCACCCACCGCGCGGCGGGCCTCCAGCCACAGCCAGCCGTCACCGTGGAAGCCGCGGCGCACCTTCACCGCTTGAAGCCCGCTGCTCAGCGGCGCGGAGATGGGAGACAGCGTGAAGGTGCCATCCGTGCCATCCACCGTGGCCACCGCGCCCGGCTCCAGCCAGCCGAGCCGCACCTTGTGGGGCGCTGAGTAGTGGCCGAGGTTCCAGCTCCCCATGGTGGAGAAGAGGTCCCCGTACTCGGTCAGCGTCCCCGACTCGCCCACCGGGCCCAGCACTTCCGCGCCGAAGTCCCGCGAGCTGGCGTGGTGCAGGGTGAGGTTGTGGCCGGCCTCGTGCGTCACCAGCTCCACGCCTCGATCATGGGGGCTCATGTACTCGGCGCGCAGCCAGGACGCGGAGGCGGTGATGGGGCCGTCCTGCGTGTTCTGCGTCACGCACGCCAGCGTGCCCAGGCCGCCGTAGTAACAGCTCGTGCCGTCCGCCTCGGGGTGGACGATGAAGACGCGGTCATACTCCCGGAAGTCCACGTCCGCGTCGGCGGCGGCGATGGCGGCGACGCGCAGGGCGTCCGACTCCTCGCACGCGTACCCCCGGTCCAGCGTGTACCAGCCCACCACGTCACCGCTGGCGCGGGTGCGCCCCTGGGACGCCTCGCTCCAGAAGCGCGTCAGCGAGCGCTGCGTGGTGGAGAAGAACACCTCGCGCACCTGCTCCTCGGTGAGCGTCTGCGGCTGCCCCGGGAAGGTGGCGAGGATGACGAGCGTGCGCTGGTCCCCCATGGGGCTACACGCCGACGTGGCGGAGAGCGCCGGGGACACCGGCACCACCTCCACCTCTCCGGCCGCCAGCCGCGCGCCCAGCTTCAGGCCGCGCACCCGCACGCGCAGGCCGCTGTGCAGCCCCTCCGGTGCGCGTCGGCGAAGCGCACCTCCAGCTTCTGCGGGTGCACGTGACGTCCACCGCGCGCGGGTCCACGTCGATGTGGAGCACCACCACCGGCTGCCGGCCCGCCGCGAGGAAGTCCTGGTAGGCGCGCTGGATGGTGCCGATGAGGCCGCGGTCCCTCACGTAGCGCCGGTTGACGTAGGTGTAGAGGCCGCGCGCGTTGTTGAAGGTGAACTCGGGCGAGGCGGCGTAGCCGGTGACGGTGACGCCCAGCCGCCGCTCCTCCACGGGGAACAGGTGCGGGTGCGCGGTGGGGCCCAGCGCGGCGGCGATGCGCTCGCGCGGGTCGTCCGGACAGGCGGCGCTGGAGAAGAGCGTGGCGCCCTCGTGCGAGGCGAAGAAGCCCACCTCCGGGTACGCCAGCGCCAGCCGCACCACGGCCTCCTCGGCGTGCTTCAGCTCGGTGTCGCCCCGGCGCAGGAACTTGCGGCGCGCGGGCACGTTGAAGAAGAGGTCCTCAATGGTGATGACGGTGCCGGTGCGCGGCGGCGCGTCCTCCACCAGCGCCGGCCCGCCGCCCTCCACCACCACCCGCGTGCCCACGTCCGCGCCCACCTCGGCGGTGTGGAGTGTGAAGCGGGAGACGGAAGCAATGGCCGGAATCGCCTCGCCCCGGAAGCCCATGGAGTCGATGTGGAACAGGTCGTCCAGCTCGCGCAGCTTGCTGGTGGCGTGACGTTCCAGGCACGTGATTGCGTCCTGCCGGCCCATGCCGTGCCCGTCATCGGACACGATGATGCGGTCCACGCCCCCGCCCTCCAGCTCGACGCGGATGGTGCTGGAGCCCGCGTCGAGCGAGTTCTCCACCAATTCCTTCACCACCGACGCGGGGCGCTCCACCACCTCGCCGGCGGCGATCTTGTTGATGAGCACGTCACTGAGGCGGGCAATGCGGGCCATGGCGACCGTTCACCCTCCGCCACCCAGCCGACGTTGTCCAGCGCATCGGCACCGCAGTTGGCTGACATTCCCAGGCGTCTGGGCTAACACCCGCCACCGCGAATGGACGTGTCACGACCAGGCAAGGGGCGGCTGCGCGTCGCGGTAACCGGCGCGAGCGGCGAGTACGGAAAGCTGCTGCTCCATCGGCTGGAGCGCGATCCGGAGGTGGAGAGCATCCTGGTGCTCGACGTGGCACGTCCAGAAGGTGCCAAGATCGAATACCACCGGGTGGACCTCACCCGGTACGACGCGGAGGCGGAGCTGACGGAGGCGCTCACCGAAAACCCGGTGGATGCGCTCTATCACCTGGCCTTTCTCTTCGGCCCCATCCGCAACGGCTCGCTGGCGCATGAGCTGGAGGTCATCGGCACCATGAACGTGCTGACCGCGGCGGGGCGCGCGCGGCTGCCACGCCTGGTGGTGCCCTCCATGACGGCGGTGTACGGCGCGCGCGGCAACAACCCCGCGCTGCTGCGCGAGGACTCGCCGCTGCAGGGCTGCCCGCACAGCCGCTTCGTCACCGACAAGGTGGAGGTGGAGGGCCAGGTGCGCGCCTTCCGCGAGCGGCACCCGGACATGCGCGTGCTGGTGCTGCGCTTCGCGCCGCTGCTCGGCCCCTCGGCGGACAACCCCGCCGCGCGCATGCTGAGGCACGGGGTGGTGCCCACGCTGCTGGGCTACGACCCGCTGTGGCAGGTCGTGCATGAAGAAGACGCCGCGCGGGCGCTGCACCTCGCCCTGCGCGCGGACGTGTCCGGCGAGTTCAACATCGTGGGTCGGGGCGTGCTGCCGCTCTCCGGCCTCATCCAACAGGCGGGTGGCCGCCCGCTCCCCCTGCCGGGTCCGCTGTTCCGTGCCGCACTTCGCACGCTGGATGTCGTAGGGGCCGGCACATTGCCCATGGCCCTGCTCGACTACATCCATTACTCGTGGGTCGCGGACGGCGAGCGTGCCGAGTCCGCACTCGGCTTCATCCCCTTCCACCACGTCAGGGACGCCGCTGCGGCGCTGAGGAGGAGCTAGTCATGGCCAAGGGTGTCCTCGGGAATGATCCCTTTCAGCGGGGCGCCGCGTCGCGCGACGGTGCGTCCGCGCAGCCCGGCGACGGGGCGAAGG
>JBKGHK010000026.1:0-32070 GCA_046520375.1 Pyxidicoccus sp. 3LFB2
CCCGTGCGCCTCGGGCCAGGTGTGCCGGGCGGGAGCGTGCCAGGAGGTGGTGTGCGGAGCGGGGCGGCCGTGCCAGGGCCTCGAGGGCTGCCGCTCCGGACGGTGCGAAGGGCCCGTGCGCGGCGAGGCCCAGGGCATCTCACCGGGGGCCGTCGTGCTGCCGTCGGGACGGGGCAGTGTGGGCGGCGGCATCGGCGGAGGGCCGATGCGGGGTCCGACACACACGCTCTATCCGGGCGTCGTTCCCTGAAGGGACGCTTCGCTCAGGTAATCGCGGAGCGCAGGCGGTCCAGCAGCTGGGGCAGGCGGTGCAGCAACTCGCGGTCCATGTTCTCCAGCGCGCCGCGCAGGACGGCGAGGTCGTCCGCCGCGCGCTCCGCGTGCACCATGCGCTGCAGGCCGCGAAGGCGCAGGTTGCGCTGCACCAGGTCGTCCAGCGTCTCCGCCAGCTCGTCGGCCAGCTCCGGCTGCAGCTCGACGTCTCGGCCAATCAGCTCTCGGAGCTGCTCGACCAGGTACGTCAGGTCCCAGGATTCTTCGTATCCGGCCCGGCGTGACATCTCTGCGAGAGACCCGTGACGGCGCACTGGATTCAGGCCAGGGCTCGGGCTCGGACGAGACCGGCCAGCGTGAGGCGCGAGCGCGCCGGGTCCAGCTCCACGCTCACGTGACAGCCCGCCAGGTCCAGGCGCAGCGTGTAGGGCGAGGAGGAGGGAAGCAGGCTTCGCTCCTGGTGTGCCAGGGCGGCCATTCGGAACAGCTCGGCCAGCAGCTCCTGCCGGGCCTCCGCTTGCAACCCATCCACCGTGGCCTGGAGTCCACGTGGGATGAGCACGGTGAAGGCCTGGGACGACTGAGCGGCGCCAGCGGATTCGGCGGAGATCATGTCCCGCCCCAATTGCCAGAACCGTACCCCTGGGAACTCCAACCATTCCAGGCGGTTGCGAGGGCTCGTGCCGGACCACCTGAAAAAATCACCGGCACATCTACGTACAGCCCTGAAGTCTTTGAAGTCCCCACTGTCGCGGAAAGTGGGAGGAGTACGCCTGTTCACACTTTGGGGGCTTGTTCCCTCCGTGTGCATGCACTCCACCTCGGAGTGAATCAGGGGATGCGGCAGCAGATGGCGTACGCGGTGGGCGCCGGAGCATTCGAGCCGTTGTTGCGGCACCGGTAACCCGGGCCGCCCGTGGACGTGGCGCCGCTCTCCACGGTGAGGCCGGTGGGCATGAAGGCGCCCCCGGCGGCGAAGTCCAGGCCGGTGCAGCCGCCGCCGGTGAGCACCTCGGTGGTGGCGCACCACGCGACGGAGGTGCCGCTGTCTCCCGAGTCATTGCCCGTGGCCTGACGGTGCGTGCACGTCAGCGAGGGCCTCGGGTGCGAGTGGTCCGAGCGGGCCGCGACGCGGGCCGAGCCGTTGGTGCCGCCCGCCGTGGGGAAGCTGACGCGCACGGTGAGGGGCGTGCCCGTGGCGCTGAGGCCGTCGCCGTAGGTGGGCCCGGGCGCGTCCAGCTTCACCTTGTCCTGGGCGGACAGGAAGCCGGGGGCCGAGGCCGTGGCCGTCGGGTGGCCATGGTTGGCGCTGGCGAAGGTGGCGGCGGCGCGGCCTTCCAGGCGCTGGCTGTCCTGGGCGCGCAGGGCGAAGGGCACGGAGGCCATCTGCAGGCGCGGGGTGAGCTCCGACTGGCCGGTGAGCGCGACGCCCAGGTAGAGGGCGCTGCCCTCGGCCAGCTCGTACCGGAGCGGCAGCGCGGAGCCGAGCACCACGGCGTAGTACCCGTTCGTCACGGTGACGGCGGGGTGGCGCTCCTGCCACAGCGGGCTGCCGCCCGAGGCGGTGGCATAGAGGGAGAAGGTGAGGTCCTGCGGGGTGCTCTCCGGGGTGCCATCCGCGCGCACCAGGCGGCCCTGGAAGGAGAGGGTGCGGGGCACATCGTCCGCGGCGCGGGAGGCGGGCGCGGCCAGCAGGACGAGCACGGCGAGCGCGAGGGCGGGGCGGAGGGCGGACATGAAGACGGCTCCAGGTGGCAGGCGGTGTCCAGTGTACAGGGCGGAGCGTTCAGCAGCCGAAAGGGGGCGGGCGGCTGTCGGACAGCCGTGGCGCTTGCGGGGTGCCCCCTCGCATCCGCCCCCCGTGGGGGCTATACGCGACGTCTCCAGGGAGGCACCCATGGCGCCGCGCGACGAGGGCAGGCGGGGCGGGGCGGACGGTCATCCTGCTGGCGGTGGTGCTGGCGGCGGGCCTGTCCTGCCGGGACAACCCACCGCTGCAGGGCGCCGTGGGCCGGCTGCGGCTGTCCGCGGCCCGGGTGGAGTTCCCCGCCGCGTACCCCAACGGCACCCCGCGCGAGGCGGAGGTGCGGGTGGTGAATGGCGGCCGCGCCCCCCTGGACGTCACGTGGACGGAGGTGACGGCGCCCTTCTCCCTGCGGGACGTGCTGCCCGTGCAGGTGCAGTCGGGCGAGGTGCCGGTGCGCCTGCGCTTCGCACCCACCGCGGTGGGCACGTATGAAATCACCGTCACCGGAACGGCCTCGGACGGCGCCCGCGTGGACCTGGTGCTGGCCGGCGAGGCGAAGCCGATTCCCGACTGCTTCACCCCGGTGAAGTGCAACTCGGTGACATTTGACCTGGCGCTCGAGCAGTGCGTGGAGTCGGTGCTGCCGGACGGCACCGCCTGCGATCCGGGCAATGCCTGTCTCGTCGACGCCACGTGCCAGGCGGGCCGCTGCAAGGGCCGCGAGCGCACGTGTGACGACGGCAACGCGTGCACCACGGACGTGTGCCACGTGCTGGACAGCTGCCAGACGGTGCCCGCGCCGCCGTGCCCGGGGGACGGGAAGTGCCAGGTGGGCACGTGCGACCCGGTGAAGGGCTGTGGCCTGAAGCCCGCGGCGGATGGGACGTTCTGCGGCCCGGAGCGCTCGTGCAACAACTCGGACGTGTGCGTGGAGGGGCGGTGTCGTCTGGGCCAGGACCTGCCGGACCTCGCCAGGTGCGAGGCGGCCAGCCCCTGCCAGGGCGAGGGCATCTGCAATGGCGCGGTGTGCGAGCGCCCCGCCGTGGTGCCCCTGACGACGGACTGGACGTACGACGCGCGCTCCACCGGCGAGCAGCTGCACGACATGCTGGTGGGGCCCGAGGGTGACGTGACGCTGGCGGGCTTCTACGCCTCGCCGGTGATGGACGCGGCGGGGGACAGGACGGTGCGCTCCCGCGATGCGGCCCGGCGCTGCATGCTGTGGAACGACCGGCTGTTGTGCATGGACCTGCCGCAGGACGGCACGGTGTCGCTGCTGGAGCGCACCACGGGCGCGCCACGGTGGGCCTTCACGTTGTCCCAGGCGAGGCCGGACATCGCGGGGCGGACGGTGACGCTCTTCCTGGCGCGGCTCGCGGTGATGGCGCCGGACCGGCTGGCCGCGCTCTACGAGGCCTACCCGGCGGGACAGCCCCGCGACACGCTGTGCCGCATGTACTTCCTGGTGGTGCTGGATGCCTTTGGCCGCATGGTGTCCGCGCAGGAATTGACGGACCCGCTGCTGTCCGAGTGCAACCACCCGCACCCCTTCGGCCTGGCCTCGGACACGGTGGGGGACCTCTACGTCACGTTCTCGAAGACGCTCAACGTGGGAGCGCCGCTGCAGCCGGGCTCGCCCACGCTGCTGATGGCCTTCTCCTCGGATGGGGTGCCGCGCTGGAAGCGGATGGAGTCCTTCGTCGCCGGCGAGCTGGCGGTGGTGAACGGGCTGCTGATGCCCGAGCACGCCCAGCACGCGCTGAGCACGGCGGACGGCACGCCAAAGGGCTCCATTCCCCAGGAGTTCGGCCGCATGGTGGCCACGCGCGAGGTGATGGTGCCCAGCGCGCCGGGCACCACGGTGAACCCGGGCAATGGCGGCTCTCTCTTCGCCAGGGAGCTCAAGGGCTACGGCCTGCCCGCGCTGGGCCCGGTGTGGACGTACACGCTGAAGCAGGGGCAGCGGCTCACCACCAAGGAACTGCGGCTGGCGACGTGGCCCGCGGGCGAGGACCGGCCGCCGGACACGCTGGTGCTCACCACCGCCCTCGGCGCCGACAACCAGCGGCTGCTGGTGGGGGTGAATGCGAAGGACGGGAGCGAGGCCTTCCAGTGCCCGCTCGCCTACACGCCGCGCTCGGACCCGCAGCTGTTGGAGCTGGCACCGGGCGGGCTGCTGATGATGGAGGGGGCCTCCACCTGCGGCGAGTGTGACCCGCCGTTCGCCTACAGCCAGGCGCGCTTCCTGCGCTTCACCATGCCGGGCCTGCTGCCCGCGAATGCCCCGTGGCCGGGCACCTTCGGCGGGCCGGGCCACGGGCACCACGAGAACGGGGTGCGCTGAACGCCGGTGGCGCGTCGCGGGAGGCGCCAGTCCATGGCCTCCCGCGCGCGGCATCACCGCGACGCTCAGCCGAGCGTCTTGGGTGGCGCGTCGCGGGAGGCGCCAGTCCATGGCCTCCCGCGCGCGGCTCACCGCGACGCTCAGCCGAGCGTCTTGATGAGGCGCTCCGCCTGCTCGCGGAGCTCCTTCTCACCGGCCGGGGCCTGCTTGAGGACGTCCTGGGCCAGCGCCTTGGCCTTCGCCTTGTCACCCTTCTGCGCGGTGACGAGCGCCAGGTTGAGCACCGGCTCCGCGCGGTGGGGAGCGCGGCGGCGCGCCTCCTCGAGGATTTCGACGGCGGCGCCCAGGCGCTCCTCGGGGTCACCTTCCTCCCAGCGCATCAGGAGGTTGCCCAGGTTGTTGGCGGAGGACCAGTCGTCCGGGTCCAGGTCCATGGCCTCGCGCCAGGCCGTCACGGCGCCCTCGATGTCGGGCGGCTCGTTGGCCTCCAGCACCATGGCTTCGATGGACTTCGTCTGCGCCGTGGACAGGCCGCGCTTCGCGAGCGCCCGGCAGACCTCCAGCGCTTCGGTGCGGTGCCCGGTGGCCATCATCATGCGCGCCAGGTTGCCCTGCGCGGCGGCATCATCCGGGAACTGGACGGCCAGCTTCTTGGCGATGCCAAAGGCCTCGGGCACGTTGCCCTTCGCGGCCAGCACGCTGCTCAGCGAGTTGAGCAGCTCCGGGTTGTCCGGAATCAGCTTCAGGCCCTGGCGCAGCAGGTTCTCCGCCTGCTCCAGCTCGCCCAGCTGCTGCAGCACGATGGTCCACACCACGTAGACGGGCGGGTTCAGCGGGTTGAGCTCCAGCGCCCGCTCCAGGTGCGGCAGCGCCAGCTGCAGCTCTTCGAGCGCCAGCAGCACGCGCGCGAGGTTGAAGCGGTACTGGGCCACGTCGGGCTCCAGCTGCACCGCCTTCTCCAGCTCCTTGCGAGCGCCCGGGAAGTCGTTGAGCCCGCCCAGGATGAAGCTCAGGCCGAAGTGCGCCTCGGCGCGGGGGGGCTTCGCCTCGCGGATGATCTGCGTGTAGAGGTTGCGGGCCGCTTCCTCGTCTCCACGCGACGAGGCCAGCGCGGCCCTCACCAGCAGGGAGTCCGGGTCCTCGGCGCCACCGCGGGTGGCCTGGTTCACCAACAGCTCCGCGCGTTCCCAGTCCCCTTCGACCGAGGCCAGCTTCGCGAGCGTCAGCAGTGCCACACGGTCGTTCTTGTTCTTGCTGAGGGCGCTCTCGGCGAGCGCCCGAGCCTTGTCGACCTCACCGGCCTTCAACAACGCCTGCATGCTCTGGGTGGTCATGGCGGGGAGTATGCCAGGGCGGGCAGTGCCCGGAAAACAGAGGGCGCGAGGCCCGCGGCGCCTGGAAGGCACCGCGGACGACTCGCGCCCGGGGGTGTGGTTCTGCAGGGGGAGCGCTGACTAGAACAGGCTCTTGAAGAACTTGCCGACGCTCTTGACCACGTCCTTCACGACCTCGACGGGCTTCTCGATGACCTTCTTGACGGTGTCCTTGATGCCCTTCAGGTCGATGTCGACGTTGAAGCCAATCTTGAAGCCGATGCCGAGCGCGGCGCCGATGTCGAAGCGGGCCTTCAGGCGGCCGTTCTTGAAGCCGACCTCGGCGTTGAACGAGGCACCCACGCCCGCCCAGGCCTCGGCGCGAGCACCGACGCTGCCGAACTTGCCCAGGTTGACGTTGGCCTCGGCACCGGCGCGGGCGCCAGCGAAGGCCTCGCCACCGACCTTGGCGGCGTAGATGCCCTTGGCCGGGTCGATGACCAGCTCACCGTTCACCTTGGCCTTGGCGCCGACGTACGCCTCACCCTGCGCGGTGAGGTTGTAGTCACCCTTGCCAATCTTGACCGAGCCCTGCGCGTTGAGCAGCGTGGCGGAGATGACCGCCTGGCCGTTGGCCTTCAGCGCGCCACCCTCGAGGGAGACCTTGCCGGAGCCGCTGACCGAGGCCTCACCGAACGAGATGCTGCCCTGACCCTGGGCGAAGCTGCCGGGGCTGCCGAAGCTGCCGGCCGCCTTGTGCAGGGCCGCGCTCTTCTCGAAGGAGCCCTCGGCCAGCGTGATTCCGGGCAGCTTCCCGGCCAGCTTCCCCACCTTGCTCTGGTTGGCGTTGGGGGTGAAGAGGTCGCTGGTGTCGCCGTTGGAGTAGCTCTTGTTGTACGTCCGGGTGACCGAGTTCCCAGCCTGGAAGCTGTTCTGATACCGGCCGTCCTTGGTGAGCCCGCCCTTCTTGTTCGTGTCCGGCTGCGTCGCGACCTGGTTCTTCTGCGGCGCCGTCTGCGTCTGAGCGGCCTTGGACTGCTTGAGGCTCTTGGTCAGCCCGAGGAAGTTGAAGCCGCGGAGGCTCTTGGTGGTCATTTGCGGAAGCTCCAGGTCAGGAATTTAAATCTTGAGCCATTGTCGGGGACATGTAGCGCCGGGTTGCGTGGGGTTGGATCTTTTGGATCTCCCGCCCGGGTGCGCTCGCATCCCACACGGCCCGTGAAGGCCCATGCAGGCTCCAGTGACGCCGCTACCGGCCGCTGAACCAGCGGATGACGAAGAACAGGGCGGTGGCCACGGCGATGGAGGCGATGCCCGCGCCGGGGACGGCCCAGGATGAGGCCTGCACCCCGGGCTCGAGCAGGGCCTGGCTCGGGTCCTCCGGGTCATAGAAGACCGGGACGGTGGCACCGCGGGCGTAGCGCGCCGCATGTGACTGGGCGTGCTGCTTGCTGCTGACCTCGACGACGTCGCGGCCCAGGGCCTCGCCGGTGTAGGTCTGGCCATCGACGGTGTAGGTGTATTCCACCTGGGGCCGGTAGAGCGTCTGCCCCTTGGGCTTCGGGGCATCGTCGTCGTAGCTCGTCTCCGGGTTGAGGGGCTCGGCCTCGCGAGACGTCACCGTGGATGAGCGGATGGTGCCCTGGGTGGAAGGCCAGTCCGCCGTGCGCGCGGTCTGTTGCATCCGGCGGAGTCCCCACACGAGGACGCCCAGACCCGTGACGGCCAGGATGACGCTGATGGTGGACAGCACCGATAGGAGCAGTGGCTTCATGTTGGGTGCCGCACCTTAGCAGCGCCCTCCAGGCTGGCGTCGAGGGTGCCGCCCGGATTCCTGGCGCGCCGGGCCCCGGGCGCCATCCGTCCTCTCCCCTCGGGCCTGTCACATCGGCAGTCCCACGGCTCCCTCTGTCATGGCCGTCGAAGTCCGCGTTCCGGTGCTGGTGCAGGACCCCGTCGCCGCGAGGGAGCGGCACCTGCCTGCCCTGGAGTGGGTGCGCCTGGGAAGCGAGGACGTGGTGCTGGACGGGCCCGTGTCGCCGCGCGTGGCGGTGCTGGATTTGGACGCCGCCACCGGCAGGCTGAGGCGGGGCGCGCGCTACCAGCCCCCCGAGCGCGAGGGGCAGCCAGGGACGTTCCGCCTCCGGGACCCGGAGCGGCTGGATGCGCCCGACGTCATCCAGGTGAGCGTGTTCGGCACGGTGCTGCGGACGCTGGAGATGTTCGAGGAGGACGACGCGCTCGGCCGCAAGGTGTGCTGGGCCTTCGAAGGGCCGCAGCTGCTCGTGGTGCCCCGGGCCGGCGAGTGGGCGAACGCCTTCTACCAGCGCGAGTCCCGCAGCCTGCAGTTCTTCTATTTCCACCACCCGCTGCTGAAGGGCCGCGGCGAGGAGTGCATCTACACCTGCCGCTCGCAGGACATCATCGCGCACGAAACGGCGCACGCGGTGCTGGATGGGATTCTTCCGGACCTGTACCACGCGCTGTCACCGCAGGCGCTCGCGCTGCATGAGGCGGTGGCGGACCTCACCGCCGCGCTCGCGGCCTTCCGGTGCCGGCCGCTGGTACGGCAGGTGCTGAAGGCGCAGGGCGGCAGCATTGCTCACTCGGGTGCGTTCAGCGCCATTGGTGAGCAGCTCGGTCAGGCGCTGGGCCATGAGCAGGGACACTTGCGCAACCTGCTCAACGAGAAGACGCTGAAGCCCGTCGAGGGTGGCAGGCCGGAGGACGTCGTCACCACGTCGGAGCCGCACGCGCTGAGCGAGGTGCTCTCCGGCGCGCTCTACACCGTCATGCTGCGGCTGCACGAGGCGCTGAAGGACGAGTTCGCGCGCAAGTCACAGGCGAGGCCCTCGCTGGTGGCTCCGACGGAGACGGCGCGGCAGGTGCTGTCCTCGGAGGACGTGCCCGAGCCTCCGCTGGCGCATGAGGGCGCCGTGTCCGACGAGGCGTGGGAGGAGGCGCGTCGGCGCGTGTCGGGCAAGGCGCTGGCGGTGGCGGCCTCGCGCTTCAAGCGCAGCCTGTACCGGGGGTTGGACTACCTGCCGCCGGGAGAGGTGTCCTTCGCGGACCTGGGGCGGGCCATTCTCGCCGCGGACCAGGCGTCGCATCCGGACAGCGGAGAGCAGCGCGAGTGGCTGTGTCAGGAGTTCGTGCGCAGGGGCATCGTCCGCGACGCGCGGGAGCTGCGGGTGCGGACCCGCTTCGAGCACCCCGCCCTGGCCGCCATGGACCTGGACACGCTCGCGAAGAGTGACTGGGCCGCGTACGCGTTCGCCAACCGGCACCGGGGCTTCCTGCGCATCCCGCGCGGGACGTCCTTCCACATCGCTCCGAGGCTGGTGGTGGAGAAGCTCTCCTACGCGGTGGGTGAGGAGGGAAGGCGCCGCGTGCGGGAGTGCATCTTCAAGGTCTCATGGAAGGTGGACGAGGAGGATGCGCGGCCTGGCAGCGGGCTGCCGGACTGGAGGCAGGTGACGTTCGGCACCACGCTGGTCATCGATTGGGAGACGCGGCAGGTGCGCTCACTGCTCACGTCGGACCGCAGGCCTTCGAGGAAGGCGGACCGCGACGGGATGCTGCGGCGGTTGATGGATGAGGACCTGCTGCGCGTGGGTGCCGAGGCGCTCGGGCCCGATGGCAGGCCGCTGTGTCACGCCATCCGGGCGGAGGTCTCCGGTGGAGTCCTGAGGGTGGTGGGCACGGCGCACATGCTGCACATGGTGGCCGAGCGCTTTCCCACTGGAGGTGGGTGATGGAAGCGCTGCGGGTGCGAAGGGATGCGGTGCAGACCGGCCACGCGCCGGAAGAGGAGCGCAGGTGATGGAAGCGCTGCGGGTGCGGACGTACAACGTGCGGTTCGGGGACGCGCTGCTCGTGTCGTGGCCGGACCATGACGCGGAGACGGCGACCACCACGGTGCGGCACCTGCTCATCGACGTGGGCAACGTGCAGGCGGGCGCGGGTGGAGCGGACACGGTGTTCCAGCCCGTGCTCGACGATGTGCTCGCGGAATTGGCTGGCGCACCGCTGGACCTCTACGTGATGACCCACGAGCACCTGGACCACGTGCAGGGGCTGTTCTATGCGGATGGGCGCCTGTACGGCGGAGGCCTGCGAGAGCGATTGAAGCCGCGCCATGCGTGGCTGACGGCATCGGCGGCGCCGGACTATTACGAGCGGTATCCGGAGGCGGAGAAGCAGCTCGCGCTGCGCAAGAAGCTCTACGACGACCTGCGGGAGTACTGCCGCCTGAGACCCGAGGCCGCGCGCCAGGCGGTGCCGTCCTTCCTGCTCAACAACGACTATCGGAAGACGGAAGCGTGCGTGGAGTACCTGCGAGGCCTGGCGGAGCACACGCACTACGTGCACCGGGGCGCGCCGCTGGAAGGGACGCATCCGTTCAAGGAAGCGAGGCTGAAGGTCTGGGCGCCCGAGGAGGACACCAGCGACTACTACGGCAGGTTCTTCCCGGTGGCGCTGGGACTGGAGCGCAAGGCGAGTGGAGAGGTGTCACTCCATGTGCCGGGGCCGCCGGCCGGAGTGGACGCGAGCGCCTTCTACAACCTGCTCACGTGGCGGCGGCGAGGACTGGGAGATGACCTGCTGGCCATCGACAAGGCGGCGAACAACACGAGCGTCGTCTTCAGCCTGGAGTGGCGGGGCTGGCGGCTGCTCTTCGCGGGGGACGCGGAGCTGCGGAGCTGGAAGACGATGAAGAAGCACGGCGTGCTCGAACCGGTGCACTTCCTCAAGGTGAGTCACCACGGGAGCCACAATGGAACGCCGGAGGGAGACATCTTCGACGCCATCCTCCCCGAGCAGTCCCCGGATGGACGGCAGCGGTGCGCGGTCATCTCGGCCTTCGGCGGTACGTACAACGGAATCCCCCACTCAGCGACGAACGAGCGGCTCCAGGCCCGGTGCATGCTGAGCACCACGGTGCAGGACGAGGCCGCGCCCTTCGTGGACCTCACCTTCGAGGACGTGGGGCGACAGCGGGCGACGCCGAGAATCCGTCGCGCCGTGCCAGTGCGGAACGTGGGGCCCCAGCATCCGCGAGGCCACACGCGCGGAGGAGGCAAGCGAAGAGCGTGAGCGCTGTGGAGAACTTGTGGACGTGTTCCCACTCACGCTTTCGCGGGAGGCTGCGTCGGGCGGACCTCATCCCTCCAGGCCTCATAGTGGATGCGGCCCACCGGGTCCTCATGCCGGCCCTCGGGGGACAGGGTGCCGATGATGTCCACGCGCTCTGAGCCGTTCGGAGCGGGGTGGGTGCGGAACTCGACGCACAGCCCGAACATCGGCACCGGCAGCCCATGCCAGCGCACCCCGAGTCCTCGCAGGGAGACGCCGCCGTCCTCCAGCACGCGAACCCCCAGCTCCACCTCCAGGCTGTGCTCGACGAAGACCTCATAGAGCCGGCCCCTGCGCACGACGAAGTCGGAGTCGAACACGCGCAGCACGCCGTCGCAGTACAGCTCCCGGACGAAGTGCATGGAGCCGTCCGCGCGGCGGAAGGTGCAGAAGCGCGAGGGAAAGGCCCCTGCGCCATGCTCGGAGACGCCCTGCCCGAGCAGCCGGGTGGCCACCCAGGCAATCCCGCGCGCCATGCGGGTGCGCAGCTCCACCGAGGCGCGCGCCGTCCAGGCACCGGGGTTGTTGTAGAAGCGCATCACGCGAGGGTCCACCCGGGACATGTCCTCGCCGAGCGTGGCCGCGAGCAGGGGCCACGCCTCCGCCGAGCCCACCCGCTGGCCCCGGTGAAGCGCGCGCACGCCCCGGCGATACACGCTGGCCGCGGCCCACGCGGTGACGAAGCTGGAGAGCAGCAGCCAGGCCGTGCGCCGTTCATCCACCAGTCCCGGCAGCTCGGGCCAGCGGGGGAAGAGCACGGCTCGCGCGGTGGCGAAGGCGTAGTGCTGAAGCAGGCTCCACCCGGCGCGTAACAACCGCCCCAGCGTCAGGGCCATGCTGTGAGCAATGGCCGCCTCACCCGACACGGCCCCCGCGAGCGCGGGCTGGTCGAAGAAGCGCGAGCCGAGCGTCATCTCCATGTGCTGCACGAGCAGGCGCCACAGGGGCTCGCCGTCATGGGCCTGTGCCTCCACGAGGAAGTCCGCCTCGTAACCCACGTCCCGAGCCTGGGCGGCATCGCGCATGTGGGCGTCAATCCATCGCTCCTCGCGAATCTCCAGGGGCAGGTTCTCCTCACAGGCCCGTGCATACGAGGCCCACGCAGAGGTGCGCGGTCGGCCCTCGGAGTCCACGGGCAACACGGCCGCGCCCAGCCGGGCGAACGGAGCGGACACGCCCCAGAAGCGGCCCAGGGCCACCGCGCTGGCGACGAGCAGGTGCACCCGGGCCATGCGGCAAGGGTGGGCCCGGTAGAAGTCCGCGAGCAGCGTGACACTGCGGCGGGACGCACGCTGGCGAAGGACGAAGCCGCGAAGCGCCTCATTCGAAGACGCACCGGGCAGCCACCTCCGGGCCTCGGCGAGCTCGGAGGGCGCGAGGCCCTCCAGGACGCCAGGCACTCCATCCGAAGACGCCGAAGCGAAGACCTGGATGTCCGGGGCAGCCATGTTGACCTCACACGCGCTCTCGCGCTGTGCACCACTCCGCCTGAGCCGCTCGGTTCCACTCCGGGGCGAAGCACCCGCCAGCTTCGCCGCGGCCACCTCGCTCACGGCGACACGCCCACAAGTTCTCCACAGTCCGTCGCCGCGCCCGGCTCACGGCGCTCATTGCCAGCGCCGAGCCAGCTGCGAGCCGCACCCGGCGCCGGCGCCCGACCCAGCACGCGCTCCAGGAAGAACAGGGCGAACCGCCACCGCGACCGACCCCGAGCCAGCGCGTCCTGCTCCCCCGCGCACCAGCGGCGCAGCGTCTCGAAGCTCCACTCGGTGCCCAGCTGCATGACAGGGCGGAACAGCGCCGCGTCGAGCAGCTCCCCCACGACTCCGTGCCGCGTCTGGTAGTCGAACACCGTCTTGAAGAAGGTGCCCTCGGGGCGGCGCTCGTAGAGCCACAGCCCGCGGCCCTTGAGGATGAGGCTGCGGAAGTCCTCCGAGCCGAACTCGAAGGTGGAGCGCACCCCGGGCGTGTTCGCGAGGTAGCGGCCCCACCCCTTGATTTCGAGCCCGAACCCCAGGTGCGTCCGGTAGTCCATGAGGTGGAAGCCGCGCGAGTCGCACTCCGGCAGGTACGTGATGGAGGTGAAGCGCACGTCCCAGGCGGTGTGCAGCTCCGGCTCCTGCGTGCGCTCCCACACCACCTCGACGGGGGCGGGGATGAGCGCCTCCACCACGATGCGGCGCGGAGGCGGCTGCTTCGGAAGCGACGTCGCCGGCATGCGGTGGAAGGCGAACCACCGGGACAAATCCCGCGCGAACAGGGCAAGCGTCACCACCCCCATCACCGTCATCAGCGTGCGCAGGGCCACGGGGACGGCGGGAGGGTCCACGCGCAGGCCCGTGGACAGGAGCCGCTCCGGCCACACGGCCTGGAAGACGGACATGAGGTACAGCCCGACGAGCACGCTGAGCACCACGTGCATGAAGTACTCACCCCGAGGCAGGCCACCCTGGGACGCGCGGCTGTCGCGCTCCTCCCAGACATCGGCCCAGGCGACGAGGACGTCCGCCGCGTAGAGCACCGCGAGCAGTCCCAGAGCGAGCCCCTGGAAGCGCAGGTGCGGCACCCAGAGGAACTGGAGCGCGTAGATGAGCAGGCGCACGGTGTGCCAGAGGACTTCCCGCTGGCTCTCGGGGCGCTCCTGGAGGCGGCCGCGCCACATGTGGAAGTAGAGCGTGTCGAAGGCGCCCAGCAGTCCGATGGCGAGCAGCAGATAGAAGGCGGCGGTCATACCCGGCCCCAGTGCAACGAAGTGGCCAGGGCCCGGCCATGTCCCAACCGTGCGGAACCTCAGGGCCTCACGCGGCCCACGGGCACCTCACTGTCAACGCCGTGGACAGGGGTGACAACGCGGCAGCCGGCCCGCAGGTCCAGGATGCGCCCCTCCCGCAGCCACCCCCGCGAGTCCACGGTGAGCGGCGCCCCCACGGCCACCACCTGCTCGGGCGCCTTCCGCGTGAGCCACCCGAGCCACGCGCACACCGCCGCGTCCAGCTGGTCATGCGAGGGCAGCTCCCCACTCGGAAAGCTCAAGCCCCGTGCCTCCAGCACCGCGCGCCGCCGCTCGCGCCCCTCCCGTGACGCTTTTGCCCCCAACTTCTCCACAGCCAGGGCCCGCCACGTCGCTCCGGGGAACGCCTCGAACAGCCGCGCCTCTCCCAGCGCCGCCGTGTCCACGTCCAGCATGGACAGCCCACCCCGGGCGCGCAGTCCGGCGAACAGCAGCACGCTGCCCCGCACGAAGCCGGCGAAGGGACGCCCGGGCTCGGGCAGCACGTCCGGAGTCCTCCCCGGCGCTCGCAGCAGTCGCTCCGACTCCCGCACCGAAGCGCCCGGCCGTGCCAGCGCCTGGGGCCCATCCACCACGACGACGTCCTCCGCCTCCACCGGGAACGCCTCGACCAGGGCCGCGGCCTCGAAGCCACCGTCCCGTGACGGCACCGGCCACCGCCGCTCGGAGAAGCGCACCCGTCCCCGCGAGTCGACGGCCGCGACGTCCACCGGGCGACACGCCCGCGAAAAAGGGTCCGTCAAATCCCAGCCCACGAAACGCACGGGCTTCTCATGCACCGGGAGGGCTGCGCCGTCCACTCCACCCCGTTACATCCTGCCCTCGCATTTCCCGGGCAGGACACACGAGGTGGCACGCACATGAATTACCGGCAGCTGGGCCGCACCGGCCTGTATGTCTCGGAGCTGTGCTTCGGAGCCATGACCTTCGGAGGCGAGGGCTTCTGGAAGGTCGTCGGCACGCAGGGCCAGGCGGAGGCCGACAAGCTGGTGGGCCGCTCTCTGGACGCGGGCATCAACTTCTTCGACACCGCCAACGTCTACTCCAATGGCGCCTCCGAGGAGCTCCTTGGCAAGGCGCTGGGCGCGAAGCGCTCCAACGTCGTGTTGGCCACCAAGGTCCGCGGGCGCATGGGGCCGGGCCCCAACGAGCTGGGCCTGTCGCGCGGCCACATCATGGACTCGGTGCACGCGAGCCTGAAGCGCCTGGGCACCGACTACATCGACCTGTACCAGATTCACGGCTACGACGCCGTCACGCCCATGGACGAGACGCTGCGGGCGATGGACGACCTCGTCCGGCAGGGCAAGGTGCGCTACCTCGGCGCGTCCAACCTCGCCGCGTGGCAGCTGATGAAGGCGCTGGGCATCAGCGAGAACAAGGGCCTGTCCCGCTTCGAGTCCCTGCAGGCCTACTACACCATCGCCGGCCGGGATTTGGAGCGCGAGCTGGTGCCGCTGATGAAGGACCAGCACCTGGGCCTCATGGTGTGGAGCCCGCTGGCCGGTGGCTTCCTCAGCGGCAAGTACCGCCGCGAGCAGCAGGGCCCGCAGGGCAGCCGCCGCGCCGAGTTCGACTTCCCGCCCGTCAACAAGGACCGCGCCTACGACGTCATCGACGTCATGGACGGCGTGGCCAAGGAGCACGGCGTCTCCGTGGCGCGCGTGGCGCTCGCGTGGTTGCTGCACCAGTCGCACGTCACCACCATCATCATCGGCGCGAAGACGGAGCAGCAGTTGGAGGACAACCTCGCGGCCACCACGCTGAAGCTCACGTCCGAGCAGCTCGCGAAGCTCGACGCCGTCTCGACGCTCCCGCCCGAGTACCCGCAGTGGATGCTCGAAAGGCAGGGCGGGGACCGCGTGCCCTCCACGAAGTAGCCGTCCGTTCCACGGGAGCGCTTCGCCTAAGCCATTCGAACTAAATCCGTTCAGGGGGAGCCGCGCCGAAGCCCGACTTTTCGGCTTCGGCGGCGGTCGCTCCTGACGGAACGGACTCCGGCTGGCCTAGAAGCCGTACAGCTTGGAGAGGATCTCCTTCATCACCTCGGACGTGCCGCCGCCGATGGTGATGAGGCGCACGTCGCGCCACATGCGGGCGATGGGCGTCTCCTCGACGTAGCCCATGCCGCCGAAGAACTGCTGGCAGTCGTAGGCCACGCGCTGGGCCAGGTCTCCGGCGAACAGCTTCGCCATGGAGATCTCCTTCACCGCGGGGACCTCCTTCCGGTCGAAGACGTCCACCGCGTGGTAGGTGAGCCGCTTCGCCGCTTCGATGCCCGTCAGGTGCTCCACGAACTTGTGGCGCCACACCTGGAACTTCATCAGCGGCCGGCCGAACGCCTCGCGCTCGTTGCCGTAGCGGATGGAGTCCTCCACCATCCGCTCCATGCCCGCCACCGTGGTGATGGCGCCCACCAGGCGCTCACCCTGGAAGTTGGTCATGATGGAGTAGAAGCCCTCGTTCTCCTCGCCCAGCACGTAGCGGGCGGGGATGCGGCAGTCCTCGAAGTAGAGGACGGCCGTGTCCGAGGACAGGTTGCCCACCTTGTCCAGCTTCTTGGAGACGCCGAAGCCCTTCACGTCCGTGGGGAACGTCACCAGGGAGATGCCGCCGTAGCCCTCGCCACCGGTGCGCACGGCCAGGGTGATGAAGTCCGCCCGCGTGCCGTTGGTGATCCACATCTTCGAGCCGTTGATGACGTAGTCATCCCCGTCCCGGCGCGCCGTCGTGCGGATGCTGGCCACGTCCGAGCCGCAGCCCGGCTCGCTCACGCCCAGCGCGGCAATCTTCTCGCCCTTGAGCGCCGGCTCGAGGAACTCGCGCTTCTGCTCGTCCGTGCCCACTTCGTTGATGATGGGCGTGGCCATCTGGCTCTGCACCAGCAGCGCCATGTTGACGCCCGCGTTGTAGCTGCGCGCCAGCTCCTCCGCGAAGGCCGTCACGTACCAGTAGTCCAGCCCGCTGCCGCCGTACTTCGGGTCGTGGTTGATGCCCAGGAAGCCCAGCTCGCCGCACTTCTTGAACAGCTCGCGAGGGAAGATTCCGGCCCGGTCCCACTCCAACCCATGGGGCGTCATCTCCTTCTCGACGAAGGCCCGCACTGTCTTGCGGAAGGCCTCGTGCTCCTCGGTGAACGGGTTGGGCATGCGCTCCTCTTATGGGGGAAATGGGGGGAAAGGATTGATTCTCGAATCAATAACAGGGGCTCCGGAAGGCCACAAGCGCCGTGGCTGTCCCACCCAAGCCCTGGTTTCCCCTGGGGAAAAACCCGAGGGAGGGGTTTTTCCGCCCGCCTGCCCGTCTGCCTGGCGAACGGCGTGCTCGCGCGTTAAACACCCCCCAGTCGGAGATAGTCCGTGTTGCGGAGTATCTTCTTGACAGACAGTATAGGGACTGTAGTTTCCGCCCCGCAGACTTTCCAGAAGTAGACGCCGGAGGGGCCCTCCCCGCGAGGTTCGGGGCCGCTGGCCGGCAGGAGCAGGACGACCGTGATTCGACGCATGTGGATGGCCGCGGTACTGGCGACGGTGGTGACGACGGGCTGCGCCAAGGGCAATGACAAGCCGGCGCTGCCGACGGAGCAGGGCCCGGCGGCGCTGGGTGTGAAGGCGATTACGCCGGCGACCGAGCTGAGCGCCAACGTGACGCGCGTGACGGGTCAGGTCCGCTCGAAGCAGGAGGCCACGCTGAGCGCGCAGGCCACCGGCACCATCGCCCGGATGAACGTGAAGGTGGGCGACAAGGTGAAGAAGGGCCAGTCGCTGGCGGTGCTCGACACCTCCAACGTGTCCATCGGCGTGGAGCAGGCGCGCGCGGTGAAGGCCGCCGCGGACGCGGCGCTGCAGCTGGCGACGTCCAACCTGGAGCGCGTGCGCAAGGTGGCCGAGGGCGGCGGCGTGGCCGCGGCCAGCCTGGACCAGGCGGAAATCGGCCAGAAGCAGGCGGCGGCCCAGGCGGCCCAGGCCGGCGCGGCGCTGAAGATGGCGGAGGAGAACCTCCGCGACATGGCCATCATCGCCCCCTTCGACGGCGTCATCACCGCGCGTACGAAGAACATCGGCGACACGGTGGCGATGATGCCCCCCACCCCCGTGTTCACCCTGGTGGACAGACGGGCCTGGAGGTGCGCGCGCTGGTGCCCGAGTCCGTGGTGGACAAGGTCGAGCAGGGCGCCCGCACGCAGGGCACGGTGAGCCCCAGCGGCATGCGCTTCGAGGTGCAGGTGGCCACGGTGGGCGCGGTGGTGGACGCCACCAACCGCACCGTGGAGGTGCTGGCGGACGTGGTGGGCGAGACGGCCGCGCCGCTGCGCCCCGGCGCGCTGGTGGAGCTGGACTTCTCCGCCGCGGGCGAGGCCGACGACAAGGGCCTCTTCCTCCCCGCCCAGGCCGTCAGCGCCAAGGGCCAGCAGGGCTTCGTGTGGGTGGTGCAGGACGGCACGGTGCGCAAGCGCGACGTGCGCGTCGAGCGCGTGCTGCCCGGATATGTCCGTGTGCTCCAGGGACTGGCGGCCGAAGAGCGCGTGCTCGCGGACTCCTCCCTGGACGTGAAGGAGGGCACGGCCGTCCGCGTGGTGCAGTGACGCCTGCCCTCCCCTCTTTTTGACTCTGGGACCTCCTGAATGAGCCCGCTTAAAACCTTCATTACCCGCCCCATCTTCACCGCCATGCTGATGCTCGCGGTGGTGGTGTTCGGCGTGAACGCCTATCCGAAAATCGGCGTCGACCAGTTCCCCGACGTGGACTTCCCCATCGTCACGGTGACGACGGTGCTCCCGGGCGCGGACCCGGAGACCATCGAGAAGAACGTCAGCGACCCGCTGGAAGAGGCGCTCAACACCCTCAACGGCGTGGACCAGCTGCGCTCCATCAACCTGGAGAGCGTGTCGCAGATCATCGTCCGCTTCGACCTGGACACCAACGTCGACGTGGCCTCGCAGGACGTCCGAGACCGCGTGCAGGCCAGCCTGCGCAACCTGCCCACGGAAATCGAAACGCCCGTCGTGGAGAAGTTCGACATCGGCGCGGCGCCCATCATGACGCTGTCCCTGGCCGGCTCGCTGCCCATCGAAGAGATGACGCGGGTGGCCGAGGACGTGCTGAAGCCGGCCCTGCAGCGTCAGGGCGGCGTCGGCAGCATCGACGTCATCGGTGGCCGTGAGCGGGAAATCCAGCTCGTGGTGGACCCGGAGCGGCTGCGCGGCTTCGGGCTGGCCATCAGCGACGTGAGCCAGGCGGTGAAGGCCCAGAACCTGGACGTTCCGGGTGGCCGCACCATGGACAGCGGCCGCGAGCGCGTGGTGCGCCTGACGTCCGAGGTGAAGAGCGTGGACGAGCTGCGCAACCTCATCATCGCCAGCCCCAACGGCGCCCCGGTGCGCCTGCGTGACGTGGCGGACGTGGTGGACGGCCCGGAAGAGGCCCGCTCGGGCGCGAAGTACGGTGACCGCAGCGCCGTGGCGCTGGTGGTGCGCAAGCAGTCCGGCGCCAACACGGTGCAGGTGGCCGGCCTCATCAAGGAGTCGCTGGACGAGCTCAACACCCTGCTGCCCGAGGGCGTCAAGGTGGAGATGGTGACGGACAACGCGAAGTTCATCCGCTCGTCCATCGCCGCCGTGCAGTTCGACCTGGTGCTGGGCGGCTTCCTCGCGGTGCTCATCGTGCTGGTGTTCCTGCGCAACCTGAACTCCACGCTGGTGGCGGCCGTCGCCCTGCCGGTGTCGGTGGTGGGCACGTTCGCCGTCATGGCGGCGCTGGGCTTCACCTTCAACGTGGTGACGATGCTGGCGCTGACGCTGTCCATCGGTCTGCTCATCGACGACGCCATCGTGGTCATCGAGAACATCGTCCGTCACCTGGAAGAGGGAAAGACGCCGATGCAGGCGGCGCTGGAGGGCACGGGCCAGATTGCGCTGGCGGTGCTCGCGGTGACGCTGGCCATCGTCGCGGTGTTCATCCCCGTGGCCTTCATGGACGGCATGATGGGCATGTTCTTCTACGAGTTTGGCGTCACGGTGGCGGTGGCGGTGCTCATCTCCTACGCCGTGTCCATGACGCTCACGCCGATGCTGTCCTCGCGCATGCTGCGCCACCACGGCTCGCCCACGGGCATCTCCGCGGTGGTGGAGAAGGTGCTGGTCTCCACCGAGTCCGGCTACCGCAAGGTGCTGGCGGCCATCCTCAAGCGCCGGGCGCTGACGCTGGTGGTGGCGGTGGGCGTGCTGTTCATGACGTTCGGCATGGCGCGCTTCCTGAAGTTCACCTTCATCCCCGAGCAGGACAACGGCAACATCAAGCTGGCGGTGGAGCTGCCCATCGGCTCGACGCTGCAGGAGACGCAGGTGGAGCTGGACCTGCTGTCCGCGCAGGTCCGCGCGCTGCCCGGCATCTCCTCCACCTTCTCCACGGCCGGTGGCGGCGTGCAGGAGGAGGTCCACAAGGGTGAAATCATCGTCAACCTGGTGCCGCTCAAGGACCGCAGCTTCGGCCAGGGCGAGCTGAAGACGTACCTGCGCAAGGTCATCCACCCGCGCCAGGGCGTCAACGTCACGGTGCAGGACATCGCCGGCGTGTCCGGTGGTGGCGCGCGCACCCAGCAGGTGCAGTTCAACCTGCGCGGTGACAACTGGCAGGAGCTGGTGGCCTCCGCGGAGAAGGTGCGCCAGGAGATGCTGAAGAACCCGGGCCTGGTGGACGTGGACCAGACGTACCGCTCCGGCAAGCCGCAGTACGACGTGCAGGTGGACCGCGAGCGCGCGGCCAGCCTGGGCGTGCCGGCCGCGTCGCTGGGCGCCACGCTCCGCTCCTTCCTCGGCCGCGACAAGTTCGCGGACTACCGTGAGGGCGGCGAGACGTACGAGGTGAAGCTGGCGCTGCCGACGGAGACGCTGGCCTCCGCGGACGCGCTGGGCAAGCTCACCGTGCGCGCCCCCAACGGGCAGCTGGTGGAGCTGCGCAACCTGGCGAAGATCACCCCCGCCGACGGCCCGGTGCAGATCGACCGCGAGGCCCAGAAGCGGCAGATCACCCTGCTGGCCAACCTGGCCGCCGGCTACGCGCTGAGCGACGCGATTACGTTCCTCAACGGCTACGCGGAGAAGGAGCTGCCCAAGTCGGTCATCTACGACTTCGAGGGTAACGCGAAGGAGATGGGCAAGTCGGTGGCGGCCTTCGGCTCGGCGCTGCTGCTGGGAATCATCCTCATCTACATGATTCTGGCGGCGCAGTTCGAGAGCGTCATCCACCCCTTCACCATCATGATGTCGCTGCCCTTCGCGCTCATCGGTGCCATCGGCGCGCTGCTCATCACCGGGCAGGCCATGTCGATGTTCGCCCTCATCGGCATCATCATGCTGATGGGTCTGGTGGTGAAGAACGGCATCCTCCTGGTGGACTTCACCCTGCAGCTGCGCGAGCAGGGGAAGACGGCCACGGAGGCCCTGCTGGAGGCGGCTCCGGTGCGTCTGCGGCCCATCCTGATGACCACCATCGCGATGATCGCCGGCATGATTCCGGTGGCGGTGGCCCGCGGCGACGGCGCGGAGACGCGCGCGCCCATGGCCATCACCATCATCGGCGGCCTCATCACCTCCACGTTCCTCACGCTGGGCGTGGTGCCGGTGGTGTACTCGCTGATGGACCAGCTGACGGAGAAGCTGAAGCGCCGCAAGGGTCCGGGCCTCGCCTCGGGCACGGGGACGCCGCACGCGGCGGATCCGCATGGTCAGCCCTCGTCCGTGGCCGCCGCGGCCCGGGTGGAGACCGCCTGATGCGGCGGCCGGACGACAAGCCGGCCCTGCGCGTGCAGCGGCTCGCCGCCGACGGCGAGCAGGAGCACGACCTCACCGAGGAGGGCGGCCCGACGGAAGAGGGCCTCCCTCCCGAGGTGGACGGAGATTCGTCCACCCCGGAGTCCCGGAAGCTGCATGAGCTCATCATCCAGCTGGGGCGGTACCGCTCGTTGAGGGACCCGCTCCACGGCATCTGCGAGGACCACCAGCTCACGCCCACCCAGATCCACGCGTTGATGTGGCTGGGGAACGACGGCCCGACGAACGTGGGCGTGCTGGCGCAGCGCATCGGAATCACCAAGAAGACGATTACGGGTGTGGTCGACCGGCTCGAGGACATGAAGCTGGTGGAGCGCACCCGGGATGCCGAGGACCGGCGCGCCGTCGTCGCCCGTCTCACGCAGCAGGGTGAGGCGCTGTTCCACCGCATCAACCGCAGCGTGGACCAGGGGCTCCGGCGCATGCTGGACCTGCTGGAGCCCGAGGACCGGGAGTCGCTGTTCGGAGTCCTGGAGCGGGTGCTGCAACGGCTGGGACGCAGCACCGCGCAGGCGGTGTGAGAGAGTAGACGCGCGCGTCGGCGGGCTTCCCGTCGGCGCGCGCACTTCTTTTTCCGCCGCGCATGCGCTCCACCTTCCTCCTTATCGCTGGACTGGTGGCCCTGGGAGGGCCGGCTTCGGCCGCGCCCCCGGCTCCGCCCTCACTGCTGGCCACGCAGTGCCGCGCGTGGGCCAGTGACTCGCGCAACCCCTGGGCCCTGGCCCATGGCGTGGTGCTCGACGGACGTGGGTTCCGCGCGCGGGACGAACGGCTCGCGGCGGAGGTCATCCTCTCGGACTTCCTGCGCAGGGCGCCCCTGTCACGCGAGTCCGCGATGGACGCGGGAGCCGCCGGTTCCTCCCGGCCCGGGGACCTCTCCTTCGACGCCTACGCCAGCGACGGGACTCCGGTGGAGCCCCACCCTGCCCTGCACGTGAAGACGCTGCTGTTGGGGGGCCATCCGCTGTCCCAGCGCTTCCAGACGTCGTGGGGCACGGTGACGCTCCGAGAGCTGGTCGAGGACCTGAAGCGCGACTTCCGTCCCGCGCTGGCCGCCTCGCCCGAGGGGGCGTGGGCGCTGGATGCGCTGTCCCTGGCGCTGAAGCCGGGCGCCACCTTCCGCGATGGCACCGGCGCCACCGTGCGCATCGACGCGGTGATGGAGACGGCGCTCGCCACGCTGGAGGCGGCCCACGCCGAGCTGGCCGCGGGCATGAAGGCCCGTCGGGCCGAGGTGCCCAAGCGCCGGCAGGGCATCTACGCCCACCCATGCGGCGGGCTGCACTTCTTCCAGGCCGTGGCCGGCTGGGCCCGTCACCCTTCCGTGCGCAAGGCCTGGCGCAAGCGTCTGGACGCGCAGGTGGAGGTGCTGCTGTACCGGCTGGACTCGGAGACGCGGCAGTACGAGAGCGCCCTGGCCTCGGCGCCCGCGTACCGGCTGCAGGTGCTGGTGCAGATGCTGAAGTTCCACGGGCACCTGCTGGAGACGCTGGGACGCTACCGCGACGACACGGGCTGGCGGCCCACGGCGGCCCAGCGCCAGACAGTCGAACGCGCGCGCACGTACCTGGAGGGCACCGTGCGACGGCTGGACGAGGCCGGGGCCTTCAAGGACCTGGAAGGCCTCGCCGCGAGGGAGCGCCAGCTCGCGCTCGACCTCGTGGGAGACACCTGCCACGCCGCGCACGGCGAGGCCCTGTGGGACGAGCGACGCGAAGCCCGTTGACGGGTGCCCGTCAGTGCCCAGCCGCTTCAGCTCCTCGGCGGTGAAGCCCGCCTCGGTGAGCACCTCGCGCGAGTGCTGTCCCAGCGCGGGGCGCTCGCGCAGCGGCGTCTCGCCCATCCGCAGCGGCGTCAGCAGGTGCGTCACCTTGCGCCCCAGGCTCGCATCCTCCGCCTCCACGAAGAGGCCCCGCGCTCGCAGCTGCGCGTCCTCCAGCACCTCGTCCCCGTCCGACACCGGCTCGATGCACAGGTCCGAGCCCGCGAAGCGCTCCTTCCAGTAGGCCAGCGGGTGCTCCGCGAACAGGCGCGTCAGCTCCGCCTTCACCCGCGCGCCCGCCTCGCCCGGCGCGTACGCGTCCTCCATCAGGTCCATCCGCCCCAGCCGCTCACACACCCCGGAGAAGAACTTCGGCTCCAGCGCGCCCACCGCCAGCCACCGGTCATCCGCCGTGCGGTACAGGCCGTAGCACGCGTACCCGCCATTGAGCGCCTCGCGCCCGCGCTGCAGCGGCCCGCCCTCCGGGCCCATGAAGAGCCGCGCCGCCAGGTGCATGTGCAGGAAGGCCAGCGCCCCGTCCGTCATCGACACGTCCACCAGGCGCCCCTTCCCCGTCCGCTCGCGCTCGTGCAGCGCCGCGAGGATGCCCACCAGCGCGAAGAGGCTGCCCCCGCCGATGTCGCCCATCTGCACGCCCGGAAACGCCGGCGCCCCACCCGCCTCGCCGCCGTACCCGAGCAGCCCCGCGCGCGCCACGTAGTTCAAGTCATGCCCCGCCTTCAGCCGGTCCGGCCCCGTCTGGCCATAGCCGGAGATGGCGCAGTAGATGAGGCGCGGGTTCTCCGCCCGCAGCACCGCCTCGCCCACGCCCAGCTTGTCCATGACGCCCGGCCGGAAGCTCTCCACCAGCACGTCGTACCCGCGCACCAGCCGCTTCAGCGCCTCGCGCCCCTCGGGCGTCTTGAGGTTCAGCGTCACCGAGCGCTTGTTGCGGTTGAGGCCGTAGAAGAGCGCGCTGACGTCGTCGCGCATGGGCGGCATCTGCCGCACGTAGTCCCCGCCGTCGGGCTCCTCCAGCTTGTCCACGGTGGCCCCCAGGTCCGCCAGCACCAGCGTGGCGTAGGGCCCGGGCAACAGGCGCGACAAATCCAGCACGCGCAGGCCGGAGAGCGGAAGCGACGACATGGGGACTCCTTGGAGGGCTTGGGGGTGGAAACGACAGCGGCGCGGCCCCCGTCAGGAGGACGCGCCGCGCACCAGGAGGTGTGGACAGCGCACCGCGCCGGCCGCCACGCTCCAGGTCGGTACCGCCTACGCCAGCAGCTTCGCCAGCTTCATCGCGAGGCCCATGTCCATGGGCTTGAACTTCAGCTTGCCCTGCATGGCGGCCATCTGCGCGTTGAGCTTCTTCTCGCGAATCTTCACGAAGTCCTCGTTGCTCACCGCAACGGTCATCTTCGGCGTGCCCTCGGCGCCCTTCGTCACCCAGTTGTCCGGCTTCGTCAGGTCCACCGTCCACTTGCCGCCGCCGTCGCCGGAGATGTCGAAGTGGATGATCGCGTTGATCTCCTTCGCCAGCTCGGGCTTCTGCTTGAGGACGTTGGGAATTTCGGTCTCGATAATGTCCTGTGCGGTCACGGCTCGCTCCTTGGCGTGGTCGTTGATTAAAGAATCAAGACGGGGGGCACCGTAACGGCGCCCCCCGGGCGGGTCAAGACAAGCGGTGTGCCATCCGTCAAGCGCTGGTGGACGCGGCGGTGGGGTTCAGCGAGCGGCGCACCATGTCCAGCAAGTCGTTGAGCTCGAAGGGCTTGGCCAGGTGCCCCACCGCGCCGATGTCCGCGGCCTTGCTGCCCACGTTGCGGTCCGCGCTGAGGACGATGATGGGGATGCCGGCAATCGCCGGGGGCTTCTGCCGCATGCGCTGGGCGAACTCCCAGCCATCCATCACCGGCATCATCAGGTCCAGGAGGATGAGGTTCGGCGGCTCGGGCTCGAGGCGCTCCAGGGCCTCCTTGCCGTTGCGCGCGCGGCGAATCTCGAAGCCCTCGGCCTCCAGAATCTCCGAGAGTGCCTCCAGGATGTCCGGGTCGTCGTCGACGACCAGGACCACTGGAGCGCCAGCATGCTGTGCGTTGTTCAGGGTCAGAGCAGTCTCCCGAGGTGCGACGCCATCGATTCTCCCACCATCCCCCCGCCCGGCGACGCAAGAAAGTACGCCCCGCCATTCCAAGCTGGGGCGCACGTTGCCAAACCGACAGTGGCTGCCCACCCTTTCCGTGACCTGCTGGACAGGAGGCGGAGAACTGTGGAGAGCCCCAGGGAGATGGGAACAGGTAGCACTCCGGTGGCACCCGGTCTCGTCCTCCTTCCGCGCCAGGGAGGGGCGCGCCTGCTCGGCCGCACGCTGCTCGAGCACCTGGGCCTGGACACGCTGCCCGTCGGCGTGACGTCCCTGGCCTCCCTGCTCACCGCCGCCGGCTTCCGGCGCCGCTCGCGCGACGGCAGCGTCTGGGAGCACGAGGGCCGGGCCGTGGTGGCGGGTGAGACGGCGCTGGAGGACGGGGCCCGGCTGTTGTGGACCTTCCCGGTGCACTGGGACGAAGAGTCGGCCCGGGAGCACGTGCGCTACCTGGGGCTGGCGTCCCATGACCTGCGCGGCTCGCTGGCCAACATCCGCTCGTACGCCGCCCTGCTGCTCAACGGGCGCTCGCCCCTGGAGGCCAAGGTGAAGCGGGGGCTGGAGACCATCCTGCGCAACGCGGACCGCTCGCTGGCCTTCGCCCAGGACTTCTTCGACTCCAGCCGCGCCGACCTGGGGCTGCTGCCCTGTGAGCCGGAGCGGCAGTCGCTGCTGCCGCTGCTCGACGCGGCGGTGGAGCGCCAGCGCGCGGCGGCCACGGCCGCCAACGTGGCGCTGGTGCTGGACGTGGACCCCGTGGCCGGCATGCCGGACGTGGCGGTGGACGGCGCCCGCATCCAGCACGCGGTGGAGTCCTTCATCCAATACCAGCTGCTGCGGGCCCAGGCCGGTGAGGTCATCCACCTGCGCGTGCGCCCCTCGCCGCCCCGAGTGCGGGTGGAGGTGCGGCGCGAGGGGGTGCCCCTGTCCGACGAGGACGCCTCGGCCGTCTTCATGCGGGAGGAGCGCGCCTTCCGGGAGAAGAAGCTGGAGGACCCGCTGCGCGTATACCTCGCCCGGCAGGAGGTGGAGGCCCACGGCGGAGGGGTGGGCGTGGAGACGGACCGCGCCGGCAGCACCCTCTTCCTCACACTCTTCCTGGCCCCCTCGGCCGAGCTTGGTCCTCCAGCGAGCATGCAGGTGTAGGTGGACCTCCGGACTTGCTGGCGGATGGTGGCGCCCACCGGTATGCTCCAGCGCGATTTTCGCGAAGGAGCCGTGCGATGGGTTTGAAGGGAATGGAGATCCTGCTGATCATGGCGGTGCTGCTGCTCCTGTTCGGAGCCACGCGGCTGCCGCAGCTCGGCTCGTCCCTGGGCAGCGCGATTCGCAACTTCAAGCGCGGCTTCGGCGGTGAAGAGGAGACGGGCGCCCCCGGTGACAAGAAGGCCGGCGGCACCCTCGCCAGCAGCACCGGCGTGGAGAAGGACGTCTCCAAGGCGCAGACGCCCAGCCACCACGGCTGAGCGCGCGGCCTGCCGAAGGGGCAGCCGCCCCGCCCGGAAGGCCCTGAAGCACCAAGCCGAGCCCCTCCGCTGATGCGGGTGGCCCGGGCGTTGTCGTTTCCACTGCCTGCTGTCCCCCGCCGTCCCGGCCCCATGAGAGGGCCGGGGCGGAGGTGCGGCCTCAGTCGATGACGGCGGTGCCCTCGTACATGGCGTCAATCTGGGCCTTGTACTTGGCGCTGCAGACCTTGCGCTTCACGCTGAGCTTGGGCGTCAGCTCCCCCGTCTCCTGCGAGAAGTCCGCCTCCAGCACCGAGAAGCGCTTCACGGTGGCGTAGGGCGGCATCTCCGCGTTGACGGAGTCCAGGGCGGCCTTCACCGCGGCGTGGACCTCGGGGCGCTTCGCGTTCTCCGCGTAGCTGCCCGTCGGCGCGCCCTTCTCCTGGAGGAGCTTGCGCGCCCCCTCTTCGGAGACGGTGATGAGCGTCACGAGGTACGGGCGCTTGTCGCCGTACACCATGGCCTGGCTGATGATGGGGTGCGTCTTGAGCAGGTTCTCGATGTTCTGCGGCGCCACGTTCTTGCCGCCCGCGGTGACGATGATGTCCTTCTTGCGGTCGGTGATGCGCAGGTAGTTGTCCGCGTCCAGCTCGCCGATGTCACCCGTGTGGAACCAGCCCTCGGCGTTGATGGCCTCGGCGGTGGCGGTGGGGTTCTTGTAGTACCCCTTCATCACGCCCGGACCACGGATGAGGATTTCGCCGTCCGGAGCAATCTTCAGCTCCGTGCCCGGCATGGGCGCGCCCACGGTGCCAATCTTGATCTTGTTCTCGCGGCTGACGGTGGTGCCGGCGGACGTCTCCGTCAGGCCGTAGCCCTCCAGGACCTTGAAGCCCAGCAGGTCGAAGAAGTAGCCAATCTTCGCGGACAGCGGCGCGCCACCGGAGATGAAGATGCGCATGTTGCCGCCCAGCTTCTCGCTGATGGCCGCATTCACCTTGGAGAACACCAGCTTCTTCGCGAGGCCGAAGGCCAGGCTGTTGTACTCGCGGCCCTGCTTGCGCGCCTCGACGTACTCGTCGAAGAGCTTGAAGGCCCAGCGGAACAGCTTGCCCTTGAGGCCCGGCGCCGAGGAGCCGTTGGACACGACGTTGTTGTAGACCTTCTCGAAGACGCGCGGCACCGAGGGCAGCACGGTGGGCTTGGTCTCCACCAGGTTGGCCAGCAGCTTGTCCACGGACTCGGCGATGATGAGCCGGTAGCCCATGGACAGCCAGGCCGCCTTCACCACCTGGGCGAACACGTGCGCCAGCGGCAGGAAGAGCATCACCGAGTCGCTGGACTGCATCATGCCCACCGACTGGGAGGCCTTCGCCTCGTAGGCCCAGTTGCTGTGCGTGAGGATGACGCCCTTGGGCTCGCCGGTGGTGCCCGACGTGTAGATGAGCGAGTTGGTGTCGTCCATCTTGATGCCGGCCGCGCGCTCCTCGAAGGCGGTGGGGCGCGCCTGGACTTCGGCACGGCCCTGGGCCACCAGGTCCGCGAGCGTCATCTCCACGCCGCCCGCGACGGGGCCGTCGAAGAGGACCACCTTCCGGAGGCTGGGCATCTCCGCCATCTTCTGGCGGATGCGCGTCAAGCGGCCGGCCTGCTTGGCGTCCTTCTCGTCGTTGTCGATGAAGAGGAACGACGTCTCGGAGTGGTTGATGATGTAGCGACACTCGTCCGGGGTGTTGGACGAGTAGATGGGCACCGTGATGGCCTGCGCCGCGCTGATGGCGAGGTCACAGATGATCCACTGGAGGCTGGTGTTCCCGAAGAGGGCCACCCGGTCTCCGGGCCGGATGCCCTGGGCCACCAGGGCCTCGGAGAGCGTCTTGACCTCCTCCAGCACCTGCGCCCAGGTGATGTCCTGCCAGCGCCCATCCTTCTTGTGCGTGACGCCCACCTTCGAGGCGTTGCGCGCGTTCTGGATGAGCAGCTGAACGAGGTTCCCATCCTGCGACCCCCCGGCCGCGGGAGCCGGAGCCGCCATCTGATTCTCTGCCCTCATTTGAGCTCCTCTTCGATGTCCGCTTCGACCTTCTTGGCCAACTCCTGCACGCGCCGACCCTCAGCAGGATCGAACGCGACACTTCCCTGCTTCACCTTCTGAATGGCGTCGCGCGCCTTCTCGGCCTTGCCGTCCCTCAGGAGCGTCTCGGCGAGGAAGAGGTACGCCCGCAGCATCTGCGGATGCTTCGCGATGACCTTTTCGTACAACGCCGCGGACTTCCCCAAATCCCGCTTGGGCCACGGCAGCTCGTAGTAGTAGCGCCCCTTGGCCAACAAAGGAGCCCCCAGCTCGAAGTCGGGATTGAGCTGGATGGCCTTGTCGATGCGGGCGTTGAACTTGCCCTCCAGCCCCTCGCCCAGGGCCTTCATCACGCCAATAGCCTGGGAATACGCGCCGATGCCGGTGGCCGCGAAGTAGTTGCCCTCCACGCGCTCCGGGGCGAGCTTCACGGCCCGCTCCCCGGCGTCCCAGGTCTGCCGGCCCAGCGACTTCTTCAGCCGCTCGTCCCGGGCACCGTCGGCCTGCCAGTGGAGGATGCGGGCCTTGCGCCAGGCCACCTCGTAGTCCTCCGGGGCGGCGTCGAGGGCCTTCTTCAGCTCGGCCTCCAGCTCCTTCAGCGCGGCCGGGTCGGCGCGCTTCTCATAGAGCGAGTCCAGCGTGGCCAGCAGTCCGGGGTCCGCTGCCCTGGCAGGCAGGGCGCCGAGCAGGCACAACGCAAGCAAAATCAGGCGCATGGCGGGTGGGTTTAGCACGCACGCTCGCTTGTACGCAAACCAACCCGCCCACCGTTCATTACCAAAAACAAGGGCGGGGCCGGTCGGGTGAGAACCCGTCCAGTCCCGCCCTGGTGGGGCGTCTCCCCGGGTGGGGGGCTGTCTCGCGGCTCAGGCCGCGTCGGCCGAAGCCGCCTCGTCCGCGAACTCCTCGTTCTCATTGAACGCCGAGAGGTAGCGCTCGAGGAAGTTCTTCGTCTTCAGCTCCACCTGGCGCACGCGCTCGCGCGACACGCCCCAGCGCTGGCCCAGCTCTTCCAGGGTGAGCGGCTTGTCCTGGGTGAGCCGCTCCGTGAGGATGTCCCAGCCGAGGTCGCCAATGCGCTTGCGGACCTTGGCCAGGGCCTCCTGGATTTCCGTGTCCTGCTCGCGCGACAGGTAGACCTGCTGCGGAGAGGGCCCGCCGTCCTCGATGCGGTCCAGGAAGGTCGTCTCGCCCTCCTCGTCGATGGTGGCGTCCAGCGAGAAGTCCACCATGCTGCCCCGCTCCGCCTCGCCGCCGCGCACCTGGCTGCGGTTGTCCTTCAGGTAGCGGGTGATGTAGGCGCGAATCCACCAGACCGCATAGGTGGCGAAGCGCACGTTCTTCTTGGGGTCGAAGTGCTCAATCGCCTTCATGAGACCCACGTTGCCCTCCTGGACGAGGTCGTCCAGGCGCGCGCCGCGGTTGGCGAACTTCTTCGCCACGGCGACCACGAAGGCCAGATTGGAGCTGGCGAGCGTCTGTCGCGCGGACTCATCTCCCTTCCGAGCGCGCCGAGCCAGCTCGTACTCCTGCTCGCGCGTGAGCTGCTGGTGCCCACCGAGGTTGCGCAGGTAGTGCGACAGGCCCTCGGCCGCGTACTTCGTCGAATTGGCCATGATTTCCCGTCCTCCGTTCGATGCCGGACGCGCTGTCCCCCGCCGCTCCGCGTCCACCTGTTACTGAGACGCGCAACGGGCGAAAGGGTTTCTCATTCCGAAGTCAGAGGGCATTTCCGCCTCTCACCCGTGTCACAGGGCCGTCAATCTCCAGGCCTTCCCGGCACTTGGAAGGTAAGGGGCGTGACGGCCCGGCGAAAATGAGCCCAATCCGGCTACGAATTAAGAACGCTCGGGAGCGGGGAACATTTTCTCGGGATTGAGAAGGCCTGATGGGTCGAAGAAGGCCTTGAGCCGCCGCTGCAGGTCGATGAGCGCCGGCTGCTGCTCCAGCGACAAATATTCCCGCTTGGCGTGGCCTACACCATGCTCGCCTGTGATCGTGCCGCCCAGCTCCACCGTCATCACCAGCATGCGGCGCAGGGCCTCCTCCACCAGCGCCCTTTGGTGCGGGCCCTCATAGAGGATGTTGGCGTGGAGGTTTCCGTCGCCCGCGTGGCCGTACGTGGCCACCGTCAGGCCCAGCTCCGCGCCCAGGGCCTTCAGCCGCTCGATGATTTCCGGAATCCGGGAGCGGGGCACGACGATGTCCTCGGAAATCTTGTGAGGCTTGAGGGCCCGGAGCGCCGGGGAAATGGAGCGACGCGCGGCCCAGAGCTTCTCGCGCTGCGAGTCGTCCTGGGCCACCAGCGTCTGCGTGGCCCCCTGCCGCGCGCAGAGGTCCCCCAGCTCCGAGAGCTCGGCGAGCAGGCCCTCTTCGTGGTTGCCGTCGACCTCGACGATGACGGCGGCGCCGGCGCCCGGCGGGAAGCGGAAGCCCCGGCCGTCCACCGCGCGCAGGGCCACGTCGTCGATGAGCTCCAGGCAGCGCGGGAGGATGCCGGCGGCGAGCACCGCGGACACGCCGCGCGCCGCGTCCAGCACGGAGGGGAACACCACCAGCGCGGTCATCACCCGGCGCGGCAGGGGGATGAGCTGCAGGGTGATTTCCGTGGCCACGCCCAGCGTGCCCTCCGAGCCGACGAAGAGGCCCACGAGGTCATAGCCGGCCACGCCCTTGATGGTGCGGCGCCCCACGCGGACGACTTCACCGTCCGGCAGCACCCACTCCAGGCCGATGACGTAGTCGCGGGTGACGCCGTACTTCAGCGCGCGCGGGCCCCCGGCGTTCTCCGCCACGTTGCCTCCCAGCGTGCAGAACTCCCACGAGTTCGGGTCCGGCGGATAGAAGAGGCCCACCGCCTCCACCGCCTTCATCAAGTCGCCCGTCACCACGCCGGGCTCCACCACCGCCGTCAGGTCCTCCACGGAGATGGAGCGGATGCGCTTCATCCGCTCCAGGCTCACCGCCATGCCGCCGCGCAGGGGCAGCGAGCCCCCGCTCTTCCCGCTGCGCGCCCCGCAGGGCGTGAAGGGCACGCCGTGCGCGCCACAAATCTTGAAGACGGACGACACCTGCGCGGTGTCCTCCGGGAAGACGACGGCGTCCGGCGGGTACACGCCGCTGTCGGACTCGTCGCGCGCGTAGGCGGCGAGCGTGTCCGCGTCGCGGCGAACCTGGCCGGGGGACAGGGCCCGGGCCAGGGCCTCGCACG